>JAICJQ010000137.1 GCA_025928335.1 Gemmatimonadaceae bacterium
CGCCGACAGTGCGATTCCCGGCAGGCTTGGGGTGGGGGGTTTGACCTCCAGGGTGTAGTCCCCCGCGGCCCTCCACCCCGCCATCCCCTGGGCGTCCCAGTCGTCCCCCGCACGCCCCTCGGCGCCACGCGAGGTTCCAAGAACGACGAGCGAAATGCCGGCCATCGATAGCGCGATGCCAAACGAGCCGCGCGAGGAAATCTTCTCGATCCCCTTCGCCCGTCCGATCATGGCAATGAACGCCGGCGACGCCGCCACGACGAGCGCGGCATCACTCGCCCGCGTATGCGCGATCCCCTCGACGAACAGGAACTGATATATGCCGTTGCCGAGAACGCCGAGGAGGAGTAGCGCGACGATCGTCGAACGTTGCGGCAGCGGAGCGCGGCCAATCGCAACGATGATCGACAATACGACGGCGGCGAGGGCGATGCGCAGTCCGTTGTACGCCAGCGGATCGACGAGCGTGGTGCCGAATTTCACGATGCTGAAATTCACACCCCACACAAAGGCGACGAACACGAGCGAAAGATCCGTCAGCCAAACGCCCGGCCGCGCTGACGTCGCGTGGCCGGGCGTGATCGATTCTCCAGCGGTCGACGCCATAGAGCGAAAAGTAGACGCGGCCCCTCGGACCTGTCTATGTTGCTGGATGCGCGTTTCATTCGCCCTCTTCGCGGACGCCGCGAACCTCTCACAAGAGGGAAAACTCAACATCCTTGGCGTTTTCGACGCGCTCCAGGTCGCGACACTCCCGGCCGTCCATCCGCGCGCGCACCTGGTGGTGCATCTCAAGGGCACGGCGTCGGACGTCGGCAAGCACACTGTTTCGTTTCAGTGGCTGAGCCCCAACATGCAGGAGCTGTGGAGCAGTTCCGGCGATCTCAACGTCGGCGCCCCGCCCCCGGGCGTGTCCGAAATGGATCTCCCGCTGATCGCCCAGCTCGATCTCCCGATCGATGCACCGGGTGGCTACACGATGGCCATCGCGATCGACGGCGAACACACGATGGACGTCGGAGTCCAAGTCCGCGGCGCGCCGCAGATGGTGACCAACGGAATGGTCAGCTAATCAAACGTCGAACGGCTGACGGCGCGGCGGCCGCGCCGTCTGGCCGCCGCGCCGTCAGGGTTGCGCTGTTCGTAGTACTCGGCGGGCAAAGAGGAATCGTTGCCTCAGCTTCTCGACGTACGAATCGCTCCGGTCGCTCAGTCGCTCGATCGCATAGCCGCCACGTCCGAGCGCGAGGTGCACCATCCTCGCTCCACCCAGCGACAGGCCGACGTGCGTGACTCGCCCGTCCTCGCGATCTGAGAAGAACAACAGGTCGGCCGGACGCAGTTCCCCCACGTCTCGGCCGGCATCGACCCCTCGCTCGGCGATCTGCCATGCGTCGCGCGGCAACTGCAATCCGTGCAGCGCAAAAACGCTCTGCACCAGGCCTGAGCAGTCCGCTCCCCAGGGCGTCACTCCTCCCCAGAGATAGCTCGTTCCTTCGAAGAAGCGCTGCGCGCTCGCGACGATCGCCTCGGGGACGAGGGGGAAGCGACGTGGCCGGTCGTCTATGTCGATCGCCTCACCAGTAGTGGGCGCTTCGTCCGGCGCGAGGATCGCGCGGAGCGGGAGCGCGCGACCCGTCCCCTGCCCCCCGCTCGGGCGCGTCGTGCAGCCGAGTGAGATCCGCGATGTCGTCCGGCTTTGTCGCGTACCGGCAGCCGGTGACCGAGCGACGAAACCGGTGTGCATCCAACCCTCATAGTCGTCGGCGCCGCGAACGCACACCCAGTCACCTTCTTCATCCAACACGGACAGGCGATGCCCGGCGAGTTGTTGCGAGATCATCTGACTCGCGACGCGCGGCTCTCCGTGCAACGGCGCAATCGGCGTCCGCACGGTTGCTTCGTAAAGCACCGACGGCGTCGGCGAGAGCGGCTTTGATTCAGTGGTCATTCGTGTCTGCAATGCCCGGAATCCCCTCGCGTCCCTTTGCGAGCACGACCGCTCGCTCGAGGGCGCGTTCGAGTGCGACGGTGGCCAGCGCACCGGCCACCGCGGGTGGCGCGTCCGACTTTTCGCCGGCCGCCGGCCCAATAGCAAATAAGATGTCGCCGTCGAATGCCGTGCCGCACGGCGTGATGCGCTTGAAGAACGCGGCAGTCGCGGCGCGAGCGAGCGCCGTAAGCTCGACGGACGACATCGCCCGGTTCACGCCGACGATTGCCAGCGTCGTGTTCCTTCCCGAAAGCTCGCCGAACGACGCGACGGTTTTCTTCGACGCACCGGCGAGCATCATGGTTGTGTCGGCAAACCCTTCCTCGCCATCAGACCTTCGCGCTCCGGCAATGATGCGACCGCTCGCATCGCGCACGTCGCCAAACGCATTCACGACGGCGAGCGCGAAGGCGGCGAGACTATGTTCTGGGTCGCCTTCCACCGCGAGCCCGACGCCGCCTTTCATCGCGAGCGTCGCGCCGGCGATCTTTCCGACCGTCGTCCCGGTGCCCGCGCCCACTGCGCCTTCGGCGATGTCACCGCTGCGCGCCGTCTCTGCCGCCGCGTACGCCATTTCCGCGGTCGGTCGGGCATCGAAGCGTCCGAGCGGCGCAAGATCGAACACGACGGCCGCGGGCACAATCGGCACCACTCCTGGTCCGACATGAAATCCCCGCCCGCGCTCCTCCATCCAGCGCATCAGCCCCGCCGCGGCGTCGAGCCCATACGCCGAGCCGCCCGTCAACATGATCGCGTCGATACGCCCATCCACGAGATGGTCGGACGACGCGGCGAGCAGCTCGCGGCTTCCCGTGGCGTGACCCACGATCGCAACACCGGCCCGCAGCGGATCAGAGACACCGCGCACCACCGTGAGTCCGGTTGCGCCGTCGTTGTCGGTCGCGTGTCCGACCGCTACTCCGAAGCCGGCAAGGTCCGTACGCTCGTTCACTGACGCGCTTTCGGCGCGGGATCAACCGTTGCCGGCGCAGTGCCTTGCCGCTTTGCCTCGCAGACGCGACAGCGGACGACGCCTCGCATGTCGCAGTGCACGCAGAGAAACGTGCCGCAGTCCGCGCACGGGTAGCCCTCCGACGCGCGTTCCTCGCGGCCGCACGACCGGCAGATCATTGCGTCACGCTGGCCAGCCCCGCCCGTGCTCGTCATGCGTCCAAGATAGTGGTGGTCAGTGGCCCGGTGCGAGAAGCACCGAAGCGACGGAGTTGAGCGCGAATGGCTTGCCGATGACCGGGTGGCCTGCCAACGAGACGGCGCGCGCCGGCGCGCTCTCGGGATCGCCCGTGGCGAAGACGATGCGCCGAGGCGCGCGGCCGATCCGCTCCAGCTCGCGCAACACATTGTCGCCGTCGTCGTCCGGCAGGCGAAGATCGAGCAGCAGCGCATCGTAGTCGGCGGTCGACGCGAGCTGCATTCCGTCGGCCGCGTTCGCGGCGGAATCGACGACGTGACCGCGCGCTTGGAAATACATCGTCAGCGCCTGGCGCAGCCCCGGCTCGTCGTCGATCACGAGCAATCGCTTGGCGCCAACGCTGCAGCTGTGTGCCCTGGGGTCGGCATCCGGCGTCGGTCGAGCCGCGGGGGCCGGCGACGTCCGCGGCAGCTCGATGGCGAACGTCGCCCCGCGCCCGGGATGCGACTCGACGCGAATTCGTCCACCGTGCTCGCGCACGATGCCGTCGGAGATCGAGAGACCAAGGCCGGTCCCCTCGCCCACCGGCTTCGTCGTGAAGAACGGATTGAAGACGCGGGACAGATGCTCTTCCGCGATGCCCGGACCGGTGTCGGCGACGCTGATCGTTAGCAGATCACCATCCTGCCGCGTCGACAGCGTAACGAGCCGCTCTCCCGACCACGACGACAGCGCGTGCTCGGCGTTCGCGAGGAGATTGAGCACGACTTGCTGAAGCTGGAACGGATCCGCCATCGTCAGGGGCATCGTCGGATCGAGGCGGACAACGACGTTCACCTGCGCGCTGCGCAGCGAATAGCGACGCAACTCGAGGGTGTCCTCGAGAACGCGATTGAGATCGGTCGCGGCGCGCTCGGGCTGATGTTGCCGCGCGAAGGTCAGCAAATTCGCGACGATCTTCGCGGCGCGCTTCGCTTCCTGGTGAATCGCTTCGAGTGCCTCGCGATTCGGCCGCGCGCCCTCGCCGCCTTGCTCGGTCAGCAGCAGCTGCGCAAAGGCCATGACGCTCGCCAGCGGATTGTTCAGCTCATGCGCCACGCCGCTCACCAGCTCGCCGACCGCGGCGAGCTTCTCCTGCTGGACGAGCTGTTCGGTGATTCGCACTTCGTCCGTCACGTCGCGAACGATGCAGATCGACCCAACCACTCGCCCGCCTTCGCTGAGCGGCGTCAGTGTCGCCGAGCACGTTCTGGTTTCGCCCTGCGGGTCGGTGTAGCGAAGTTGCGCCCGCTGCGGCGCGCCGGTCATCGCGTCGTTGAACACCTGCGTCGCCGCATCTCGATCGCGCGCATCGAGCAAGTCGATGGCGCGCATTCCGAGGAGCACCTCACGCGGTTTGCCGCATGCATGCTCGAGGGAAAGATTGGCCGAGGTAATGCGACCATCGCTGTCCACCGTGAAGATCGCGTCGAACGCCGATTCGACGAGTCGCGCATAGCGCTCCTCGGACTGCGCCGCTACTTGGCGGGCCCTTCGCTCGTCCTCCACCGCGCGCCGGTGCTGCTCGGCGGTTTCTCTGGCCTCTTCGTACAGGCGAGCATTCGCGATCGCGACGACGATCTGATCGGCGAGACGTTGCAGGACGTCCCCGTCCTCCGTGGTAAATGGCGTCGCGCGATTCATCACCGTCAGCGTGCCGATCGGACCCGACGCGGCGACGAGGGGGGTGACGACGATGCGCTCGATTTTCACGAAGGCGCTCCGCTGGCGATAGTCCGCGATCGAGCCAACGTCGTTTTCGATGACCGCGCGGCCACCGCGGACCGCCTGCCCGCTGAAGCTGTCGTCGAGCGAAATCTCCAGCCCCAACTCGTTCGCCGACGCGCCGGCGTTGGCGATCAGCACGAGGCAGTCGCCGCGGACGAGGCCGATCGAGGCCGCCTCAGTACGGAGCAAGTCCATCGCATGTCGCAGTCCGAGCTCCAACACCTCCGAAAGGCGAAGCGAGCCGTTGATCGCCCGGGCAATGTCGGCGATCGCGTCACCGCGGCCGCGCTCGCGCTGGCTCTCCTCGAACAGCCGCGCATTCTCGATGATCGACGCGACCTGCTGCGCAAATAGCTCGACCATGCGCACACGTGACGGGGAAAAACAATCGGGTTCGACCGGATCGCCGAGCACGAGGGCTGCCAACTCCGTCCCGTCGACAGCCCGCAGCGGGACGACGAGATGGCCGGCTTCAGTGATGACTGAGTTGGTCATCGCGGCGAATTGCGAGCCCGGGCTCGACGAGCGCGGACGCTCCGCCATGTCGACTCGGCGAAACCCCAGCCGTTGAATCGCGCATCGGAGAATCGAAAGTCGCGCGTCGGTCGTTCGCGCCGCCTCGACGTCGACGAGTGCTTCCGACAACAGGAGCAGATCATCGCGCTCACGCGCCAGCGCCGCGAGATCGCGGCCACCTACGCCCTCGGTCGACACAGGGCACCCCCATTCGTCCATCGGGGTCACCATTCCTTTAGCGGCGACGTGGCACGAGCAGCCGCAGCGCCAGCGGTTCGACGATCGCGCAAAATGGCGTCATTCCCATCAGCTCTCCATCCGCCTGCCAGGGTTTGACCGGCTGCGTCTCGATCCGAATCTCCCGCCCTCGAACGTAGAGTACACACGGGTCCGACCGAAAGTCGCGGCGATACATGCGCCACATGATTCGCACGGCGTCCCCCAGCGAGCGCGGCGAGAAGAGGCAGGCGTCGAGCAGTCCATCATCGGTGTGAATCTCCGGTCCCAGGGTCAGCCGGTCGCCGAGCACCGCGCCGAAGTTCGCAATCATGACGGCGGCCACGCGTCGCTCGTGGGCGATTCCATCGACCGTGACCTGTGCTTCGAAGAGCTCGCCTCCAACGACCGCGCGCAGCGCCGCGCGCGAACCCATGATCACGTAGGCGAGAACACCCAATCGACGCTTCAACCAGCTGGGCGTTTCGGCGATCATCGCCGCGTCGATGCCGACGCCCGCAGCGATCGCGAAGCGACGCCCGGTATCGGTCCGGCCGAGATCTATCACGACCTCGTCTCCATCGATCAGCGCGGGCACCGCCTTATCCACGGAGAGCGGAATTCCGAGGGCTCGCGCAACCAGATTGCCTGTGCCGCCGGCGAGCACTCCGATTGGGATCGTCATTTTCTCTTCGGCGAGCGCCCCCGCGACTTCCATGACGGTGCCGTCTCCGCCCAGAACGAAGACGGCGTCGTAGCCGCCACCGTGGGTCGATGCGAGCTCGGCGGCATGGCCCGGACGCTCGGTGAGCAGGACATCGCACTCGTCGAGACGGCTCGCCAGCGCGTGGTGTGCATGCCGGGCGAGCCGTTTCCCGCGACGAGATGCCGGGTTGGCGATGAGCATCGCCTTCCGGATCAGAAGCGCCACGTGTGCGTAAAGGAGATACTGTAGTTCGGAGGAGTCGGCACCACGCCGATGAAGCTCTGCCGAGCACCGCAGGTTCGCGTCGCCGTCGACGGATCGTAAGCCGTTTGAACGGACAGACGATCGGTGATTCTGTATTCGACCTTCGCGCCGGCGCCCGCAAGCCAGTTTCCTCCGGTGAACCCGCCCGATTCGAGCTGGCACAACCCCGTGTTGACGCTGACAAAGAGATCCTTCGTCACCTGCTTCTCGGCGCCAATCGTCGAGGTGTATAGGTAATCCTTGAGCCCGACCGTCGAAAAGGCGTTCGTGCTTGTATTCTGAGAGGCGCCAAGCTCGAAGCGAAGCATGTCGAGCCCCGGCACGCTCTGACGAAGGCGGTCGGCGGCGACCGCGCTCACGGTGGGCGCGAGAAGCGCCAGCACCTGCTGCGTCTGACCGGTCTGGCTGAAGTCGAAACCGGGCTGTCCCGTCAGCAGGTAGCTGAGCAGGTCTGTCTCCGAGATGCTGTAGTCGGCGTTGCTCTTGAGATAGATGATCGGGTACGGCAGCAGCGGTCCGTTGAGGTTGACGATCACACCGAGGTCGCGATCGTGATACTGCTTCACGTTGTACTGCGCGTCGATGTTGAGCGTGGGGTTTTCCGGATCGCCGGCGAAGGTGACCGTCCCGCCGGTCTGCACCTGAAACTCCCGCTGCAGCGGACCGAGGTTGAGGTTGTACGTTCCGCCTTCGGTAGTGAGGATTCCCTCGAGCGAGATCCGGGGAATCAATTGGCCGGTCGACGCCAGTGTCCGCGTCGATAGGTCAGTTCGCGTCACCACGCGGAGGTCGCCCGTCAGGCGCACGTTTGCCTCACTCGATTTCAATCTCACGTCGTTGCCGAGCACGACCGACACGTTCGGGATCGCGAGGTTGGACATCAGCCTCTCGAGCATCGCATTCGTGGTCTGCGTCCCCGTTGGGACGAGGGTTTCGGGAACGAACTCCACGGCGCGCTTGCGCGCGAGATCGCGATCGGGAAGGAAGATCGCCCCGCGATCCACGATGATCGGTCCGCCGGATAGCACCGGCGCATTCAAATCCCCCGTCAGCGTGATCGGGGCGTTGAAAGTGACGTAGAGATCGGCGAGCGAGCGGCGACTGATGGCATGGAAGTTCGAAGCGCCAAGACTGAACTGGAACGACGGCAGGGCGTTCCGCTGCGTGAAATTCTTCAGCCAGCCGGTCAGCTGCACGGTGCCTCGATTCTTTCCGTCCTCCGTTTCGCCGGCGACCCGCACGTATGCGCTATCCTGACCGGAGAGCGTGCCGACTCCCTCGAGCCGGCCATTGATGTTCTTCACCGTCACGCCCGTTTGCTGACGCAAGAGCACGGAACCATTCGCGATGTCCACGCTGCCCTTCAGCGATGGTGATCGAGCCAACCCCGATACACTCAAATCCGCGGAGAGCTTGCCAGTGATTTCCGCGCCTTTCGGGAGGAAGGCCTTGAGCAGGGAGAGATCCGTGGACGGCGCCACGAGCGACCCGCTGATCGTATCGTTACGCACGCGCATGCTGAACAAAGAGACGTCGACCGGCACGTCGGCGACTGCTCGAAGGGCGACGCTGTCCTTCCTATTCACGACCAGACTGTCGAGCAGGAAGTGTCGGAGTCCGATCCTCGCGTTCGCAGTGGCGCGGGCGATATCGACCCCGTTCCAATTCGCGTTCGCGGCACTCGTCGCGAGCTGAATGCGCGGGTCGGCTTTCGTTCCCGCAACGGACACATCGACCGCGCCCACGCCCGAGAGCGTATCGCGCAGCCGCGCCAGGATCCCGACGTCGCGCAGCGGCACGTTGACCGCGCGAACTTTCCCGTAAACCGCGCCGACGGTCGGCACGTCGCCCGTCACGACGACGAGCGCCGAGTCGCGATTTCTGAGCACCAGCGAATCGACGCGGATCCCGCCCGCCGTATCCACGGCGATCGTCGATCGGGAAACCATGCGCCACTGGCTCTCGCCGATCGTCGCGGCGAGCGAATCCACCATGGCGACGTACTCGCCCGCCGTCGAGCTCACTCCGCCGGACGCCGACGCCGCGATGACGTCGCGATTGCGCGCGCCTAGACGAAAGCGCACGTGCGTCGAATCCTCGACGTCGACGCTGCCGCCGATGCTGTCGAGCTCCACACCACCGAGCACGACGCCTCCGGCCAGCGCGCTCACGGTTCCGTGTCGCGCGTGAAGCAGATCGGTGATGCTCATCGCGCCAACGATCGAATCGGCGCTCGTGCCGTTGAGGAACAGATTCGATGCTCGCACCGAGTCGGTCAGCGTCAGCTTGTCCAGCGTGCCGCCCAACGCGCCGCGAGCCTCGATGTACCCGGTCAGCGAATCGGCTGCGACGCTGTCCGGCTCGTTCGCGCTCGCCAGGTAGCGTCGGAGTCCGCCGAGCGAATCGACGATCGCCGAGAAATGGAGGAGCGAGTCGCCCCGGCCGCCGGGAAGTCCGATGGCGCCCCACGCCAGGACGTGCGCCGCCGCGGTGCGGACGTTCAATGTGTCGATGATCCGCATTCGGCCGTCGCCGAATGCGAGCTGCGCTTTCGACGGATAGACGCGAATGCCGTCGATGACCGTCCGTTCGATCTCGAGATTCGCCGTTCCCTTGATATCCGCCGCCGTCGGACCCGCGGCGTCGACCTGGTACTGCCCGCTGATCGTGCCGACCGGGAGCTTCGGCGCCGCGACGATCTGGGCGAGATTGAGCCCGCTGAAATCACCGCGCCCGTGCGCCCCGTACCCGCCGATAGAGTCGATGTCCACGCGCCCATCGAAACTGAATGCGCCGAGTGGACTTTGCAGCGACGCGGTGAGCTCGAGATCCGGTGAGCTGCCGCGAGCGCGAATCGGCCCGCTCCACGTACCACGGAGCGGAATCGCCGGATACGACTGCGTCAGCCAAGCCATCGACAGCGGCTGCGCGCTCAGATTGACGTCGTAGAGCATGAACGGATCGCCGTAGGTGATCCGCCCGTTCCCCGTGAAGTGTGAGGGTTCAGCGTTGGCGTCGCTCAGCGTCACGGACGCGTTCGAAAAACGAACGTCGAGCCACGATGAATCGAGACGTGCCGTGCCGGCGGCGAACCCGCGAAGCCGCGGGAAACTCGGGTAGAGGTATTCGATCGTGCGCAGGTCGATCGAGCCGGCGTTCACGTCGAACCCGCGGAAAACCGTGAACGCGGGGTAAAGAATGTTGAGCGCGCCCTTGCCCGAAAAGCTCGATACGGCGCCGCGGACATGGGCGTCGCGGAACGTGCCCCGCGCGTCGTCGACGAAGAAATTCGTCAGCGGGCCGCCGCGGCCGCGCGCCGTAGCGAAGATCTGGCCCTGCCAATCCACGGGGAACGGCTTGCCGGACAGCGCGCGCAAGAAATCGAAGTCGACCGGGTCGCCGCGCAGGTTGACGTCGCGCACGAGCAGCACGGGCGCGCCGATACCGAAGGACATGTCTCCCGTCAAATGCGACTTCGTGCTGCGCACGTCCATCCGCGTCAGCTTGAAGTTCACGATCTGCTCGTTGGGCGGAGCGTCGTTCTTGATCGCCAGGTCGACCGTTCCGCCCCCCGTGCGTGGAAGATCCGGATAAACCCAATTAACGTCGTCGAGCGACACCGAATCGCCGCGAATCGCGATGTCGTAGCGCACGGGACGATCGCTCCCCCACCACACTTTCCCCTGCCCGTGACCGCTCGACGCCGGCAATGCGAAGTGTGGCACCTGGAACCACAATGAGTCGGCGAGCTTTCGCGCCGTCGCCACGACGCTCCGGAACTTGAATGTCGGCTCATACTCGTCCGCCGACAGTGACGCGACGCGAAACTCCATGCCGAATTGCCGGTCGCTGTCCGGGTCAGCCAGACGCACATGCGAGATGAGCGCATTGGCATTGCGCCAGGCGTACAATCGCCCGTATCCGTCGAAGGTCTTCGATACTGCTTTTTGCGGATTGTCGAGGTGCGCCTTGATCACGCTGTCGCGAACGCGGCCCTTCAACGAATCGTCCGGCGTCCAGCGCATCGTGAGCAGAAAGGTCGCGTCCGTCACCGTCGTCGTGTCGATGACGATGTAATCGCCGAGGCTGCGGCGAGTGACGTCCTTCAACGGCGGCGGACCGCCGGTCGACGCGAAGATCTCTTTGAAGTTCCAGACGTAGTCGTTGTGCTGGACGATGTGGATATAAGGATGCTGAACCGATGCGCGACGGACATAAATGCGGTAATCGAGAATGTCGCGCGGGTTGTACGACACGCTCACTCGGCCGGTGCTGAGAAACAGCTCGCCGCGCTTGTCGCGGATCGCGAAGCTGTCGACGGTGAATCCCGTGAGGAAATTCCCCGTGAGCTTCCCGATGTACACCGTCCCGCCCTTCACTCCGCGCTGGATGAGGGGCGTTGCCAGGTCGCGCACCCAATCGCGTCCCGACTGCGTGCGCGTCACGAAGAACACCGCGCACACCACGAGCAGCCCGAGGAATGCGAACGTGATCGCGGCCACCAGCGCGACGAGCTTCCGGCGCTTCATCCTAGAAGGAGGTACCGATCGAGAGAGTTTTCGTCAGTCGATTCCAGAAAATTGCCGAGCGACCTGGCGAGTACGCAGCCGGGCACGACGCCGTGTTCTGCTGCAGCTTGCCATTGACCACACGAAATGGGACAGGCGGTACACCAGGCGGCGTGACACAGACGAGAGGCGCGCCGCTACCGAAACCAGGGGTTTCCACCTGTGGGGCAAAGTAGGCCGGCCCCGCCGGCATCGGCTGCGGGTTATACCCCATGTTGAACTGAATGGGGCCTATCGGTGACAGGTAAGCGATACCCAGCCCGGGCGTGACGGAAAGCGGCTTCACGTTCAACCCGGGGGTCGCGGCGCTCTGAACCCACACCTGTCCCGCATCCACGAATGGTACGTACTGGATCGCTTCGGGAAAAAATGGATCTCTGAGCCTGATCTCGGCGTTGAGCACGAGCAGTCGGTTGCCGCCCGTCGGCACTCGGCGGGTCGGCTGCTTGTTCGGTCTGAGGACGGCGATCAGTGACGTGTCGGCGAACTTCGTCACGGTGAACGCGTTGGTGTCCACGAGGTAGACGAGCGGTCCCAGCTCGTTTTGCGGAAACCCGCGCACGCTCGTCGCTCCACCCCCGTACAGTCGCTCCTGCGGCGGCGTCAACGTCGTTCCGTTCGCCGACTGGCCACCTCTGATGAGTCCGCCTCGAACGCGAAGCGACAGCACTGCGCGTTGCGTCACCGCGCGAAAGACAGCTCCGTCCATTGTGATCTTCGCGAAAGACTGCGATGGGTCGGACCCGGTGATCGTTCCAGCACCGCGAATTTCGGTTCCGACCGCATAGCCCGACCTCGGCGCGACGGGATTGTCGATTGTTGTCTTCTGGATCGACGCGCTGAGAACGGCGAGACGAAGATTCCCTTCGACTTGCGCCCGCTCCTCTGCCGTGCAGCGGGATTGGATCGCGCAGAGATACGCCGGCTCTGCTTCCGTTCGGCCGTACTCGAGCGTGTAACCCATTCGGGCGGGCAACCCCCGGCCGAGCTGCCGTGTCGCCGACGCGTCGAGACCGACGTAGGTGGTGCGCAGGTAGACCTTCCACTCGCTGCGTCGCTCGCTGTACGCCGAGTACGTCGGGACCCAGTGGCCGCCAAACAATGTCGGCCGGTGGACGGTGGCACCGGCGAAGTAGTTCAGCTTGGAGCTGAACACGCTATCCTGGTTCAGCGTGCGGCAAATTCCCTGACGGGCGAAGTCGACGCCGTTGGCGTAGCCGATCTTGGAAATTCGCGCCGTGAGGTCGAGTCGTTCCGCCCGGTCGAGGAAATTCTTGTCTGTATACTGCCCGCCCAGGTGGAAACAGTCGAGCGTCGCCCAGCCCTCTTCGTGGGTGATGTCGTGCATGTAATCCTCGCGGAGGTCCACCCCCACTTGGACAACGCTGTC
>JAICJQ010000171.1 GCA_025928335.1 Gemmatimonadaceae bacterium
CTTGCGCCAGCTCGGTCTCGACGACGAGCCGGCGCCTCTCTTCCACCTGATGGTTCAGTTCGACGAGGCGTTGTCCCACGGTGGCGAGCTCGCGTTCTCCCTCGTCGATCATTCGTTTCGTCTGTTCGAGCTGCGCGGTCGCCGCCGTTGCCTCTCGCATGGAGGTCACCGACGACAACGTCGCCTCGTTTTTCGCCTGCTGCGCACGATGCTGCGCGACTCGCGCCGCGATTTCCTGGCGTCGGCGCTCTTCGGCTTCCGCCGCGCTCTCGGCTTTCTTCAGCGACGTGACGGCGTCCTCGCGCGATTTCGCGAGCGCATCGAGTCGCGGTTTCAATGCCGACAAACGCTGTTCGAGCTGATGAATTGCGACATCTTCGTCTTGCACGGCAAGCAGGGCCGCCACGTCTGGGTGCACGAAACCTCCAGCTGGGTTCAGGGTTGGTTCGAGTTGAACGCTTTCCATCGCTGCCGCCCAAGGGCGCGCAGTTCAGCGGCGAGCCGCTTTTTTTCGCTATTGAGTTCGTCCTTTTCTGATTCGCTCGCGAGCGGAGCCAGTCGATCAATTTCGCTCATGCGCGCGTCGATGTCCCGCGCCAACAGCGCGTTGATGTTCGCGTCAATAGTCTCCTCGATGCGATCGAACGACACCGGTTCGTCCATCAGCTCTTGCAGCACGACGACAGTCTCCTCGTCGAGATTAATCGCCAAGTCGTCCACCGCGCGATCCGAGTCCATCGACAGCTCGGTGAAGATCTCCCGGTACACGGGATCGGTGAACGCCTGAGCGCCGACGCGCTCCGCCGTGGTGTCTACATAACGCCGGTACGCCAGCAGCAGGCGCACGAGCTCGCGCTCCGCGCGAACTCCGAGGCTCCGGTGATCGGCGCGACGTTCGCGACGCCGACCCCTCGGTTCCGCGGGGTCGGGCGGCGGCGCTCCGGTCTCGGCGGGCCCGCGACGCTCGCGCGGCGCCACCTGAAGCTCGCGCGCCAGCTGCTCGCGCGACACGCCCGCGACTTCACTCGTTCGAGAGACATAGAGGTCGCGTGTGAGATGGTCGGCGGTCGCGCGAAGCGTCGGCAGCAGTTTGTCGAGCGCCTGTCGTTTGCGGCGCAGGTCGGCGAACCATCCGCCGCGCTCGAGAATCTGGACCTTGCGATCGAACACGTCCATCGATGCAGCAGCCGCTTTCTCGAACGCCTCCGCGCCGAACCGGGCGACGAAGGTGTCCGGATCTTCGCCCTTGGGCAACGTGATCACACGCACGGACGAGCCGCCAGCGAGGAGGAGGTCGCCGGCGCGGAAGGTGGCCTTGAGGCCGGCACGGTCGCTGTCGTAGAGCAGAAAGACGTTTTTCGTGTATTTGCGAATGAGCGCCGCCTGGTCTTCGGTCAGGGCGGTCCCCAACGGCGCCACGGCTTCGGTGATTCCGGCGAGCATCAATCGGATGACGTCGAAGTACCCCTCCACGATAATCAGGCGATCCGCTTTCCGAATAGCCTGCTTGGCCCAGTTGAGGCCGTAGAGCAGGCGCCGCTTCGCGAACACCTCCGATTCGGCGGAATTCAGGTACTTCGGTTCACCCTCGCCGAGTACACGGCCGCCGAAGCCCACCACGTGCCCTGTTCCATCGAAGATGGGGAACATGATCCGGTGCCGAAAGCGCGCGCGCGGCTCGGGATAGTTCTCGCGCGCGACGAGCAGGCCCGATGCGAGCTGGCGGTCAGGCTCGAACCCGAGCGCCGCCAGTGAATCGCGCATCGCGGCGCGATCCGTCGGCGCATACCCGACGCCGAATCGATCGGCGTCGTCGCGCGTGATGCCTCGCGATGTCAGATAGTCACGCGCGGTTTCGCCGTCGGGCGACTCCCAGAGGCGCCGACGAAAAAAATCCGCCGCCGCGGCGTTGATCTCCCACGCCGGCTCCCGAGGATCCTTCTCCTCGGTGCGACGCGCGACCTCGCGCACGTCGACGCCCACCTTCGCGCCGACCAGCTTTACGGCTTCGACGAAGTCCAGGCCGAGATGTTTCTGCACGAACGTGAAGACGTCGCCTGACTCGCCGCAGACGAAGCACTTGTAGCCGCCGCGCAGCGTCACGGAAAAGTTGTCGTTCTTGCCGTGATGGAACGGGCAAGGGCCGCGAAAGCTGTTGCCGACTCGCTTCAGCTTCACGTATTCGCCGACGACCGCGACGATGTCCGCTTCCTCGCGTACGCGCTCGACGACGTCGTCGGGAATCACGCCAGCTCCGCGACGGTTACGCCGGCGCCGCCTTCGTTCCATGCGCCGAGCCGAAACTCTCTCACTCTCGTGTCCTTGCGGAGCATCTCGCCAACGCGGTCGCGCAAGGCACCCGTTCCTTTGCCGTGGATGATGCGAAGGCTGCGCAGATCCGCGCGGACGGCCGCGTCGAGGGCCTGCAACACGGTCGCCTCCGCTTCGTCGGGTCGCATGCCTCGCAGATCGATCTCCGTCGGAACGTGCACTTCGGGGAGATCGCCTGTCCAGACGATGGCCGTTTCGGTCGCCATTTCTTTGTCGCTTGGCGTCAGTGAGCGCCGCGGAACGGTGAGCTTCACCGCGCCGACCGCGACCACCGCGTCGTCGTCACGCAACTCGACGACGCGTCCGAGCTTTCCTCCCAGGGTCGCCAGCTCGACCGCGGTTCCGACCTCGACGGCGCCCTCGCGCCGAACGGCGGGCGTCGCGGCGCGGCGCTGGACGTTCGCCTCCTCGCGATCGAGCCGCTCCAACTCGGCCCCCTGCTTGGCCGCGAGCTGCTCGGCCTGTTGGCGGGCAGCGCGTCCCGCCTCATCCGCGGCCTCGGCGCCCGCCTGCTTGAGCTGCTGGATCGTCTTGTCGATTTCGGCGCGCGCCGCGAGCAGGTAACGACGCGCGCCTTGCCGCGCGTCGCGCTCGGCGGTGCGTTCACGGTCCCGGACATTTCGTTCGCGCTTCGCCACCTCGGCGATGCGGTTGCGCGCATCGTCGAGAATGGCATTCGTCTCTTTCTCACGCTGCGCCAGTTCCTCTTCCCGACGCTCGAGCCGCTCGACCAGTGCCGCGACGTCTCGCTCGTGCTGAGGCAGGCGTTCCTCGGCGCGAACCACCACGTCGTCGGGGAGTCGGAGGCGGCGGGCGATCGAGATACCGTACGAACGGCCGGGAATTCCCTTGATCAGGCGATAGGTCGGTGCCAGGGCCACGGCGTCGAACTGCAGCGAGGCGTTCACGACGCCGGCCACCTGTCCCGCCAATTGCTTGAGCTCACCGAGGTGTGTCGTGGCGAGCGTCATCGTCGAGCGACTGGTGAGTGTCTCGAGGATCGCCCAACCGAGCGCCGCACCCTCCACCGGGTCGGTGCCCGAGCCCAGCTCGTCGACCATGACGAGCGAATTCGGCGTGGCGAGCCGGAGGATCTCGCCGAGGTTTTTCAGATGCGCGCTGAAGGTGGAGAGACTGGCCTCGATCGACTGCTCGTCGCCGATATCGGCGAAAGCGTCGTCGTAGACGGGAACCCGGCTCTCCGGACCGACCGTCGGCGGAATCCCGCTTTGCGCGAGAGCCGAGAGGAGTCCGACGGCCTTGAGGAGAACGGTCTTGCCTCCGGTGTTCGGACCGGAGACGAGCAGCGTTCTCTCCTCGGCGGACATCGCCAGGTCGAATGGCACGACATCGGCGCCCTGCGAGAGCAGCAGCGGATGGCGACCGTGATGGATCTCGAAACCCTCACGCGCCGACACGAAGAGGCAGGGCGCGCAGGCGTACGTTTCACCGAAGCGCGCGCGGGCGTAGAGCGTGTCGAGGACGACGAGCGCATCGAGCGACGCGCTGAGCGATTCGCGGTGCGGCCGGAGTGTGTCGGTGAGCTCGCGCAGGATGCGCTCGACCTCTTCGATCTCCTCAGACTCGAGCTCGCGAATACGATTGCCAAACGCCACGGCCGCCGGCGGCTCGACGAACAGCGTGCCCCCGGTGGACGACGTGTCGTGGACGATGCCGCCGGCGGCGACTTGTCCGCCCCGTCGCACGGGAATCACGTACCGGCCGTTGCGCATCGTCACCGAGCTGTCGGCGACGCGATGGTGGGGCTCGAGACGCTCGATCTCGCGTTCGAGAATTCTAATGAGCTCCGCGTGGGCCGCGCGCAGCTCCCGCCGAATGCGCCGCAGCGCCGGCGACGCCTCGTCCTTGACGGTCCCGTCGTCGAGGATCGCCTTGGCGATCGATTCCTCGAGCGCGGGAAGGGCGGTCAGCTGCGAGAGCAGCGGATCGAGCAGCGCGCGAACGGCGGCGCCACGCCTTGGATCGCGGAGCCGCGCTTGCGTCTCACGCGACGACCGCAAGAGGGTCTGGCCGGCGATCAGCTCGACGCCCGTCCACATGCTTCCCTGAACGCGCAGCCGGTTGATCGGACCAGCGAGGTCGGGAATGGGACCCGGGTGCCACGGGTTCTCGTCGCGCACCACGGCGCGCATCGCCGTCACGACCGCATGTTCATGGTCGAGCCACGCGCGATCGGTGGTCGGAGTGAGCGCGCGGATCCGCGCGGCACCGAGGTCGGACGTGGCAAAGCCTGCCACGACGTCGAGGACGCGCGGGAACTCGAGGACGGAAAGGGCGTGGGAGTTCACGGTCTCTCAAATGATACAACCCGGAAAGCGAAGGGGGTCCGCTCTCCGGGTCGTCGATGTCCTCGGAACGTTCGTCAGCCGCGCTTCGCCAACTCGTCGCGAACGACCGCGTTGATCGTGCCGCCCTCGGCGCGTCCCTTGAAGCGCGGCATCACTTTCCCCATGACGGCACCGACGTTCGTGGCGCCCTCATGGATCGCGGCGAGCACCGCGTCTCGAATCTCGTCCTCGCTTACCGACGCCGGCAGGTATTTGCCGAGCGATTCCACTTCGGCGCGTTCCGTCGCCGCCAGGTCGGCGCGCCCGCCCTTGTCGTACATCTCGATCGACTCGCGTCGCTTCTTGATGCCGCGACGAAGGACGTCGGTGACATCGTCGTCGGTGAGATCGCGCTTCAGCTCGATCTCACGATTGCGGATATCGGCGAGCATGGTTCCCAGGAGCAACACGAGCGGCTTGTCCTGGGATTTGCGGGCGGCGTTCAGATCTGCCTGAAGCCGCACGGCCAACGGTGCCATTACCCGTGGCGCGTGCGACGATTCTTCCGAATCGCGGCGTTCAACTTCCGCTTCCGGCGCTCGCTCGGCTTCTCGTAGTGGCGATGCTTGCGCAGATCGGAAAGGATCCCCGCCTTCTCGCACTTCTTCTTGAAGCGCTTGAGCGCGCGCTCAAAGTTCTCATCGTCGTGGATGATGACTTCAGACAAACTGACTCTCCCCCCTTCGCGGCGTCTGTGCGCCAGATAAGTGTATCGAGCCATTTAACTTATCGGCCCGCGGCCGGGGCTGTCAACCGGTTGGGGCGGCGGGCGGCGGGCGACGGGCGTTAGCCGGGTGGCCAAGCCATGTCTCGACCACCGATCAAATGCAAATGGATGTGGAAGACGGTCTGGCCGGCATCGCGGTTGGTGTTCACCACGGTTCGATAGCCCGATTCGCCTATGCCCTCTGCCTTGGCGATCTGGGCCGCGGCGAGCGACAATTCTCCCAACATCGCGGCATCGCGCGCTTCGTTGAGCGACGCCACGTGTTGGCGCGGCACGATCACGACGTGAACCGGCGCCTGCGGGTTGATATCGCGAAAGGCGACGACATGCTCGTTTTCGAGCACGAGCTTCGCCGGAATTTCGTGCGATACGATCCGGCAAAAGAGGCAGTCACTTGCCACGGGCGACGCTCCGAATGCGGGTTGGCTAGCGTGAACGGCTCGAACTACGGCGACAGCGGCGGTGACGGCTGTCTCAAAACGCAGGATCGACGAGCCAAGACTCGCCGGCCGCCACCCCGACGCGACCAAACGCGCGAGCTCATCCTCCTCGATACCACCCTCTGGGCCGACGATGACCGCGCACGACGAATCGCTTGCCGAGACCAGATCAATCATCGGCTCGCCGCGGGCATCGAGCACGAGTTTGAGCCCGCTTGCCGGTTCGAGGTCGTCCGGCGACGTATCGGGGAGTACCTGCGGAAGCCACGCTCCGAAGGACTGCTCCAGTGCGGCAATAATTCTTGCCCGCAACTTCTCACCAAATGCCGCGCCCTCGCCGCGCGGTGACACGCTCGCTGATCGACGGAAGCGAACGCTCTGCCACGACGCGATACCCAACTCGGTCGCCTTCTCGGCCGCCCAGAGCATCCGGTCCCGATCCGCAATCGGAGCGAAAAGGTGTACGGCAAAGGGCGGCGCCACTCGCTCGACCCGATCGATCGATACCTGCATCTCTCGCTTGCCGAGGCGCAGGACACGGCCGCGGCTGATGGACCCCATCCCGTTGCTGATCGCAACACGATCTCCGGTTTCGATGCGCCGCACCGTGGCATGGTGCGCGACGCGCTCGTTGAGCGATACCGTCGCACCAGTCTCGAGCGTCGTTTCAGCGTAGAAGCACGCTACCGCGGCGCTATCGTCGCGCTCCACCACGCGTCCTCGCTGTCCTCGTCGATGAGACGCCAGTCATTCGCTATCGCCGACAACATCACGTCACGTTCGGACGACAATATGCCGCTCAAGATTGCGTGGCCGTCGGGAGTCACTGCCGCGTGCATCGCCGGCAACAGCGCGAGCAACACCGACGAGATGATGTTCGCCGTAATGACGTTCAACGGCGCGACAAGCGGAAGCAACGCCGCCGCGTCACCCTCGATGATCGTTACACGATCCGCGACGTCGTTTCGCGCCACATTCTCCACCGCGTTGCCAATCGCGTCCGGATCCACTTCGATCGCGGCGACTCGGGTCGCGCCGAGTTTTGCCGCGGCGATCGCCAACACCGCGCTGCCCGCACCGAGGTCGGCAACGATGTCGCCATGTCGCACGACGTGCTGCAGCAGACGGATGACGCCTCGAGTTGTCGCGTGCTCGCCGGTTCCGAACGCCATCCCGGGATCGATGACGATACTGTGTTTCGGGTCGAGGTCGGCGGCGAGCCAGGGCGGCGCGACCGTCAACCCGCCGAGCCGCTGCACGCCGATCGATTGCTTCCATTGCTCCGACCAATCGATGTTCGGCGTCGGCTCCGTTTCAACGCGAATGTCCGCGCCGAGCGCCGTCATCGCGCAGACGACGTCGTTGGCGACCGATTGGCCGAGCACGTGCGTGACAAACGAATCGGCGAGCTCCTGCACGCTCTGCGCGCCGGCCGCGAACAACGCCGGGGGAACGGCATCACGACGCGAGCCGGGGAACACCCGAACGGTGACCCACTCGCTCGCCTCGGTCACGCGCCGAGCGCTTCCTTCATTTTGGCCCAAAAGCCGCCCCCGCCCTTCCCTCGACCGTCCGCGGGAACACCCGGCTGAAGCTCGGCGAGGCGTGCGACGAGTTGTCGCTCTTCATCGGTGACGCGTTCGGGAGTCCATAGCTGCACCCGAACATGGAGATCACCCGAGCCACTGGCGTTGACGCGCGGAAGTCCACGGCCGCGCAGGTGAAACACGTGGCCGCTCTGCGTACCCGGGGGCACCGAAAGCGGGACATGACTGCTCACGGTCGGAACGCTCACCTCGGAACCCAACACGAGCTGGGGATAGGTGACGAGGATCTCGGTGTACAGATCCTCGCCATCGCGCTCGAAGCGAGGGTCCTCCGCGACCTCGAACAACACATGGACGTCGCCCCGCGGTCCGTTATGCGAGCCGGCGTTGCCGACGCCGCGTAGTGTCATGTACTGACCGGTCGCCACGCCCGGCGGGATCTTCACCGTGATCTCGCGGTCGCCGCGGACGCGCCCTTCTCCGCGGCAAATCTTGCACGGGGTTTCGACGATACGCCCTTCGCCGTGGCACGTCGGACAAGGCACGACGGTCACGAACTGACCGAAGAAGGACTTCTGCGCCCGACGCACCTCGCCCTGGCCGCCGCACGTCTGACAGCGCTGCTGCTTCGTGCCCGGCTCCGCCCCGGAGCCTTCACAGTGGCCGCACGGCTCGAGCAGCTTGATATTGATTTTCTTATCGACGCCCGTGACGACTTCGGCGAGCGTGAGCGGAATGGTGATTTTGATGTCGGCACCGCCGCGCGACCCGCCCCCACCGCCACGACCGCCGAATAACTCATCGAGACCGCCAAAGCCACCGAAGTCGCGCATGAAAATGCCGAGCGCCTCGGACAGATCGACATGGTGGAAGCCGGCACCTCCCCCACCGCGCAGTCCGGCTTCGCCGTATCGATCGTACACGGCGCGCTTCTGCGGATCACGAAGCACGTCGTACGCCTCGGTGATCGACTTGAACCGCTCTTCGGCCTCCTTCGAGCCGTTGTTGCGGTCCGGATGGTATTTCATCGCCAGCTTGCGGTACGCCTTCTTGATGTCGTCGTCCGACGCCGAGCGCTCGACCTCGAGCACGGAATAAAAATCAGCCATGTCTCCGCTCAGTCGAGGAGGTCGCTGAGCAGCCGCGACGTGTGGCCCACCAGCGAAATCACTTTGTCGTACGGCATGCGCGTCGGTCCGATGACCCCAATGACGCCGGCGAGCGCGCCAACCTGATATTCGGCGGTCACGAGGGTGAAATCCTCCAGTCGCGGATCGTCATGCTCCGCCCCAATCGTAATCGAAATGCCGGGAGCCTGGACACGCCGCCGAATTGCCGCACCCAATGTCTCGGGCGTTTCCGTGAGCGCGAGGAGTCGCCGCAAACGATCAGCTGCCGAGAATTCGGGTTGCTCGGCGAGTACGGAGGTAGTGCCGAGAACGACATGCTGTCCATCGCTCGTCGGAAGCGCGGCGTCGAACAGTTGCTCGCCTTCCTGCACGAAGATGTTCAATAGCTCAGACGCGCTCGCATCCGCGCCGGCATCGCGCAATCTGGCGGAGAGCGATGTACGAATCTGTCCGATCGTGAGACCCGCGAGTCGCTCATTGAGTACCGCGGTCACCGATCCAAGCGCACTGTCCGCGATCTCCCCCGGGCCTTCGACGAAGACGGTTCGCACGACGCCGCCTTCGAGGGTCAGCACCATGAGGAGGCGTTGCGACGTAACGCGCACGAGCTCGAGTCGCTTCAGCACCGCGCGGTCGAGACGTGGACCGACGGCAACGCCGAGCTCCTGAGTAAGCAGACCGAGGGTCTGCGCGGCGCGCCTCAGAATGCTTTCGATCGCGGAGGATCCGTTGCCCACCGCTAGCTCTTCAGTGAGCCGAACGGTATCGATGGGCGACAAGGGAGGCCGCGAGAGGAGCGAATCCACATATGCGCGATACGCCTTGTCGGTCGGGACGCGGCCAGCCGACGTGTGCGGGTGGAAGAGAAAGCCCTTCTCTTCCAGATCGCTCATCGTATTGCGGATCGTGGCCGGCGACACTCCCAGCCCAAAATGCCGGGACAGCGTGCGGGAACCGGCCGGCTCGGCAGTTTCGACGTAGCTGCGAATCACCGCTTCCAACACGCGGCGCTCGCGCCTGCTGAGCTCCTCAGGTGGCATAAGTTCAAAGCTAGTAACGACTTCGGAAGAGTGTCAAGTCAGCGGCCAAGGCGTCGAGCCGCAACCACCCCTGCGCGGTCAACCGAACGTACCGACGCGAATCAATCGTCGCCCAGCCTGCCTCAGCCCACGTCGCAATACGAGCCAATTCCTCTTCCGAAACAGAGAGACCGTCCACGGTCCGCAGACCCAAATACACTTCTTCGGCCTGGCGATTTTCTGTCGTGAGTTGTTCGTGGCCGGCGATTGGGTCTTCCCCCGACTGGATCGCCGCGAGCCAATCCGTGTACGCCGTGAGATTCCATCGCCGCGCATCACCGTCGAATTCATGCGCCGACGGTCCCAGCCCGGCATAACGCGCACCGCTCCAGTACGCCGAATTGTGCCGCGAGCGCGCACCTTCCCGCGCGAAGTTCGAAACCTCGTAGTGCTCGAAGCCCGCGCTACCCAGGACGTCGTGC
>JAICJQ010000233.1 GCA_025928335.1 Gemmatimonadaceae bacterium
GCCGGTCGCGAGCGACATTCCTATCGAGCCGCGCACCATACTCACACCAAAGCCTGGGCCGGCGCCGCGCATCAACGGGCCATCGCTCACCGGGGTCACGCCGGGGCACGACGTGCTGTACAAGATTCCCGCGACCGGGTCGCGGCCCATCACCTACGGCGCGACGAATCTTCCGAGCGGACTCACCCTCGATCCGTCGACTGGAGTCATTCGCGGAACGATCGCCTCGCGCGGACGATATCTCGTCACGTTTACCGCCAAGAACTCGGCGGGTGCCGCGTCGAAGCCGTTTACCTTCATCGCAGAGGGACAACTCGCGCTCACTCCCGCCATGGGCTGGAATAGTTGGAACGCGTACGGACGCGCTGTGAGCGATTCGCTCGCGCGCGCCGCGGCCGACGCGATGATCTCGAAAGGACTCATCGATCACGGCTGGACGTACGTGAATTTGGATGACGGTTGGGAGCGAAGCGCACGCGACACGGATCCGCTTCACGAAGGACCCGTGCGCGCCGACGACGGCACGATCCTCACCAACAAGAAGTTTCCCGACATGAAAGCCCTTGGCGACTACATGCATTCGCGGGGGCTCAAGTTCGGCATTTATTCCGGCCCCGGACCAACGACGTGTCAGCGACTCGAGGCGAGTTGGCAGCACGAGCTTCAGGATTTTCTAACGTTCGCGAAGTGGGGCGTCGATTACCTCAAGTACGATTGGTGCGGCTACTCGAGCGTGCTCGCGCCGGGCGAGACCAATCAGCAATTGCCGGTGCTCAAGCGCCCGTATCAGGTGGGCCGAGCGGCGCTGAACCAGGTCCCGCGCGACATCATCTATTCGCTCTGCCAGTACGGTTGGGGAAATGTTTGGGAGTGGGGCGCCGAAAAGGGAATCGAAGGAAATTCGTGGCGCACGACCGGCGATATCACCGACACTTGGGAAAGCATGGCCGGGATCGGATTCAGGCAAGTCGGCAATTCCAAGTATGCGTCGCCCGGCCACTGGAACGACCCGGACATGCTCGTCATCGGCAAAGTGGGTTGGGGTCCACGCCTGCGCGACTCACATCTCACGCCGAACGAACAGTATGTCCACATCACACTGTGGACGCTGCTCGCGTCTCCCTTGCTCCTCGGCAACGATCTCACGCAGATGGATGACTTCGAGGTAAACCTCGTGACCAACGACGAGGTGCTGGCCGTTCACCAGGACGCATTAGGGAAGCCGGCCGATCGAGTGTCTAAGAAGGACGAGCTCGAGGTGTGGGCGCGTCCGCTCGCGGATGGCTCGCTCGCGGTGGGCTTGTTCAATCGCGACGAGATGGACATGCCAGTCTCGGTGCGCTGGGACGAGCTCGGCCTCAAAGGAAAGCAGAAGGTTCGCGACCTCTGGCGCCAGAAAGACCTCGGCACGTTCGATGGAGAGTTCTCGAGTGTGGTGCCGCGGCACGGAACGGTATTCCTGAAGGTGACGCCCCAGTAGCGAGAGGAGGGCAGGCATGCTCGACACGCTTCGCGGCGACTTCATTCATTCCGTGCGCTCGCTGCGTCGAGCGCCGGCGTTTGGCGTCACGGTGGTGCTGATCCTCGGCCTCGCGATCGGGATGTCGAGCGCGATGTTCACAGTCTTCAAAATCGTGCTCGTCCAGCGGTTGCCGGTCCGACAGCAAGATCGGATCGTCGAGCTGTCCGGCATAGCGACCGGGGCGGCGACGGAGGTGCCGTTGACGCAAGGCCAGCTTCGGCGGCTGCGCGCTCAGACGATCACATTGAAGAGCGCGGCAGGGTTGGCGCACTGGCGCGTGCTGGCCGCCGCGATCAACGACGGCGACCGCCAACTCGTGCTTCGCGAGTCCGTCGTGACCGACAATTTCTTCGATGTCCTCGGCGCCGACCCGGCACTCGGCCGCCTGTTCCGGCCCGGTGACGAGGTGCCGTGGGGCGCGAACGCGACTGCCGGCGGCGTGACGATCGTGCTCAGCCACGCCGCGTGGCAACACACGTTCGACGGTGACTCGGCCGTGATCGGGAGACATCTCTCCTTGCCGAAAATGGGTTGGGCGATGACGGTAATTGGCGTCGCGGCGGCCGGACTCGATTACCCGCGCGGCGTCGAATACTGGGTTCCGTCGAATTACGGCAGCATCGACATCGTTGCGCGTCTCGCGGCGAACATCACGCCGGAGGCCGCGCGCAAGGATTTCCTCGCCTTCCTCGAGCGCGATCCCGAACAGGCGCGAATGCTCGGCGCGAAGTCCGTTGGTGCGCAGGTCCATACGCTCGAGAACATGGTGACGGGCGACGCACGCCCCGCGTTGTTCGCGCTCTCCGCAGCGGTGACGCTGCTTCTCGTTCTCGCCTGCACCAATGTCGGCAACCTGCTGCTGCTTCGGGCCGCCGGGCGCGTGCGCGAGATGGCCATTCGACGCGCGATCGGCGCATCATTGGCTGATCTCGTGCGACCGCTCCTCATAGAGAGCATGCTGCTCGCGTTGATGGGTGGCGCGCTCGGTGTCCTGCTCGCGCGCTTACTGCTCGACGCCCTGGTCCGTTTCGCGCCGAGCAGTTTGCCTCGCACTGATCTGATCTCGCTCGCGGGCACGCCGCTCGTGACCGCGGCGCTCGTGACCTCGGCGACGGTAATTCTTTTTGGTGTCGTGCCATCGTTCATGGCGTTGCGCTTCGATCTCTCGACGCCGCTGCACGCAGACGCGCGCTCCGGCACGGAAGGCCGGCGTCTTCGTCGCGTTCGGCAGGCACTCGTCGCGTCGCAGATCGCGCTCGCCGTCGTCGTGCTCGCCGGCGCGGGACTGCTGGTGCGGAGCCTGGCGCATCTCGTCGCGATAAACCTGGGATACCCGACTGATCATCTGACGATGCTCGACGTCTCGCTTCCCTGGCGGACCTACGCGCTCGATTGCCGGCCCTCCGGTTCGGTGCTGAGCGCATCGGACACCGCGATTTGGTCGAAGTGCGCCAACGCGACGAACTTCAGCGCGCACGAGCGCATCATGGCGAGCCTGCGCGCGCTCCCCGAGGTCGTGAGCCTCTCACCCGCCGGGGCGCCGCCGTTCTTGGGCTCGAATGTGTGGATGGGACGCTTTGCCGCCGAGGAGCAGTCGGACGCCGAGGCCGAGTCGAACCCATGGTTCGGGTTCGACGCTGTTGGCCCAGATTTCTTCCGCGCACTCGGCGTACCGCTCATCGAAGGACGCGCATTTACGAACGCTGATCGCGAGGATTCACCTCGCGTCGCGGTGATCACGGAGGGAGTGGCGCGCCGATTGTGGCCGAAGCAATCGGCTGTCGGCAAGCGTATCCGCGATCCGGAGCAGCATTCGCCGGACTCGCTGGTGACGGTCGTCGGCGTCGCGCGCGACTTCCACTATCGAGAACATCGGACCAGCACGCCGACGATCTTCAGGCCATATCGCCAGGTGTTGGCGCAAGGCTACTTCGTCGTCCGGACGCGGGGGCCAGCGACGCCAGTCGCGACGTTTCGCCGCGCCGTGGAAAGTGTCGGCGGAGGCGCTACGTTCGTCGACGCGGAGTCGATGGACGAACTCATCGCGCCACAACTCGCCGTGCCTCGTTTTGACGCATTGCTGCTCTCGATCTTCGCGATTGCCGCAATCGTTCTCGCCGCTGTAGGACTCTACGGCATCATGGCATCCGCCGTCGGCCAACAGACCCGAGAGCTCGGCATCCGCATGGCGCTCGGTGCGACGTCGAGCGGCGTGCGTAACATGGTGCTCAGCGAAGCGTTGATCGTCGCGGGCGCGGGAACGGTCGTGGGCCTCGCGGCGGCGGCGGCCGGCTCTCGCCTTCTCACCTCGATGCTGTTCGAAGTTCGTCCGTCGGACCCGATCACGCTCGCCAGCGTCTCGGCGCTGCTACTCGTGACCGCGGCTGCTGCCGCCTACGCCCCGGCGCGCCGCGCGACGAGGATCGATCCGGTGCGCGCGTTACGATCGGAATAATCGCTGGTTGTAGCTCGAGGGACGAGCGCCCCTTTCCACTCGCCGATCGTTCAGCGAGCGACCATGCCGCTCGAAACGAACGGATCGAGGCGAACGAAGTCCCCCTTCATTCTTTTATGTCTCAGCGGGATTGCTCGGGCAGAGAAGGTTCGCGCTAGGACGCAAGGATTTGGTGACGAAGACCAGCACGTCGCGTGTGGAATTCCGCGCATGCCAAGTAGACAGACGAAACGCCGAGGAGGTAATTTATGGCCATGGCGATCATGGTTCCGCACTACACGGTCGACGACCTCGCCACGTTCCCGAACGACGGGAATCGGTACGAGCTGCTGGACGGGGTGCTGCTCGTGACGCCCGGCCCGAGTGTCGGACATCAGGTCATCGCAAGCCGGATCCAGACACGACTGAGCAACGCCGTTCAATTAACTGGAATTGCGTACGTGGTCGGGCCTGGCGTAGTCGTGCGACTCCCGAACACCCAGTTGCAGCCCGACATCCTCGTCTTTCCGACGAGCTATAAAGCCGACACAGATTGGCGCAAGATCAAAGAGAACTGGCTCGCGGTCGAGGTGCTGAGTCGATCGTCGAAGATCTACGATCGCGAGTTCAAGAAAGACGCGTACTTCGCGCTCGGCGTGGGGCAAGTGTGGCTTGTCGACCGGTGGACCAAGAGTGTCGAAGTCTGGCGTTCGCCCGCGTCGAGGAGAATCGCGCGCGACACGCTTCGGTGGCAGGCGCCGAAGGGCGGTCCGACAGTCACGCTCGATCTCGCCGAAGTGTTCGCGGGAATCGAGTAGACGCGCTTCAGGGTCGTCGCCGGCCCTCCAACGTCCCGCCGCCCTGCTGAAGCCGCATCTTGGTGATCGCGCCGTTCTCGCTGATGAACGTAATGCGCAACGACGGATCGATGGTCGCACCGAATTGCATGTTGCCCAGGTACACGAGCGGAAACTTGCCCTGCCCTTGGCCCTCGGCTTGCGCCACCACGCGACCGTTCTCGACCGTGATGTGCATGACAAACTTTTCGCCGCCAGGTGCAACGAGATCGTAGACGCCCGGCAGGCGATCACGATCGGCGTCGGGAAGCGGAACAGCGACGAGCGGCTTTGGCGCCGCGACGAGCGGCATGCCGAACACCGCGCGCGCAATGTTGAGCGCCACCGCTTCCGGCCCGCGGTCCGAATTGCTGAAGACGGCGACGTTCACGCTGTCGTCCGGGAAAAAGGCGCTCGACGTCGTGAAGCCATTGACGCCCCCGCCGTGCTGGACCGATTTGTGGGTACCAAGCATCGCGGGGATTAAGCCGAATCCATAGCTGAGGCGCTTCCCGTCGTTCAACGTGTCCGCCGTCGTCATGAGTGCGTACGATGTCGCGTTGACGACACGCCTGCCTGCCAACGCGCGCTGCCAGATCACGAGATCGCGCACGGTTGAGCAGAGCGCACCAGCCGAGAACGGGTGCGTCATGCTGAGATAGGCCGCGGGCTTCACCGTTCCGCCCTCCGACGAATATCCATCGGCGAACGACGGGTCCGTGGGTCGCGACGGACAGTAGCTCGTCTGCCGAAGTCCGAGCGGCGTGAAGAATTCACGCTGCAGAAATGACGCGTACGGCTCGCCGGCGATCTTCTCGATGATCATGCCAAGCAGCACGTAGCCGGTGTTGTTGTATCGCCAGCCGGTGCCGGGGGCAAAGTCGAACGTGTCCTTATCGACGAA
>JAICJQ010000095.1 GCA_025928335.1 Gemmatimonadaceae bacterium
CGCTGCCGAAGACCGCGGTCGTCGGAGCATTGACGTCGCCACCGTCGCTATTTGTCGCGGCGTCGGAGGACTCGGGGCTGGACGCGGGCAAATTGATCAAGGAGCGGTTGACGGCGGTGGGTGGCCGGGGCGGCGGTTCGCCGCGCATCGCTCAGGGCAGCGTGCCGGACGAGTCGACGGTCGACGGCGCACTTACGAGTTTGCTGAACTCGATCGCGTGACCGACACGCGGTCCCAGGCGGCGTCCACCGCCCGCCGCATCCGCTCCACGCTCAGCATGCGCAGCGTCGTATCGGGATGCTCGACGCTCTCGCCAGACGTCTCATAGACGCCCCACTGCTCGGCGGTCCCCTGGATGTACATCGCGACGCACGGCACCTGAAAGGCCGAAGCGGCGTGGGCGATGCTGGTATCGGGCGTGAACAGGAAATCCGCGGCCGCGACGAGTGCGAAGGCGTCGCGGATGCTTGGCGTGGCGACGTACTCGCCGCCGCCCTGCTGCGCGACGTACTCGGCGCGACTCCGCTCGGCCGGCGCGCCGATGACGCGAAAAATCGCGTCGCCCGCTCGCTCGCGGAGATGGCGCATGACGGCGACATAGTTGTCGTCGGCCCATAGTCGCGCCGACGTCCCCGCGGACACATTGATCAGAATTCGCGGTCTGCCGAGTCCCCACGCCTGTTCCGCGCGCGCGACCTCCTCCGGAGTGAGGTTGAGCGTCGGACGACGTTCACTCGGCGCGAGATCCACGTCGAACGCGCGGGCGAGCGCGGCGAGCAGATCGACCATGTGCGCGTGTGGCTTCGTTTCAGCCGGCACCGTGATGTTGAACGCCGCGTCGTTGCCGCGGCCGGCGATCCCGACGCGGTACGTCGCGCCGCTCGCGAGAATCAAGAGCAGGGTTGTGACCGATGGCGCCGTCACCATGCAGTCGATGACGGCGTCGTAGTGACCGCGACGGAGGCGGAGCAGGGCGGCCGGATAGCTCGTGGTGTCCCGCTTGTCGAAGACGATGACGTCGTGCACGTAGCCAGCGCCGGCAACGACGGCCGCGTTCGCCGGCGACGCGAGCACATCCATTGCAATCGTGGGATGCGACTGCGCGATCGCCCGCATGACGCCGGTGGACAGGATCATGTCGCCCGCTCGATCGTGCCGTAGGAAGAGGACGCGATATGGGCGCGCCGCCCAATTCGGCCGTTCGCCGCCGGAGCGACGCATCAGCCGAACGAGTAGCCTGATCCACTGACGCCGCCACCAGAGCTCGACGGACTTAAGTCGCATTGTACTTAGGGCCCATTGTAGGGAATGTATTCCTTACCGAGCTGAGGACGAGTCGACCTGGCGACTTGACGAGGCCGCAACTTCCGCTCGGTCGGCGGTGTTTCAAAAGAGGCAATCCCGCTGGACGTCCAAACTCCACCCGCTCGCCGAATGAAACGACTTCTTCTGTCATTGCTGATCGCGCCGAGTCTGCTCGCCCAGCACCAACCGGGCCGAACGTCATCGATCAGCATTCCGTTCGAGAAGTACACGCTGAACAACGGCCTCACGGTCGTTCTGTCGGAGGATCACTCGACCCCGACCGTCGCGGTCGAGGTGATCTATCACGTCGGCTCGAAGAACGAGGTTCTCGGACACACCGGTTTCGCGCACATGTTCGAGCACGTGATGTTCACCGGTTCCGGCCACGTGCCCTACGGAATGCACGACAAGTTTACCGAAGGCGTCGGAGGTTCGAACAACGGTCAGACCTACTTCGACTGGACTCGCTACTGGGAGACGGATCCGTCGAACTATCTCGAGACCGCGTTGTGGCTCGAAGCGGACCGTATGGGCTTCCTGCTCGATTCGCTCGACGACAAGAAGTTTCGCGCCCAGCGCGACATCGTGAAGAACGAGCGGCGGCAGAGTTACGATAACCAGCCCTACGGCCGCGACCGCGAGCTCATGGGGCTGAACATGTACCCGAACGGCCATCCCTATTCATGGCCGACGATCGGCGCGATGTCCGACCTGACCGGCGCGACGGTGGACGACGTGAAGCGATTCTTCCGCCTGTATTATGCGCCGAACAACGCGACGCTCGTCGTCGTCGGGGACATCAATCGCGAGACGACCAAGGCGTGGATCGCGAAGTACTTTGGCGATCTCGCGCGCGGGAAGACGATCCCGCGCCCAAACGTCGGGCCGGCGTCGCTCCACGGCGAGAAGCGCCTCACCTTCGAGGACCGCGTCCAAGTGCCGCGGCTGTGGATCGAGTGGCCGACGGTGAACATGTACAGTGCCGACGCGCCCGCGCTCGAGCTGCTCGGTGAAATTCTCGCCGGGTCGCGAACGGCGCGCCTCACCAAAGACCTCGTGTACGATCGAGAGATCGCGGCGAACGTATCCGCCGGACAGAACTCCACCGAGAACGTCGGCGATTTCAGCGTCATCGTCTCGCCCCGTCCGGAACATTCACTCACCGAGATCGAAACCCACGTCGACTCGGTCATCGCGCGGCTCAAGCGTGACGGACCGACGGCCGATGAGCTGAAGCGCGTCAAGGCGGGACAGGAGCTGGATTTTCTCAGCGGGCTGCAGTCGAACCTCGGCAAGGCCTTTCAGCTCGCCGACGACCAGACGTTCCGCAACGATCCGAGTTACAGCTTTCGCATCGGGTACGCGAAGACCCAGGCCGTTACAGCCGCCGACATCAAGCGCGTCGTGAACAAATACCTCGGCGCGACACGCATCGTCCTCAGCAACGTTCCCCTCGGAAAACGCAACCTCGCGTCCCATGCCGAAAGGAGCACGGTGATCACCGACCCGCTCACCGAGAAGACCACGGAGATCAGGCCATGAACCACCGACTCACTCTGCTTCGTGGCGCCGCGTTCGCCGTGGTCTTTGCCCTCCCCGCCTCCGCGCAGAAAGCGAGGTCGCCCGCGAAACAGCAAGCGGCAGCCAAGGCCTCGTTCGATCGCCGTGTCGTTCCAACGCCGGGCAAGATTCCCGACCTCACCGTTCCTTTCTGGAGCAAGGTCTCGCTCAGTGATGGCGCGCAACTCGTCGTGTCGGAAAAGCACGGGCTGCCGCTCGTCGCCTTCCAGATCAACTTCATCGGCGGCGCCGATCAATACGAGCCTGAGGAAAAAACGGGTTTGGCGAATTTCGTCGCCGGCATGTTGAGCGAAGGCACCACCCATCGCAACGGCGACCAGATCTCGAACGATCTTCAGTTGCTCGGCACCGAGGTGTTCGCGACGATCGGCGGCGAGTCCGGCCGCATGTGGTTCTTGTCGACGAAAGACAAGTTCGCCCCGACGCTTGCCGTGCTCGCTGACCTGCTCGAGAATCCGACATTCCCGCAAGAGGCGCTCGATCGTCTCAAAGCGCGCACGCTGGTGTCGCTCAAGGTGAACCGCGATCGCACGTCCGGCATCGCGAACGTCGTGTTCCCGAAGACGCTGTACTCGACCGCGCATCCGTACGGTCGAACGGTCAATGAGTCGTCGGTCAACTCGATCACGCGCGACGACCTCCTTGCGTTCTACAAGAACTATTTCCGGCCGGGACATGCGGTGATCACCGTGGTCGGCGACATCTCGCAAGCCGAAGCCAAGCGGGCCGTCGAGAGCGCGCTCGGCGGATGGAAGGCCGGCGGCAGCGTGCCCGACTTCGCGTATCCCGCGACGCCGGCGCCGAAGACGACGACCATTTACCTCGTCGACAAGCCGGGGGCGGCGCAGTCCACGTTCGCGATCGGCGAAGTCGGACCGCCGCGCGCGACGCCGGACTATTACGCGCTCCGCGTCATGAACGAAATGCTCGGCGTCCTCTTTCAATCGCGACTCAACCACAACATTCGCGAAGTGAAGGGCTACAGCTACGGCGTCAACTCGAGCTTCGCGTTTGGCAGAGGACCCGGCGCCTTCCGAGCCGGTGGCGACGTCGTCACGGCGAAAACCGACAGTGCGCTGATCGAATTCATGAAAGAGCTGCGCGACATTCGCGGCACGCGTCCGCCGACGGTCGACGAGTTGGCGCAGGCGAAGGCGAGTCTCGTGCAGAGCCTACCCTCGACTTTCGCGTCGGTGACGGGCATCAACAACAATCTCTCGTCCATTTATACGCAGGGATTGTCCGACGACTACTACCAGGTATTCATGCGTTCCGTCAACGCCGTGACGCGTGACGACGTCGTGCGCGTCGCGCAGAAGTACATCGATCCGCAGCACCTGGCGATTGTCATCGTCGGCGACCGTTCGAAGATCGAAGCGCCACTCGCCGCGACGAAGATCGCTCCCATCGTAGTACTCGACGCCAACGGCGACCCATCGAAGCCGTGAGCACAACCGCCGAATCGCCGAATCGCCAATTTCCGGTTGCGCGTTTTTTAGGACTTTATTATTATCCGCGTCCCGCGAGCCGCGGGAACTCCTTCTCGAGGTCAGTGCTGGTGAGCAACATCACAACCACGACTATGGCCGTCCGGTTCCTCGACGCCGCCGCCACGCGCGGCGCGCCGACCGGAGTCGTCGGCGTCCCGGTTCCCTAGCACTGATCGCGCAAACCAGGCTCGTGTAGTTCGCGAGGGCGGCGCCGATCGGTGCCGCCCTTTCGATTTTCATCATTCCAGGCGCGCCACCGCCCGCGCCGTCGATCCTCAAGTCTCGAGGTACCAAGTGAGCACATCGATGTCAGAGTCGGCGGCGGAGTCACTGCCACCTGCATCCACGATCGCGCTCCCGCCCGATGCGGCCGGCGCGGACGGCGGACTGTGGGATTCCGTTCTCGAAGGTCTGCGCGGGTCGCATCGCGATTTCACGCAGGGACCCGTGTCGCGGGCGATTCTCGTCCTCGCCATCCCGATGGTGTTGGAGATGGTGATGGAAAGCGTGTTCGCCGTGTGCGACGTGTTCTTCGTCTCGAAGCTCGGGGCGAGCGCCGTCGCCACGGTCGGTCTCACCGAATCATGGTTGACCCTCATCTACGCGATCGCGCTTGGGTTAGCGATCGCCGCGACGGCGACGGTCGCGCGGCGCATCGGCGAGCGTGACCGCGAGGGTGCGGCGCGCGCGGCGACGCAGGCGATCGTGCTCTCGGCGGCGATCGCCTGCGCTCTCGGCGTCGCGGGGGCGATCTTCGCCCCGCACGCGCTGTCACTCATGGGCGCATCGAGCGACGTGATCTCGACGGGCACGGGCTACGCGCGGATCATGCTTGGCGGCAACGTCACGATCGTGATGTTGTTCTTGATCAACGCGGTCTTTCGCGGCGCGGGTGACGCGGCGATCGCGATGCGTGTGCTGTGGCTCGCGAACGCGATCAACATCGTGCTCGGCCCGTGTCTGATCTTTGGACTCGGTCCCTTCCCGCGGTTGGGCGTCGCGGGCGCGGCAATCGCGACGAACATCGGCCGCGGCACGGGCGCATTGTTCGCGTTCTCGCGATTGCTCAAGCCTGGATCGCGCATCGATATCCATTTGCGTCATCTGCGTATCGAGCCGGCAATTCTCAAGCGGCTCGCGCAGCTGGCCTGGTCGGCGGCCGGTCAGTTCCTGATCGGGATGGGAAGCTGGATCGCGTACGTGCGAATTCTCTCGTCGTTCGGCAGCAGCGTGATCGCCGGATACACGATCGGAGTTCGTGTGATCTTGTTCGCGCTCTTGCCGGCATCGGGGCTCGCGAACGCCGCGGCGACGATGGTGGGCCAAGCGCTTGGCGCGAAGAAGCCTGAACGCGCCGAGCAGGCGGTGAAGCTCGCCGGGATGTACAACATGATGGTGCTATCCGTCGTCGGCGTGCTGCTCGCAATCTTTGCTCCGCAGATCGCGCGCGGCTTCACCAGTGACGTGGATGTGATCCCGTATGCGTCGGCTTTCTTGAGGACCGTTGCCTGCGGCTTCCCGTTTTATGGGTGGGGCATGGTACTCGGCCAATCGTTCAACGGCGCCGGCGACACGCGGACGCCGACGTGGATCAATTTCCTCGTGTTCTGGTGCTGGGAGATCCCGCTCGCGTACGTGATTGGTATCTGGCTGAAGTTCGGACCCCGCGGGATTTTCCTGGCAGTGACAGTGGCGTTCTGCACATACGCGCTCGCCGCGGCGTGGGCGTTCAGACGGGGTTCGTGGAAGCTCAGGAGCGTTTGAGACGATTGGGCGATTGGGCGATTGGGCGATTGGGCGAATGGGCGAATGTCATCCTGAGCGCAGCGAAGGACCTACTCTCCCGACTGGATTACCAAGTCAGGAAAGTAGGTCCTTCGCTGCGCTCAGGATGACAGGCGCTGTTTAGCGCCGCCAGCCGGGCCTACGACGTTACGGTTTCGGTGGCTGTGGAGTGCTCGGCGGCACCGACCCACCGGCCGTTCCACCACCGCTCGACGCCGGAGCACCCGCGCTCGGGACATTGACGTCGATCTTGGCGGTTGTTGTTTTGTGCAGACCGCCACCGAACACGAACCAGGCGATCACGGCGAGCAGGACCAGCACGATCAATCCCCACACCCAAGCGCCGCTTCCCGAGCCCGAGTTGGGGGTCTGAGTGATCTGTACGTCGGCCATCGTTCCTCCAGTCTGTATTGCCGCGCCCGGCAACCGGGCGGCGAAGAGTGGTCGGCGACACGCCGGTTAGCGACGCCGAACGATCCAGCGTGCTAATGCGTGGGCTGTGCCACTCGTGGAGGAGTATGGCGGATTTCTGCGAACGGCTGACGCCGCCGCCGGCGGGCTACAGCAGGCGCTTGGCCCGCTTCCGGCGACGTGATTTCGCCGATCGAAGGTAGGGAAGCTTTTCCTCCTCGAGACGAATCGCCTCGATGGCGCGTTCGGCGGTGTGGCGCGACATCCCCCAGCGGACGTGGCCGCGCTTGCCACGCTGAATATCACGCAGGCGCTTGGCGACCAGGTCGATCTCCCCGGCTTTCCCCTTCCGGACGTCGCCATCGTGCTTCATGCGGTCCTGTCCTCCCACCGGTCGCGGTCCGGGCGCATATTCACTGCGTTCACCGCGACCCGCAACCCTGCCCCGGCTCTTTCCCGTCTTCATCGGCTGTTTCATATGACCTCCAGTACACTCGACGCTCCGATCAACGCGACGGAAACACATCCCTCGCTCGAAGAACTGTGGATGCCCTTCACGGCCAATCGCGCCTTCAAGCGTGCGCCGCGCATGCTCGTCGCCGCCAAGGACATGCACTATACCACGGCCGACGGCCGCCAGGTGCTCGACGGCACCGCGGGACTCTGGTGTGTGAACGCCGGCCACTGCCGCGACTCGATCACCGCGGCAATCCGCGACCAGGCGAGCATCATGGATTACGCGCCGCCGTTCCAGATGGGCCATCCGCTCGCCTTCGAGCTGGCTCAGGAGCTGGCGCGAATGCTTCCCGAGGGAATCGATCACGTCTTCTTCGGCAACTCCGGCTCTGAAGCGGTCGACACCGCGCTCAAGATCGCGCTCGCCTATTGGCAGTCGAAAGGTCAGCCGGAACGCGTGCGCTTTATCGGACGCGCGCGCGGATATCATGGAGTCGGTTTCGGGGGGACGAGCGTCGGCGGAATCGAGGCGAATCGCAAGCAGTTCGCCGCGCAGTTGCTTCCCGCCGTCGATCACATGCCGCACACGCACGATCTCTCGCGCAACGCGTACTCACGCGGTCAGCCGACGCATGGCGCCGACTTCGCCGACTCGCTCGACGCGCTGATCGAGAAGCACGGCGCGCAGACGATCGCCGCCGTGATCCTCGAGCCCGTCGCTGGTTCGACGGGCGTGCTGATCCCGCCCACGGGCTACCTCGAGAAGATCCGCGCGACGTGCGACAAGCACGGCATCCTGCTGATCTTCGACGAAGTCATCACCGGCTTTGGCCGACTCGGCGCCGCGTTCGCCGCCGACAAGTTCAACGTGATCCCCGACATGATGACGATCGCCAAGGGAATCACCAACGCGACGGTTCCGATGGGCGCAGTTTGCGCGCGTCATGAGATCTACGACACCGTGGTAAATGAGGCGCCGGCCGGGATCGAGCTGTTCCACGGCTATACGTATTCCGGTCATCCGCTCGCCGCCGCCGCCGGTCTCGCGACGCTCGAGGTCTATCGCAGCGAAGGGCTCTTCGAGCGCGCGGCTTCGCTCGAAAACTACTGGGCCGACGCCGTGCACTCGCTCCGCGGCCTGCCGCATGTGATCGACCTCCGCAACATCGGTCTCGTCGCCGGCATCGAGCTCGAGGCTCGGCCTGGCGCCCCCGGCACACGTGGCTTCGCGACCTTCCTCAAATGCTTCGAGCTCGGCGTGATGGTCCGCTCGACCGCCGACACGATTGCCCTTTCACCGCCGCTCATCGTGGAGAAGGCGCAGATCGATCAGATGTTCGAGACGGTGAGTCAGGCGGTTCGTTCGGTGGATTGAAGACCGGAGTCGTTCGCGCCGCGGCCGTGAACTACTGGACGCAGAGGACGCGGAGGAGCGGAGGACGCAGGGAGCGAGATCGGCGCTCACGCCTCGGCGCGCAACGAGCCCGGACGGACCTTTCTTTGGGACTGACGCTCGGGAAGCTTCTCGTGGCGTCCCGAGCGTCAGTCCCAAAAAAATCTTAGTGCGTGGCGAAAGGAATTGTCCGCGACCGGGGGCCCTCTGCGTCCTCGCTCCTCCGCGTCATGTAGTTCAAGCAGACCGTCCCGATCGAGAGCCCAATCGTTGCGCTCCCCCTACATTCGGGCGAGAATTTGTGGATGCTGCGTCCTGCCACGATCGTAGGAATTCTCTCCGCACTCTCGCTCTCCGCGTGCTCCGTCCAGGAAGCCTCCAATCGTGCCGACTCGATCGCGCTCGAGGGGACGAAACGCGGTGCTTCCAAGTCGTGGAATCCGAATACCTGGCAGCCGCCTGCGGTCGACAGCACGCCGGATGACCCGTACGAGGTGTCGGTCTATCGTGGGCTGGCGATTCTCACACACACGCGCGACAGTCTGCCGACCTATGCTCCAAGCTCGTTGAACTGCACGAGCTGTCACCTCGATGAAGGGCGACGTCCGAACGCCGCGCCCCTCGCCGGCGTGATGGCGCGTTATCCGCGGTACATCGATCGCGTCAATGCCGTCATCCCGATCGAGGATCGCATCAACTACTGCTTCACGCGCAGCCTCGCCGGTTCGCGGCTGCCGCCGGACAGTCGCGAGATGCAGGACCTCGTCGCGTACTTCGCGTATATCTCGAAGGGCGTGCCGACGGGTGAGCACGTGCGTGGTGAAGGAATGGCGCTCATGCCCAAGCTCGTCGGCGACTCATCGCGCGGCCGGCCGCTCTTCACCAACAACTGCGCTCGGTGTCACGGACCGGATGGCCGCGGCATGGGCACGATCCCCGCCCTGTGGGGCGGGAAGTCGTTCAGCATCGGCGCGTCAATGGCGCGCGTCGAGCGCGCCGCGTCGTTCATCCGCCACAACATGCCGTTCGATCGGCCGGGATCGCTGACCGATCAGGAGTCGTACGACATCGCCGCGTACCTGACGTCGATGAGCCGTCCGGACCTTCCGGGCAAGGAGAACGATTGGCCGTCCGGCGGCGCGCCGGCCGACGTCCCGTACGACACGAAAGGCCGCAAGTCCGCGCACCCCATCAAGCCGATTCCGCGCCTCAACGCCGCGGGAGCCGTCGTCACGGCACCGGTATCGGTGCTTCGCAACCGATAATTCGAGATCTCTGAATGGACGAATCATCTTCGATCACGCGACGCACGCTGATCGCCGGAGCGGCCGTGGCCGGCGCCGGCGTCCTCCTCTCCACACTTCCGGGCGAGGCGCAGCAGAAGGCCGCGCCGCAGGCTGCGGCTGCCCCGCCCCCACCTCCGGTCGCGCCGGCGGATCCGACGAAAGCGCCTGGAGCGCCGACGACGGCCGTCGGCGAGCGGTCGCCCTTCGTCCATCCGCAGCGTGCTCCGGTCGGCGAGATCACCGGGACGTCGCTCACGCCGCACCAGGACCTCGAGGGCACGCTCACGCCCGCCGACCTCCACTTCACTCGCATCCACGCCGGCACACCGACCATCGACCCGGCCAAGCACACGCTGCTCATCCATGGGCTCGTCGGCCGTCCGATCGAGTTCACCGTCGCCGACCTCAAGCGCTTTCCCGCGGTCACGCGGATGCACTTCGTCGAGTGCTCGGGCAACGGGCGCTCGGCCTATCGCACGCCGAAGCCGGAGATGACGCCGCAGCAGGTGGACGGCATGATGAGCAACAGCGAATGGACCGGCGTCCCGCTCGACACGCTGCTTCGGGAAGCCGGCGTGAAGAGCGAGGCGAAGTGGTTCCTCGCCGAGGGAGGCGACGCCTGCCTTCTCGCGCGCAGCATTCCGATCGCCAAGGCCCACGACGACGCGCTCGTCGTCTGGGGACAGAACGGCGAACCGCTGCGCCCCGAGCAGGGCTTCCCGATCCGTCTCCTCCTCCCCGGATACGAAGGCAACATGAACGTCAAATGGCTGCGCCGCATCAAGCTCGGCACCGAGCCGTTCATGACGCGATGGGAAACGTCGAAGTACACCGACCCATTGCCCGATGGTAAGGCCCGCATGTTCAGCTTCGAGATGGACGCGAAATCGCTGATCACCTCGCCGGCCTATCCGGAAAAGCTGAGCGGCCCGGGCTGGTGGCCGATTCGCGGACTCGCCTGGAGCGGTCGCGGACGCATCACGCGGGTCGACATCAGCACCGACGGCGGCAAGAGCTGGCTCGCGGCGGACTTGCATACCCCGCTCACCAACAAAGCCGCGGTCCGCTTCGAGCGGATGTGGCAATGGGACGGTAATGAGAGTTTACTCATGAGCCGCGCGGTCGACGACCAGGGCTACGTCCAACCGACGATGGCCGAGCTCAAAGCCGTCCGCGGTCCGGGAACGGACTATCACTTCAACTCCATCCGCGCCTGGCGCGTCGCCCGCGACGGCACCGTGACCTTCGAGGCCAACACATGAGCGCGCGCATCGGAGCCGTCATTGCCTGCCTCGCGCTGGCCGCGTGCAAGGTCGACGCGCGCAATGACTACCTCGGCGACAAGTCGCCGAAGCAATTCGGACTCGGCCACGTCGCCTCGGCCGCGGAGATCGCCGCCGAGAATATCGATGTGAGCCCGACCGGCGAGGGATTGCCTCCCGGTTCAGGAACGCCGGAACAGGGCGCGACGGTCTACGCGGGCGCCTGTGCGTCGTGTCACGGCGCGAATGGCGAAGGAAAGTCGCCGGCCTACCCGCAGCTCGTCGGCGGCCCGCGCGGAAATTTCAACTTCGCGAGCGACTTCAAGATCCCGCGCACGATCGGCAACTACTGGCCCTACGCGACGAGTCTGTACGACTACATCCGCCGCGCCATGCCGCTCACCGCGCCTGGCTCACTGACGCCCGATCAGACGTATGCCGTGACCGCCTATCTGCTGAACCGCGAAGGACTCCTTCCCGCGGGAACGAACCTCGATGCGAAGTCACTGGCCGCGATCGTGATGCCGGCGAAGGCGCACTTCGTACCGGATGACCGGAGGGGATCTACGGGAGGGAAGAACGTGCGGTGAGGCTTACTGAGGGAGCACGCTCGCTGCGAGCATGCTCCCCGATCTCCCTACGGCTTCAGGTTCCTCGCAAAAAACGCCCACGTCAGGTTCCACGAATCGATCTGCTCCGGAGAATCCTCACGCTCCAGCGTCTCCGGATTCACGCGCCGGCTGAAGGTGTGCCCGCAGCCCGCGCGGCCCGGCGGCGGGTCTTTGTAAATCTTCGTCTCGGCGAGGTTCGGCTTCAGCGCGCGCAGCGTGTAGACCATCTGCTGGTCTTCCCGGAAGTACACGTCGCAGTCGTTCGTCGCCACGTGCACGAGCATCGGCACTTTGAGATTGTCGGCGTGAAAGACCGGTGAACGCTCGAGGTAGATGTCGATGCAATCGCGATCGTGGTTCGGCCCGCAGTTGCGTTCGAACGGCAAACCCTGGATCCCTTCCTCCGCCGCGTAGTCGCGCGCGTAACCCGGTCCGTGATCCGAGAGACGGAAGACGAGATTGGTGACCGGGACGATCGCCGCGCCCGCCTTGAACGGATTGTCGTTCCGGAAGAGAATGTGCGACGTGATGAAGCCGCCGTGGCTCCAGCCCATGATGCCGAGCCTGTTCATGTCGACGTAGGGCAGCGTCTTGAGATAGTCGACCGACGAGAGAACGTCGTCCACCTCTTTGCCGCCGTAGTCGATCTTCTTCATCCATTCGTCGCCGTAGCCCGTGCTCCCGCGATAGTCCGGCGTGACGACGACGTATCCCTTCTTCACCGCTTCGACAATGAACGGATAAAGACCCGTGTCCCAGTCGCCGTGCACGCCGCCGTGCACCCAGACGAGCGCCGCATGCTTCGTCGTTCCCTTGTTGATCGGGGCGAAAAGATATGCGGGGATCTCGAGACCGTCCGGACGGCTCTTGTACTTGATCTTTTGGAACTCGTAGTTGCCCGGAGCCTTCGCCGCGTAGATGCTGTCCGTTCGGTGCTTCCCTTCGAGCCCGCGCTCACAAACGGCGGGCTGGCAGCCGCGGATGTCGCTCGGATTCTTGCTGACGTACAGTTGGCGAATGCGGGCGCTGTCCATCGCGCCCATCCATCCCTGTCCGCCTCCCCCGCCACCGCGTCCGCCGCGGCCGCGTCCGGCGGTCGAATCCTGCGCGAGCAACGGCGCCGCCACGACGAGCGCCAATAGTGCGAGTCGCTTCATCCTCTCCTCGTGATGTTGAGTAACGCGCGGCGAATGTATTGCCGCGTCGAGGATGACGCGAGATCTACTACTGAACGTTGACGCCCGACTCCGACGGCGACGCCCACTTCGCGACGTTGACGTCGACGGGCAACTTGATCGTCGCCACCGAGCGCGCCACGTCGATCACGCCCTGCCAGACGCCGGCGAACGCGTAGCCGACGTCTTGCGGCGCGCGGCCCTCGTCGAACCCCTTTCCGCCCGCGACCCAGAAGCGCGGCATCTCGGTGCGACCGGCATTCTCGAAGAGGGCGGTCACATCGTCGAATACGGTCTGCGCGTTGTGCTGATGTGCATAGATGCCGGGCACATATTGCCCGGTCGCCAGCATCCGGGTCGTCCAAGCGTTGTAGTAATCGCGCATCGCCGGGGGAATCGTCTCCATGCGCTCGATATCGAGGAAGATCACCGAGCCTTTCGGAAAGCCCTCGGCGGTGGCGCGGCTCACCGCGTCGTCGGCCTCGCGCGTACCTTCATCGGCGGAAATGAAGTCGGTGGCGCAGTTCGTCTTCTTGCGCAGCGCGGCAAGGGCCGAGGCCGACAGAGTTCGCGGCGCTTTTCCCCACGTCTGCTGACCGACGTAGACCGCGGCGAGCCCCCACCCCATCGCGATCAGGGTGTCGCGCTTTCCGACCCATGACGTGTTCGCATGGCACGGTGACGGCAAATAGTAGCCGACCCATTGATATGGCGAGCCCGGCGCTTCCTTCCAGGCCTTCATGACGCTCGTGCCCGGATACGTATGGGTGTCGAAGCCGACGTAGTGACCCTTCTCGTACGCGTCGGCGAGCTTCGCATCCTGACCGGTGACGGCCGCGGCCGCTTGCGCAACTTTCGCCGCAACGTTCGCGACGGCGGACTCAGCGCCCGGCTCGGTCGGGGCACCTCCGCACGCCGCGGCCGCCGCGATGAGCGCCGCGCTCAAACCGAGGAGTGATCGTACCACGACGCGCCTGCCGAGCCATCGATGCATGGCGCCTATGAATGCAATCAGCGTACGCCGACGGCGCAGCCAAACGTCGCATTTACGGCACGCGAACCTCGACGGCCCGGCTTTCCACTCCCGTCCGGCTGACGGCCGTCACGACCGCGCGCCGCGTTCCCGGGTCGGCGAGCCGATGCGCGCGAAGCCAACCGGGAAGCACTTCGTTCGTCCACGTTTCGCCCGCGTACGTCCGAACCGTCCACAGCCAGACCTTCTCGCCCTGCGTCGGCGCCAATCGCAGCACGATGTCGCCGGTGGCGGTGTCACGCGCGGCTCGCGCCGTCGGGGCGCCGGGCGCCTTCGCACCGAGCCATGGCGACGCCGGCACGAGCGCCGGCGACGCGTAGCGCGAGAGAAGCCGCTCGTCGAGGCTGTCGGGACTTTTCATCAACGCCGTCATGTTGAAGTGGATGTGCCCGAGCGATGCATTGCGGGCGCGCATCGTATCGATCTCGGCGACGATTTCCTGCGACGTCACTCGGCGTTGGTTGTTCTCGCCGATGCGATACGACGCAAGACCGGGCCAGACGTGACGGTGTTTCGTGTTCTGTGACAACCACCAGTCGTACAATACCGGAAAGCTCTGCTCCGGCGGCGAGATCGGCCAATAGAGTTGCGGCGCGAAGTAATCGGCCCATCCGTTCTGCAGCCATTTCTTCGAATCGGCGTAGAGCTCCGCGTACGCATCGAAACCCTTGATCTGCGGCGGATAGCCTGGTCGCCAGATGCCGAACGGGCTGATGCCGACGCGCACCCATGGCTTCGCGGCGTGCACCTCCTTGTACATCGCTTCGATCAGCTTGTCGACGTTCGACCGCCGCCAATCGTCCTTCGCCAGCTTGCCCCCCGACGCGACGTACCTGGCGTACGTCTCCGAATCGGGAAAGTCCATTCGCTTTCCGGACGCGTCGTTCTCGGGGTAGGGATAGAAGTAGTCGTCGATGTGCACACCGTCGACGTCGTAGCGCTTCACGACGTCCACGATCGCGCGAAGCGAACGACGTCGGACTTCGGGATCGCCCGGATCCATCCAGAGGAATCGGCCGTACTGTCGGACGAGCTTCGGATTCGTGCGCGCGATGTGTGTGCGCGCGATGCCGGTGTCGCGATTGTACGCCGCGCGATACGGATTGAACCAGGCGTGCAGTTCGAGCCCTCGTTTGTGCGCTTGCTCCACCGCGAACGCCAACGGATCCCACGGCGGCTCCGGCCCGCGGCCCTGGCGCCCTGTGATGTACTGCGACCATGGCTCGTAGGGCGACGCGTACAGCGCATCGGCCCCCGGGCGCACGTGGAATACGACCGCGTTCATATTGAGCGCGACGGTCCGATCCAGAATCGCCAACAGCTCTCGCTGCTGTTCCCACGTCGACAACCCAGGCTTCGACGGCCAGTCGATATTCCCGACCGTCGCCACCCACACCGCCCTGAACTCCCGATCGACCGCCGGCGGCGTCTGCGCCATCAGTGGACGCGCCATGAATGTGGCCGCGACTAGTCTGAGCACTCGCATTCGGCAAACTTAGCCTCGCCGCAGTATTGCGCGGAGACTCGCACGCGCCCGTAGATTTCGACGAATGGCGAAATACGATCGCACCCGTGCCTGGGCCGAAGCGCGCGAGCTCATTCGCGAGCACCGCGGCTCCCTCGCCGTCGGCCTCGTGCTGATGGTGATCAACCGGCTTGCGAGCATGGTGCTGCCGTACACGTCGAAGTACCTGATCGATGACGTGATCAATAAGCACCGTTCCGAACTGCTGTACCCCTTGGCCGGCGTGGCGATCGTCGCGACGATCATCCAGGCGGGAACGTCGTTCGCGCTGTCGCAAGTCGTGAGCATCGCCGCCCAGCGCGCGATCACCGAGATGCGGAAGCGCGTGCAGGAGCACATTCTTCGCCTTCCCGTCTCGTACTTCGACTCGACGAAGACCGGGGTAGTGATCTCCCGTGTCATGACCGACGCCGAGGGCGTGCGCAATCTCGTGGGAACGGGACTCATCCAGCTCCTCGGCAGCAGCCTCACGGCGGTGATGGCCGTCGGCGTCCTGCTCTACGTGAACTGGAAGCTGACGAGCGTGACGATCGTGGCGCTGCTCCTGTTCGGTGGCATGATGACTATCGCCTTCAAGCGCCTGCGGCCGCTCTTCCGCGAGCGCGGCGCGATCAACGCCGAAGTCACCGGACGGCTGACCGAGACCATCGGCGGCGTCCGGCTCGTGAAAGTATACACGGCGGAGCCGCGCGAACGGCTCGTCTTCGCTCGTGGCGTTCACAAGCTCTTTCGCAACGTCGCCAAGACGATCACCGGCACCTCGGCGGTCGGCGCGGGGACGGCGGTCGTCACCGGGATCATCGGTGTCTTTCTCATTCTCATTGGCGGTCGGTCCGTTCTCGCCGGCACGATGACGCTCGGCGACATGTTCATGTATGTCTTCTTCATCGGGCTGCTCGCGCTCCCGCTCGTACAGATCGCGTCGATCGGCACGCAGGTGAGCGAGGCGTTCGCCGGCCTCGATCGCATTCGTGAGATCCGCGACATGGCGACGGAAGACATCGCCGACGCCTCGAAGAGCTCGATCGACGACCTCGAGGGACACGTCGAGTTTCAGGACGTCTCGTTCGAGTATGTGCCGGACACCCCCGTACTCAAGCACGTGTCCTTCACCGCGCCAGCCGGCTCGACGACGGCACTCGTCGGCGCGAGCGGGGGCGGTAAGAGTACGCTCATCGGGCTGGTCATGGCGTTCAGCCACCCGAAGAGCGGACGCGTGCTCGTCGACGGGCGCGACGTCACCTCGCTGCGGCTCCGCGATTACCGCTCGCACCTCGGCGTCGTCATGCAGGACAACTTTCTCTTCGACGGCACCGTTCGCGA
>JAICJQ010000169.1 GCA_025928335.1 Gemmatimonadaceae bacterium
CGAGCCGATGGCGCCGCCGGATCGCGTGATCGCGGCGATCAATGCCGCGACGTTGGGCTCCGAGGGCACGAAGTACGCGCCGGCGCTCAAGGTGGCGTCGCAGATTCTTGGCGCGTCCACGCTGCCCCGTCGCGAGGTCGTGGTGATCTCCGACTTCCAGAAAACCGGCTGGACCGCGCACAACGAGATCGCGTTTCCCAAGGGGACGACCGTGACGCCGATGGACGTCGGCGGCGCGTCGCCCGATGTTGGCGTGTCGCAGGTGAGCCTTGACCGCGACAGCACGGGTGAGCGAGATCGGATTACCGTCGCGGCGCGCCTCGTCAACACGTCGAGCGCTCCGCGCGCCGTCAGCGCGACGCTCGCGATTGGCGGGCGTGACGCGCAGACGCAGAAGATCACCGTTCCGGCGTCGGGGACGCAGCAGGTCGCCTTCACCGCGGTCGCCGTTCCGAACACGGCAACGAAAGCGCTCGTACGCATCAACGCCGATTCTCTGACGACGGACGACCAATTCGGCTTCACCATCGCGCCGGATGCATCCGTTTCCGTGTTGATCGTGGAGCCGCGGAGCGCAACGCGTCGCGAGAATCAGAGTTTGTTCATGTCGCGCGCGCTATCGATCGGCGATCGCCCCGCGTTCCGCGTGAGCGAGACGACGATCGACGCCCTGACGCCGCGCGACATCGACGGGCGCGCGCTGATCGTGCTCGACGAAGTGGCACCGCCCGCCGGCGCCGTAGGCGCCCGGCTCCGCGCGGTCCTCGACGCCGGAACGGGGATCCTGGCCATCCCGGGAACGGCGGGAACGGACGCGTGGCTGGCGGATTGGCGCGCCATCCTGCCGGCGAAGGTTGGCCAGGTGGTCGATCGCACGTCGGACGCGGGCGGCACGCTGTCGTCGATCGACTACGCGCACCCGGTGTTCGAGCTGTTCAACGCCCCTCGCAGCGGGGATTTCTCGACCGCCCATTTCTACCGATATCGGACGTTGACGCCGCAGCCGGGAGCTTCCGTCTCGGCGCGTTTCGACGACGGCTCGCCGGCGCTGATCGAAAAGCCGGTCGGTTCGGGCAAGCTCGTACTCTGGGCGTCGACGCTCGATTCGTATTGGACGAACCTTCCACTGCAGCCGGTGTTCTTACCCTTCATGCACCAGCTCGGGAAGCACGTCGGTCGATACGCGGATCCACGCACGTCGTTCACCGCCGGTGAGGTGCTGGACCTCTCGCGTCACGGCGAGCTGACGGCGCCTTTCCTGCGGGGGCGCGCCGCCGATAGTGTGACCGAGCTCGTGCTCGAAGCCCCGTCGGGCGCCAAACAGCGAGTGACGGCAACCGGCGCAAACCATTTGATAGCACTTCACGAACAAGGCTTTTACGAGCTGCGGGGACAGGACACGCCGGTCGGGAGTGGCCGTCCCCTTGCCGTGAATCTGGACCCGTCGGAGACGGATCTCGCGCACGTCGATCCGCAGGACATCGTCGTCGCGGTCACGTCGGGCGACGCGCAAAAGCAGTTGGGTAGTGACTTCAACGCCGCCACGCCACAAGATCAAGAGCGGCGTCAAAAGCTTTGGTGGTACCTGCTGTTGGGCGCACTGCTGCTCATGGCGGTCGAGACGACGCTCTCGAACCGCCTGTCGCGCGCCACCAGCTGACACGCCGGGCAACGCGGGGAGGGGCAATGGAAAGCGTTCATGGGATGACCTCGGAACAGTCCGAGCTACTCGGCGTCGTACGCGGCGTCCGGAACCGCTATCGCGCGAAGATCGCCCTGAAAGGCGCGGCGATCACGCTTGCCACCGCGTTCGTGTTGTTCGCGATCTCGGCGTACGCGATGAACGCATTCAAGTACTCGGACGGCGTCGTGATCACGGCGCGCGTACTGACGCTCCTCATCGTCGCGGCCGTCGTGGTCTGGTTCATCGTGCTGCCACTCCGTCCGAAGCTGCGCGACGAACAGGTCGCGCTGTATTTCGAGGAGCATGAGCGGTCGCTCAACGCCGCGGTCGTCACGGCCGTCGAGATGCGAAGCGCCGCGCCGACGGGGGCGATGCGGTCGCCGGTGTTCATCGACCGTCTTACTCGCGCCGCGCTCGATCGTGTGCACCGCGCGAATGACGGCCGAACGATCGACGAGGGGGAGCTCCGCATCAATGGTGGAATTCTGGCCGCGGTGGCTTTCGGCGCCCTCGCATTCATGCTCTTTGGACCGGTCACGTTCCGTCACGGCGTTCAGTTGATTGCGGCGCCGTGGAGCAGCGGGGCATCGCCGGCGAGCATGTTCAGCATCGCCGTCGAACCGGGCAATGTCACCGTCGCCAAGGGCGGCGACGAATTGATCGAAGCGCGTCTTCGCGGCTTCGAGTCGGATCAGGTCGAGCTGCTCGTGCGCAGCGCCGATTCCGCGTCGTGGACGCGGCTCCCGATGACACCCGACAGCGGCGGACGCTATGCGTTTCGGATGTTCGACATCGGCGCGAAAACGCAGTACGTCGTTCAGGCGAACGGCGTGCGGTCGACGACCTACACGATCGACGTCTCGAATCTGCCGTATGTGAAGCACGTCGACCTGCAATATCGCTATCCGGCATATACGCAGCTCGAGCCGCAGGACGTCGACAGCACGGGTGACATCGCCGCGCTGAAAGGCACGATGGTACGCGTGCGAATCGCGCCGACAGTGCCGACGCAGGGCGGTCGAGTGGTCCTCGACGGGGGCGACACGCTGAAGCTCGTGCCGACACCCGATGGCAAGTTGATGGCGATGCTGCGCGTGGAGAAACCGGGCTTCTACAAGGTCGAGCTCGAGGGCCCCGGCGGGAAAATGGTGACCGGCTCGCTCGACTACACGATCGATGTTCTGCCCGATCGTCCGCCAACGGTGCAGTTCACCAAGCCTGGTCGCGACCAGAAGGTGCTCTCGGTGGACGAAGTCTACACCGAGGTACGCGCGCAGGATGACTACGGCGTCGCGAAGGTCGATCTCGTGTACTCGGTGAACGGCGCGGAGGAGCACGCGGTGCCGTTGCAGGACGGCGCGAAGGCGATCCGCGACATCTCGGCGGGTCACACGTTCATGCTCGAAGGGCTCAAGCTCGAGCCGGGCGACGTCGTCTCCTATTACGCCCGGGCGACGGACAACAACACGGTGAGCGGGCCGGGGAAGGCGTCGACGGACATCTACTTCATGCAGGTCCGTCCGTACGACAACGACTATCGGCAGCAGCAGGGTGGAGGCGGTGGTGGCGGCGGCGGCGGCCAGCAGAATGACGCCAACCAACTCTCGCAGCGGCAGCGCGAAATCATCGCTGCGACGTTCAAGACCTCGCGCGACAGCGCACAGACGGACAAGAAGGCGCTGGACGAGAATCTCGCGACCCTGCGGCTGTCGGAGCAGCGTTTGCGCGAGCAGACGAGCGATTTGGCGAACAAGCTCGTGGAGCGAGGGATCTCTCGCTCGGACAGCAACTGGTCGAAGATCTCGCAGATCCTTCCCAAGGCCGCGGCGGAGATGGATACCGCCGAGAAAAAACTGACGACCGGATCGCCATCGTCGGCGTTGCAGCCCGAGCAGCGGGCGTTGGCCCAACTGCAGCGGGCGGAGGCCGTCTTCCGTGAGATCCAGGTGTCCATGGGTGGAGGGGGCGGTGGTGGGGGAGGCGGTGGAAACAAGACCGACGCCCAGGATCTCGCCGACATTTTCGAATTGCAGAAGGATCGTCTGCGCAACCAATACGAGACGGTGCAGCGCGGGCAGCAAAATCAGCAGCAGTCGGACAATCAGGTCGATGAAACGGCGGAAAAACTCCGCCAGCTCGCCGCGCGCCAGCAGCAGGAGAACGATCGCGCGCGGGCGAAAGCGGACAGCCTCGCGCGCATGGGGCAGTCCGGCGCGTCGGGCGGCCAGTCGCAGCGTGATCTGGCGCAGCAGACGGAGGAGCAAGCCCGCCAACTGGAGCGCCTCGCCCGAGAGCAGCAGAACCAACAGATGGCCGATGCCGCGCGCCGGCTACAGGACGCGGCGAACGCGATGCGTCGCGCGGCGGCGAGCAATGGCGGGCAGAAGACGAGTGAGACGTCGCAGGCATTGAAGGACATCGAGGACGCGCGTCGTCTCCTCGACCAGGAGCGCGGCGGCCGCTCGTCGCGCGATCTGAACGACGCGGCGAAACAAGCGCAGCAGCTCGCCGATCAGGAAAAGAAGGTGCAGTCGGACGTTCAGAAACTCGGCCAGTCGAGCGACGGCGGGCAGAAGCAGCAGCTACAGCAGTCAATCTCGGAGCAGAAGGGCGTGATGGCCGACGAGGTGAAAGACCTCAAATCGAAACTCGACCGAATGGCGCTCGACAACAAGAAGAATCAGAAGGAGCTGTCTCGCGCACTCGAAACGGCCGCCGACACGCTGCGCGGCCGCAAGCTCGAGGAAAAGCTCCGCTACACCCAACAGGCCGCGCGTACCGCGCCGCCGGATTGGATGAACTCCGCCGAGCAGCAGATCGGTAGCGACATCTCGGATCTCGGCCAGCGCATCGCCCAGGCCCAGGCGGCAGCGCAGACCGGCGAAGGTCAGCGCCAAGGCTCACAGGCCGCGGACAAAGCCCGCGATCTCGTGCGCGGCCTCGAGTCGCTCGATGAGCGCATGCGTCAGCGCGCGGAGCAGCAGAACGGCGCCCAGGGACAAAACGGGCAGCGTTTGCAGGACCGGCAGAATCAACAAGGCCAGCAGGGCAATCAGAATTCTCAAAACTCCCAGCAGAACGGGCAGGGACAGAAGCAGGCGCAGCAGAATCGGGCAGGGAGTCAAGGCCAGCAGGGCGGTCAACAGGCGCAACAGGGTCAGCAGGGCCAAAGTGGTCAACAAGGGCAGCAAGGAAAGAACGGGCAGCAAGGCCAGAACGGCCAACAGGGCCAGAGTGGACAGCAAGGGCAGCAGGGACAGAACGGCCAACAGGGACAGCAGGGTGGTGGGCAGGGTCAACAGAACAACGCGCAGCAGGGCGGCGGACAGCAGGGCAACCCGAATCGACAGCTCGGCGGTGGCGGAATGCCGAACAGCGGCGGGATTCCGCGCGGTGGACAGTTCCAGCAAGGTCCGGCGCGACTCTCGCCCGACGACGCTCAGCAATTCAGCCGCGAGGCGCAGCAACGACTTGCCGACGCCGAAGCGCTACGTCGTGAGCTGGCGAAGAACGGACAGCCGACGCGCGAGCTCGACAAAGCGATCGACAATCTGCGTCAACTGACCAACCCGACGTTCCTCGAGGACACGCGGGCCGCGAACGACCTGCGCGCGAAGACGATCGAAGGCTTTAAAGACTTCGAATTCGGTCTGCGACGCGCGATGGGCGAAGACTCGACGCGCGTGTTGCTGGAAAGAGCGGGAGAAGTGCCGCCGGCGTACAAGCAGCATGTCGAGGAGTACTATCGAGCGATCGGAAAGGGCAAGAAGCCGTAGCGACCATCACGGCGCGAATCACGAAACGGCGGCGAGATCGATTCTCGCCGCCGTTTGATTTTCCTCGATCGATTTCCTGTTTCGTGCTTTGCGGTGTTCGGGGATCTCGCGCGGCTGCCTCACTCCCGCATTTCGTTTTCGCGCGGCCTGTCAGCGCCTACCTTCATCGCCTGCCGCAGCAAGCTCTCGAGCTCGTCGTCGGCTGCTTCCTTCCACCCTTTGGGGACTCGGGTCAATCGACGCTTCCCGAATTTCGATTCGAAGCAGAGCCAACCTTCACCGAACTCCGCAGGCAGATAGGACCATCTGGCTTGCGTTTCGCCCCGTTTCACCTCGAACACCGTCCACCGTACGCCCGTGGAATCCGTAAAATGTCGCATGCGTGCTCGCCCCCCGGTGCTGGACCGCGCGTTTCCACAGCGCTCGTCTCCTCAACGCGATCTGTGATTTGCAGATCGAGTGCCATCGGTGACACCGAGCACGGACAAGCGAGCCCGTCACTCGCGCCGGTGTGCGCGAGAGCGGTCTCTAACTCTTCAAAAGGTCCGCGAGCGTGGTCGTATCGATGTTCCCACCGGACACCACACAAACCACCCGACCGCGTCCTGCCCGGCCCGCCAGCGCGGCCGCGACCGGAGTCGCTCCCGCGCCTTCAGCAACGATTCGCGCCCGCTCGACGAGCAGACGGACCGCGCCGGCGACTTCCTCGATCGGCGATACAAGCGCACCGGTGACCAGCTCGCGGACAATCGGCCACATTTCAGGAAGCACGCCACGGCCGCCTATTCCGTCGACAAAGCTCGAAACGCGCTCGACCGTGACGGGAGCATTCGCGGCAAGTGCGGCGGCCAGTGGCGTCGACGTCGCGACCTCGCAGCCGAACACACGCGTGCGCGGCGCCAGCGCGCGGACGGCGGTCGCGATACCACTCGTCAGTCCGCCGCCGCCGAATGGTACCAGCACCGCGTCGACGTCGGGCAGATCTTCGACGATCTCCAGACCGATGGTTCCGTTCCCGGCCATCACGTCGCGATCGGCGACGGGATGTATGAACCGTCCCTTCATCCCGTCCCGACCGAAGTCGGCGAGCGTCTGCCACCACTCCGCGTATGGGACTTGGGTAATCCGACCACCCAGCCGCTCGACCGCCTCGAGCTTCGTGCGCGGAGCAGAATCAGGCATCAGCACCTCGCAGTCCACGCCGAGGGCGCGCGCGCTCCACGCGACACCTTGCGCCATGTTGCCGGCGCTGGCCGTGTAGACGCCGTCACGCAACTCGCCCGGGTTCAGCCTCGCGATCGCATTCCCGGCACCGCGCAGCTTGAACGAGCCGATCGGTTGAAGGTTCTCGAGCTTGAGATAGATCTCCGGCCGCCCGTCGATCTGAAGCCTGACGAGCGGCGTCCGCGTTACGAGCGACGCGATCCGCTGCCGGGCCGCTCGAATGTCGTCGATCGTCGGGGCATCAATGTGCCGCATGTCGGGCACCGCCGAGCGAGACTTCGGTGCCCACGCCCAACCGTCGCGCCTCGGCGAGCACATGGTTCGCCGCACCGAGGTCTTCGATCGCGAGGCCGAGCGACTTGAAGAGCGTGATCTCGTCGACGTCGCGACGCGCGGGCGCTTTGCCGACGAGAATCTCACCGATCTCACCGACGATGTGATCGGGTGTGATGTGGCCCTCCTCGAGGGGGATGATGATGTCACCCGGCTCCTTGAGCGCCGACTCGCGTCGATCGACGTACAGCCGAGAGCGGACGACTGTGTCGGTGTCGATCTCGCGCGCGGCACGCACGGAGGCGCCGACGGCATTGATGTGCGTCCCGGGCGACAGCCAGTCACCACGAAGCACCGGCTCGCGCGCGGAGGTCGTCGCGCAGACGATTTCCGCGTCGCGCACAGCGCCTTGCCCGTTTTCGGCGACGCTCGCGTCGAGACCGAATCGCTCCCGCGCGGCGGCCGCCAAGAGCTCCGCGTTCTCTCGCGTGCGGCTCCAAACGCGCACCGTCTTGATCGGGCGCACCGCGCACATCGCCTCGAGGTGCGAGTGCGCTTGCACGCCGGCGCCGATGATGGCGAGCGTCGATGCGCTCTCGCGAGCGAGCAAGCGCGTCGCGACCCCGGATACGGCCGCGGTTCGGATGGTCGTCACCGACGTCGCATCCATGATCGCCGCGAGACTGCCGTTCTCCGAATCGAACAACAGCACCGCGCCCTGGTGTGCATCGAACTCTGTGCCGTGATTGTCCGGATAGACGGTGATGATCTTGGCTCCGATCGTTTTCGGGCTGCCCAGATACGCGGGCATAACGGCGAATGCATCGTGCGAGTCGGGGATGAGGAGTACCGTTCGCAGCGGCAGAAGCGCCTCACCGCGCGCCAACGTCGCGAGCGTCTGCGCCATGAGATCGATGCACGTATCCATCGGCAGCAGGCGTTCGACGTCGGCTTGTGAGAGAATGATCATGTCGATTTCCGTTTCGCGAATTTCACATGGCGCGTTCGGCCGTTGCTCACATCGAACCCAGTCACTTGGCCGCGAGCGCGAAAGAACTGCACGGTGTAACCACCGCCGACGAAGGTGTCGGCGAACATCAGACGCAGCGGGAACGACGACCCCGGTCCGCTCTTCAGGATGAGCGTGGAATCCTGAGCGACGACGTGTTTGACCGCGCCGCCGAGCTCGTCGGCGACATATTCGCCGGCGTAGGTAGCGAGCAATTGCGGCGTCGCGATGATCGGTTCGCGGCGCTCCAGATGGACGGGCCGGCCGCCCGGTGGCACGAGATCCAGCGTGGACGCCGCGTCGTTGAACACGGCGATCATGACCGGCTGTCCCGGGCTGCGCATCCGTTCCTCGGAAATCGGCACGAGCGCCTGACTGCCCTGAGCGCCGACCATCAACTTGCCATCGCGGAACGTCAGCTGGTTGACCTGCATCGTGCGCGTATCGAGGTACATGCCGGCTCGCGCGCGCAGCTTCTCGGGCGAAATGGCTACCTCGGGCGCGACGGCCTGCTGGGCAACGTTGGCTTGAACCGGCACCAGGGCGCTGCCGAGGTACGCGTCGGCGACGCGGCGGCCGAGCAGCGTGGGATTCGCCGCGGCGAAGTTGCACAGCACCACCGTCGCCAATCCCAAATCGGGGAAACGCTCGACGCTCGCGCGATATCCGGCGTCGGCGCCATTATGCCCAATGGCGAGGGCGCCGCGATATCGATCGACGACCAGCCCAAAGCCGTAGTTCGACGTGTCTCCACCGGTCAGCGGCGTTTTGGTTTCCATGCGGGCGATGAGTGCGCGATCGCCGACCGTCGGGTTGTCGAGGTTCGCTTCCCACCTCAACAGATCGCCCACGGTCGTGAACAAGCTCGTCGCCCCGTACGTGTCGTAGTTCGGAATGCTCACGTGCCACATTCCGCCGCGCGTCGCGTACGCCGACGTCCGTCCGGGCACGAGCATCGTATAGTCGTCGTGGAAATGCGTGTTCGTCATTCCCAGCGGCTTGAAGATCCGCTCATCGGCGAAATCGCGAAGAGATTTTCCACTGACGCGCTTCACGATCACACCGAGCAGCGTGAAGCCCGTGTTGCTGTAGAGATACTCCGCGCCGGGGGTGAAGTTGAGCGCGGTCTGCCTCGGCACGATGTCCATGACGTCCGCTTCGGTGATGCGATCTTCCTCGAAGCGGCCACGCGCCAGCGCGATGAGCTCCCATTGGTCGCGCAGTCCGCTCGTATGCGTGAGCAGATGCCGAATGGTGATCGTCGTCCCGTAGTTCGGAATTTCCGGGAGATACTTTCGGATGTCGTCGTCGATCGAAAGCTTGCCGTCCTTGGCGAGCAGCATGATCGACATCGCCGTGAACTGCTTCGAGACCGATGCGACGTGGAAGATGGATGCCGGCGTGATTGGGGTCCCCGTCTCGAGATTCGCCATGCCGTAGCCGCGCTCATAGACGACGCGGCCGTTCCGGCTCACGCCCAGCGCGCAGCCCGGCGAGTCGGTGCCGTGATAGGCGTCGAAAACACGATCGGCGATGCGGCTGGTCGTGTCGGAAACGGGACCGCGCTGCGCCCCCAACGTGATTGGGAGCGACAGCGCGGTGACGATCGAGCTGGAAACCAGAAGTTGACGTCGCATGCGAAAGTCTCCAAGCCGCAGCGACGCGGCGCAAGAACCCGCGCTTATTCCTCGGCCATGAACGGGTACTTGTAATCCGTCGGCGGCGAGAACGTCTCCTTGATCGTCCGGGTGCTCACCCAACGGGTGAGGTTGAGCTTGGAGCCCGCCTTGTCGTTGGTGCCTGACGCGCGGGCGCCGCCGAACGGCTGCTGCCCAACGACGGCGCCGGTCGGCTTGTCGTTGATGTAAAAATTGCCGGCCGCGTCGCGCAGCACCGAGGCGGCCAGTCGCGCGGCGGCGCGATCCGTCGCGAACACGGCGCCGGTGAGCGCGTACGGCGACGTGCGGTCGATGACCGAAAGAGTTTCCTCGAATTTCGCGTCGGGGTACACGTACGCGGTGACGACGGGCCCGAAAATCTCCTCGCACAGGAGGCGGAATCCCGGGTCGCGTGTCTCGACGAGCGTCGGTTCGATGAAGTAGCCTTCGCCTCCGTTAGTCCCGCCGCCGGC
>JAICJQ010000199.1 GCA_025928335.1 Gemmatimonadaceae bacterium
GATCGTGTTCTTGAGCTCGAGGATCTCGCCCTTGACGTCGACCGTGATCGTAGTCGACAGGTCGCCGCTCGCCACCGCTTTCGTGACGTCCGCGATATTGCGCACCTGCCCGGTCAGGTTGCCGGCCATGAAGTTGACGCTGTCGGTCAAGTCCTTCCACGTGCCCGACACGCCCTCGACGCGCGCCTGCCCGCCGAGCTTGCCTTCGGTGCCGACCTCGCGCGCGACGCGCGTCACTTCGGACGCGAACGACCGCAACTGATCGACCATCGTGTTGATGGTGTTCTTGAGCTCGAGGAACTCGCCCTTGACGTCGACCGCGATCTTCTTCGACAGGTCGCCCTTGGCGACCGCGGTCGTCACGTCGGCGATGTTGCGCACCTGCGCCGTGAGGTTGCCCGCCATCGAATTGACACTGTCGGTGAGGTCTTTCCACGTGCCGGCGACGCCTTTCACCTTCGCCTGTCCGCCGAGCTTGCCCTCGGTGCCGACTTCGCGCGCCACGCGCGTCACTTCGGCGGCGAACGAGCCCAGTTGGTCGACCATCGTGTTGACGGTCTTCGCGGTGCGCAGGAACTCGCCCTGCAGCGGCGCGCCGTCGACTTCGAGCGCCATCGTCTGCGACAGGTCGCCCTTGGCCACCGCGCCGATGACGCGCGCGGTTTCACTCGTCGGATGCACGAGATCGTCGATCAATCGATTGACGGAATCGATCGACGTCGCCCAGAAACCGCTCACGTCACCGAGGTTGGCACGGCGCGCGAGCTTGCCCTGCTTGCCGACGACGACCGACAGCCGCGACAACTCCTGCGCCATGCGCTCGTTTCGCTCGACGACGTCGTTGAATGCGTCGGCCACGCGACCGAGGACGCCGTGCCATTCGGCAGGCAGGCGCACCGACGCATCGCCGCGCTTCAATGCGGTCAGCGCATGCAGGATCGTGGTGACTTCGTCGCTGGAACGGGTTCTCGCGTCGATGACTTCCATCGGCTTACCTCACTGCGGGGGATCGGTTGATTGTCCCATTAGCCGCCATGCGTGCGAAGGACTGCCGATCGTTGCGTTTTTGTAATTTCTACAAGTTGGCGCGAATGCTGATTCGCGCTATATTTTTCATGTTGTGCAACAGACGGCGACGAAGGGGCTGGGAAGATGTCGAATTCAGCGAAGCGTTCGAGTTCCATCACAAAGGGCGCGCGGGTGCTCGTGGTGGACGACGACAGCGACGGCGCCGAGGCGGCGGGGAAGCTGCTCGAAACGTTCGGATGCGATGTTGCGCTCGTCGGTTCCGCCGGCGAGGCGCTCGAGCGCATCGAGGAAGGCGCGGGCGTCGACCTCGTGTTCTCGGATGTCGTCATGCCCGACATCGACGGCCTCGAGTTCGCCGAGCGCCTGAACGCGTTGCGCCCTGGCCTGCCGGTCATCTTCTGCACCGGTTACAGCAGTGCAGTCGAAGCCCTCACCGACAACGGCGCCATGGCGCTGATGAAGCCCTATTCCGCCGACGTGCTCGAACGCGTCGTCGCCGAGCGTCTGGAGCTCGCCCAGCGCGCTCAGCCACGCGCGTAGGAACAAGCAGGGTCCGGCGGGTTTGACCCTGCCTCCGAACTAGGAGGCGTTCCCTGCTCTTGCAATCAAGCGATCACGCCGTCTGGCTTGCGAGCATCCGCAACTGCCAAAGCTCGCGGTGGCCCGCGTGCAGCAGCGGCATCAGCGCAAGCCGTCCGGTGGCGCCGATGTTGTGCGAAAGGAACTCCATTTCCGCGAGCTTCTCCCGCGTCGCCACATCCACGCTCGCGTCGAAGCCGCTCTCGCGCATCATCAGGATGCCCTTCGCGCGCAGCGCGAGCTCGCTGTGCAGGCGCAGGTAGCAGAGCAGATCCACGACGACGGTTCCCTGGAAGCGCGAACGTATCGAGGCGAGGTACTGCCCGGCCGGCGAATCGCCGAAGTGCCCGGAGGTCAGGGACTCGAGCATCGCCGCGTCGGCATCGAAGCCCTCACCGAGCCACGTCGCCGTCGCCTGCTCGCTGCGCTGAAACACCGCATACATGAGCGGCGGGAGGACGACGAGCACGGCGAGCGTCGACAGCATCGGCGGCAACCACGCATGGTTGTACGCGGCGTGCAGCACGACCGCCATCGCGAAGCCCGGCAGGAACGCCACGTACGCGAGCCCGCGCGCGCGTTCTCGTAAAGCAAGACCCGCCATCGCGAAGATCGCAGTGCAGCCGCCGTGCATGATCGCGGTGCCGAAGCCTCGAACGATCCAGGTACCCACCGTGGCATTGGGAACGAGGTATTGGTAATAGACGTTCTCGACGATCGCGAAGCCTGTCCCGACCGCGAAACCGAGAATCGCCGCATCGACGAGAAAGCCGACACGGTGTGCGCGGATCAACGCCACGACGATCAGCGCCTTGGCGAGTTCCTCGACGACCGGCGCGACGTAGCGGCTGTAGTTGCGAAAGTCGAGTGCCGTCGCACCGGCGAGGTAACCGTTCGCGTAATAGCAGACGACGGCCGCGATGAAGCCCGCCGCCACGACGGCCACCACGGTGCGGATCGTCACGAGCTTGTAGCTGTCGAGCATCACGAGCGCCGCCAGAAACGCCAACACTGGCAAGACGCCGATGACGGCGTGGACGAGCAGCGCAAGCGAACCCATCGAAGCGGCGCTTCCTACAGGATCTTGAGCGACACCATCACCTCGTCGCCGGCGCGCTTGCCGCCGCGAAAGCCGATCGCGTACCCGACCGACAGCGTCATGTCGTACCAGTGCAGGACGTGGAAGCGCAGGTCGACCTGCGTCCCGAGGCTCTGGTCGTCGCTGCGCCGGGTGCGGTTGGCGGGATCGGTCCAGAGAAATGCGCCGAAGACCGCCGGCCTCAGCCAGTTGAGGTAGAAACCCGGCGTGCCGACCGATTCGAAGACGACGGGCGGCAGGTTCCATTCGACGAGTTCGCGGGCGAAGTTCAACGCACTGATCTCGTCGATACCGAATCCCGGCATCGCCTCGTATTCGCGATACCGCTTGATCGCGCCGTTGTCGACGTAGTTGTTGCCGAAGGCTCCGAAGTAGAAGCTCGCCAGCGGATCGGAGCGGCGGCCGGTGCTGAAGCCGGCCGCCGTACGGAGCCATACCGATGAATTCGCCACCGGTAGCGGGATACCGTAATCAAAATTTCCGCGGACCAGCACAGGCGTATCGCTGCCTGCGTGATTCGCCTTCACGACCACGTCCCACAGGTATCCCTTCTCGTCGTCGACCGCGCCGATCGACTGGTGCACATCGGTGTAATGGAACCCCACCTTCGCCACGCTGAGACGCGTGAATGGCGTGCGGACGTTCTGCGCGTTCGGCAGCGTGTCGATGTGATCGTAGTACTCGAGATCGTAGCTCACGAAGAACTTGAGGGGATCCTGATAGATGCGCAGATCGTCATAGCCGAGCTTGGCGGCCAATCCTTTGCGGCTCGTCTTCGTCGGCCCGAACAGATCGTAGAAATCGGCGCGATTCCAGGCGAGGCTGCCGCGCCAGAACAGGTAGTGGGCGTCGACATCGAAGTGCCCACGCTCGTTGCCTCGCAGGCCGCCGGTGGGCGTGTACGCAGCCGTCACTCCGAGGTTGAAGAATCCGAGCGGATCGCCAAAGTTCGCGTGATAGCCGAGGCCGATGGAATTCTTGTATCCCTGAAGGATCGGGTAGGCGTTGTCGAGACCCGCGTGTTCCAAGGGCTGGTAAGGGCCGCTTCGCAACACCTGGCTTTCGTAGTTGGCCGTGCTGGGCGGCGGAACCTGCCAGCCCTCGAGCTCGGGATACTTGTCCACGAGCGCCGTACCGAGGAACTTGATGGCGCCGACGTCCTGCAGCGGCCGTGGCTCGATGATGGCCGGGACGAATCCTGCGGCGGTGAACGTCAGTACGATGAGGCGGCCGTCGGCGAGCGGGACCGGACGAAAAAATCCGACGTCCGTATTGGAAACCGCTTGCACGTCCCCCGTCTTGACTTCATAACGGTAGACGTTCGATACGCCCGTGTAATACGCGCTGCCGTAGAGATAGCGTCCGTCGGGCGAGAACACGAAGCTTTCGGGCGTCGCCTGGCCGAAGCGAAACTCGGAGATCGGTTTGATGTCACCTGCGAGCAGCTTGTCGAGCCGCCACACGCGCAGGTATTCGTCGGCGTTCGGGTCGGTCATCGATGCCGAGAGCAGCGTACCGTCGGGGGAGACGTCGAGGTCGTACGGAAGATAGCCGTAGTTGAAGTTGAAGACGACCTGATAGGAGTCGTACGGGTACGGGACACGCACGAATTGCGTCTGGCCGAAAACGTGGCGCACGCCCATCAACGAACGATCGACGCGGTTGAACGCCAGCTCGCCAATACGTGCGTCCCGTAGGAGGAGCTTCTGCTCCCCGGTATGCACGTCGACCGACATCAGATCGCGATACGCGGTATTGTCGTTCGTGAAGAACGCGGTGCCGCTGTCGGCGTCGTAGGCGAACGACGTGACCTTGTAGAGCTTGCCGCCCGCGATGTCGGCAAGCCGTCGTTCGGTGCCGTCGCGCGTGTTCAGCGCGCCGACATGCTCGACGAAACCGGGATAGCGAAACGCGGCATAGATGGTCTCGGTCTTCTCGTCGTAGTACATGCGTGAGATCGAGCCGACCGCGCCGGCGCCTAGCTCGCGATAGGGCGTGAGCGGATGTTTCGCGACTTCGGCGAGGTTACGTTTCTGGAAGTCGCGCTCGAATGCGATCCAGTTCTGCCATGCCTGATCGAGCGACACGCCGAAGACATGCTCGAACTGATCCGCGTAATAGCGCTTGCTGTCGGGCGAGCGCTTCATCCACTCGACGACCTTTCGAGGCGAGTAGGTGTAAGCGAGATAGGTGAAGAAGCGCGTACCCCAGAGGTATGCGTTGGCGCCGATCTGGAAGTCGACCTGCACGCCGCGCGATACGAGGCCGAGCGGGTCGTAGAAGCGCGCGCCATCGCGCACCATCGCGCGGAACACCATCTCGTCGTAACCGCCTTGGGCCCGCCCCAGCCCGCCGTCCATCCAGGTCTCCATGAAGACGGCGGCGCCTTCCAGGAACCAGCGCGGCGAGTCGAAGCGCGGAATGGTGAGATAGCTGTAGAGAAGCGTCTCGGGATTCTGGACGTTGGGCGCGACCTTCCCCATGAAAAAGCGGCGCCAGCGTCTGTCCTCGTCGTTCGCCACATCGTCGTTCGCGATGTGCACCATCTCGTGATTCATGAACGAATACAGCCGCTCGCTCGCTGGATAGGTTTCGAACGCACGTGACACGGGCGCGACATCGAACGTCACCACGTCGTGCGGCGCGCCCATCGCGTGGGCGTTGCCGAAGTCCGCAAAGTCGTTCAGGTAAACGGTCGTGGGCTCGGAGGGCTTCCAGTCGAATGTGCGTCGCTGCCACGCCATCGAATTTGTCCAGCTGCGTACGGCGTATGGAACGAGGTAGCCGAGCGGATTGAAATAGACGAGCTTGCCGTCCTTGGTTTCGACATACGACAGGTCGAGGGAATCGCCGGCGCACGCCGTCACGGGCATGACGAATAGCAGGATCGCCAGGATGGCAGCGCGCACGAAGCCCTCCGCGTCGGTTTGGGACCGCCGAAGAATAATGGAGCGGGCTGCAAAAGCGAAACCGCCGGCCAGGGCCGGCGGTCGCTCGAAGGGAAAACGGGCGAGGAGCGCGTTACTGGTTAACCGCGGACGTACCCGAGGTGCCTGACGTGCCGGACAGACCTGACGTGCCCGACAGACCGGACGTGCCCGACAGACCGGACGTGCCCGACAGACCGGACGTGCCCGACGTACCCGATGTGCCCGACGTACCCGATGTGCCCGATAAACCCGACGTGCCTGACAGACCCGACGTGCCCGATGTGCCCGACAGACCGGAGGTGCCCGACGTCCCCGACGTGCCCGACAGACCCGACGTGCCCGATGTGCCCGACAGACCGGAGGTGCCCGACGTTCCCGACAGACCGGAGGTGCCCGACGTTCCCGACAGACCGGAGGTGCCTGATGTGCCCGACAGACCGGAGGTGCCCGACGTCCCCGACAGACCGGAGGTGCCCGACGTCCCCGACGTGCCCGACAGACCCGACGTGCCCGACAGACCCGACGTGCCCGACAGACCCGACGTGCCCGACAGACCCGACGTGCCCGATGTGCCCGATGTGCCCGACAGACCCGACGTACCCGATGTGCCGGATAGCCCGGACGTTCCGGACAGACCGGACGTGCCCGCCGTTCCCGACAAACCGGCGGTGCCGGCCACGCCTGCATTCGGCGTCGGCGCGGGCGCTTGGGCGTTCCCCGGCGAACCGTTGCCGACGAGATCGCCCGATTGCGGCGCGCGATAGCGGCTCGCCGGGACAATCGTGCCGGCAGTTTCGGACGAGTTTGGCGGGAAGATGCCGAGCGACACGGCGACAGCCGCTGCCGCGATCGCGAGACCGCCACCGATCATGACCTTGCGATTGGACGACGTGCCGTTCTTACGTTCGTTCATTGCTGTGCCCCTCGGAAATGCCCACGTTTGGAGAACCCGAAACACCCTTTTGCTTGGCCGGGAACCCCGGCCATTCCTCGAACTTGCGCTAATTACACCGGCGTCATCGAAAAGTTGGTCGCCGCCGCCGCGCGGTGCCGCGTCGGCAGGCAGCGCGGCGAGGACCGACGCGATCAACCCCTCGGGAGGATAGACCTTGGGTACTTTTCGCAGGCCCTCGAACACGACGCGCATCTCCTCGAAGCGCTCGTTGGTGGCGGGGTCGGACGCGGTGCGCGTCTCGACTTCCCGCGCCTCGGCGGGGGTCGCCTCGCCGTCGAGGACCGCCTGCATCAAGACGTCAATCCTTTGGGGGCTCATGTCGGCCGATATTCCTTCAGGAGCTCGCGCAGGCGGTGGCGTGCCTCGAAAAGACGCGACTTTACCGTCTTCTCGTCCACCTCCAGGATGTGCGCGATCTCCTGGTAACTGCATTCGGAAAAATGACGAAGCACGATGACCGTACGATCCATCGTCGACATGTTCGTCAACGCCCGCTCGATCGACCGCGTCCGCTCGGCATTGCCCGCCCGTGATTCCGGATCGTCCCCGGCCCGGTCGGGTAGCTCGATCTCGTCGTCGAGCGCTTCCTCGTGGCCGTTGCGTCGGAGCAGGTTGAGCGATTCATTGACGGCGATGCGGTAGATCCAGCTGAAGAATCGGTGTTGCGAATCGTATTCGTCGAGGCGCTCTGCAACCTTCAGAAAAACCGTCTGCGCGACGTCGCGTGCGTCGTCGGCGCTCTTGAGGATCCAGAAGGCGGCGTTGTAGATCGGCCGCTGGTACCGGACCATCAAGGAGGTGAAGGCTTCGCGGTCCCCGCTCTTGCGGAACCGCTCGACCAGC
>JAICJQ010000237.1 GCA_025928335.1 Gemmatimonadaceae bacterium
GCGCATGGCACTCACGTCGCGCAGACCATCGATGTTGTTCCACTCCCTCAGGCGGCGTCGCCGCCGCTTCCCCCAGCGCAGCGCTTCTCCAAGCGAGCGACAGCGAGCGCTTCCCCCTTCCCTATCAGATGGGCGTCGTGATCCGCCGCTCGGCGAAAAACCGCGCCAACAAATCGCCGCATTCCTCGCCCAACACTCCGCCTAGCACCTCGGGCCGGTGATTCAGCCGCGGGTGCCGCAACAGATCGCCCACCGAGCCGCCCATCCCCGCCTTGTCATCCCAGGCGCCGAACACCACCCGCCCCACACGCGCCAGCACCATCGCCCCCGCGCACATCGCGCACGGCTCGAGCGTCACGTACAACGTGCACGCCTCGAGCCGCCCATACCCCAACACCCGGATCGCCTGCCTAACGGCCAACATCTCGGCGTGCGCCGTCGCATCGCGGTCGCGCACCATGCGATTGCCGCACCGCGCCACCACCTCGTTAGGCCGAGGGCCGGCCGCCACCACGACGGCGCCCACGGGCACCTCGCCCGCGAGCGCCGCCTCGCGCGCGATCGACAACGCCTCGCGCATCCAACGCGCGTCGTCGTTCGCGCTCACTTACGTCCCGGCCCTTCCACGGCCATTACCCCCCGGCGCGGAACCCGCCGCCGCTGCCTCCGGTTCGGCACGCTCGAACTCCAGCTCCCCACCGCCGCCCGGCGCGCGCGTCACCAACACACGGTCTCCCTCGTTGAACTTCCCCTCGAGTACCGCCATGGCCAACGGATTCTGCACGAACCGTTGAATCGCCCGCTTGAGCGGACGCGCCCCGAATGCCGGATCGAACCCTTCTTCCGCCAGAAACCGCTTCGCCTCCGGCGTCAACTCGATCGTCAGCTTGCGCTCCGCCAACAACCGCTCCAACCGATGCAGCTGGATCTCGATGATCTCCTCGATCTGCTCCATCGCCAGCGGCTTGAAGATGATCACGTCGTCCACCCGGTTCAGGAACTCGGGCTTGAAATGCTGCCGGAGCGCGTTCATCACGTAGGTCTCCACCTCGGCCCAGTCCGCCGTGCCGCGCTCCAGAATGTACTGGCTGCCGATGTTGGACGTCATGATGATCACCGTGTTCCGGAAATCCACCGTCCGGCCCTGCGAGTCCGTTAGGCGACCGTCGTCGAGAATCTGCAGCAGGATGTTGAACACATCCGGATGCGCCTTCTCGATCTCGTCGAACAACACCACCGAATACGGCCGGCGCCGTACCGCTTCCGTGAGCTGCCCGCCCTCCTCGAATCCGATGTACCCCGGCGGCGCACCGATCAGCCGAGCCACGGCGTGCTTCTCCATGTACTCCGACATGTCGATGCGCACCATGGCCGCCTCGGAATCGAACAAGAACTCGGCCAGCGCGCGCGCAGTCTCCGTTTTCCCGACACCCGTCGGACCCAAAAAGATGAACGACCCGATCGGACGGTTGGGGTCCTGCAACCCCGCGCGCGACCGCCTAACGGCGTCAGCCACGGCCCGCACCGCCTCGCGCTGCCCGATTACTCGCGATCCCAGCACGTCCTCCAACTTCGTGAGCCGCTCGCGCTCGCTTTCCATCATCCTCGACACCGGAATCCCGGTCCAGCGCGCGACAATCTCGGCGACGTCGTCGGCATCGACCTCTTCCTTGAGAAATTGCGGACGCCCGCCCGGCTTGTTCTTCATCGCCTGCTCGGCCTCGCGCAGTTGCTGCTCGAGTTGCGGAACCTTCCCGTACGTGATCTCGGCGGCCTTGCCAAGGTCACCCGAGCGCTGCGCACGGTCGGCCTCGATGCGCGCAGCCTCGAGCTGCTGCTTGATCTCACCCACCTTGCCCAACGTCTCCTTCTCGGCCTGCCACTGCGCCTTCATGCCGGACGCGCGTTCCTTGAGCTCGGCCAGATCACGCTCGAGATTCGCTCGACGCTCCACCGACGCCGCATCCTTCTCCTTTTGCAGCGCCTGCCGCTCGATCTCGAGCTGCATGATCCGACGCTCCACTTCGTCGATCTCCTGCGGCATCGAGTCGATCTCGATGCGAAGCCGCGACGCCGCCTCGTCGATCAGGTCGATCGCCTTGTCTGGCAAGAACCGGTCGCCGATGTAGCGGTTCGACAGCCTGGCCGCGGCAACCACCGCGCCGTCCGTGATCCGGACGCCATGGTGCACCTCGTACCGCTCCTTGAGACCGCGCAGAATCGCAATCGTGTCCTCCACCGTCGGCTCGCCCACGTACACAGGCTGGAACCGACGCTCGAGCGCCGCGTCCTTCTCGACGTGCTTTCGATACTCATCGAGAGTGGTCGCACCAACCACCCGCAGCTCGCCGCGCGCCAGCATCGGCTTGAGCATGTTGCCGGCATCCATCGCCCCCTCGGCCGCGCCGGCGCCCACCAACGTGTGCATCTCGTCGATGAAGACAATGAACACACCCTCGGCCGACGTGATCTCCTTGAGCACGGCCTTGAGCCGCTCCTCGAACTCGCCGCGGAACTTCGCACCGGCGATCAGCGCGCCAAGATCGAGCGCCACCAACCGCTTGTTCTTGAGACCCTCTGGGACGTCGCCATTCACGATGCGTTGCGCAAGACCTTCGACAATCGCGGTCTTCCCAACGCCGGGCTCGCCGATCAGCACAGGGTTGTTCTTGGTGCGACGCGACAACACCTGGACCACGCGTCTGATCTCTTCGTCTCGGCCGATCACCGGGTCGAGTTTCCCTTTGCGGGCTGCCTCTGTGAGGTCGCGCGTGAACCGCTGCAGAGCCTGGTACTGCGTCTCGGGACTCTGGTCGGTCACCCGATGTGATCCGCGCACGGCCTGCAAAGCCTCGAGCAGCGCGGCGCGATCCGCACCAACCGACTTGAGGATCTCGTGGCTTTCGGTCCCGCGTACGGATGCGAGCGCGACGAGCATGTGCTCGGTCGACACATACTCATCTTTGAGCGCCCTCGCTTCCTCCTCGGCCTTGTCGAGAACCTGATTGAGCTCGCGCGACGCCGACGGCTGACCACCCCCTGACTGTTTGGGGTAGCGCTCCACCTCGCGCTCGAGTCGCGCGCGAAGGTCAGCAACGTTGGCGCCCAGCTTATGGAGGAGAGGAATGACGATGCCCTCGTCCTGCCCCAAGAGTGCAAGGAAAAGATGCCCGTCGTAAACCAGCGGGTTGCCGTTCCGCCGCGCCATTCCAATGGCCTCGTTGAAGGCTTCGCTCGCCTTGACTGTGAGCCGATCCGGGTTGATCATCGCTGGTAGTACCTGATAAAGTTCCTTAACAGATTGAGCCTAACTTGTTGTGCACATGTCGAAAGCAACGATTGTACCAGTTCCATGTGCCAATTCGGCGTATGTCGCGACTGCATGGCGACAGTGGAATCGGCGCAGTCAACACATTATCCACATTCCCGTCGCTCGGCGAGTGGCTCGCGCGAGATAGGGTACCCCCCTATCCTGTTTCATCGAGCGGCACAGGCAACGGCACATTCCTGGCGCTCAGCTGCTCCTGTGCCGGCGCCACTTGTACGGAAGGGGGAAGCGCTCGTTAGTACTCGCGCGAGCTTCCCTCTTCCCCGTGCTCTCGCACCCGGATACCGTTGCTGCCAATGATTGCGCGCTGTTTCGCCGCCGTGCTCGCCGCCATGCTGGTCGGGGGATTGGGCTGCAACGGCACCAAGATGCCGACCTCTGCCGTAGACGACTCGACTTTCGTGCACACGATGGTCGACCTGGAGCGTCTGGCCGACGACACCACGCTGGACAGTTTGATGCGCGACTCGACACGTCGCGTGATTCTCAGGCGACATGGGCTCACCGCCGCGGAGCTGGTGCAAGCCGCGCGGTCCATGGCGTCCGACCCTGATCGCGCCGAGCGGGTGTGGACCGCCATCAGCAGCAGGCGGGCGCCGGGCATCGAGCGCCGGCGGACGAATCCGCCCGCAACGCCCAAGGCGCCGATGCATATCGGCACGCCGTCGAGGCCGCCTGGATCCTGAAGTCATAGATCGAGAAAGCACGAAGCGCGGGGACGGCCATGCCGTCACCGCGCCTCGAGTGCCCGCACAAAACCGGCCGGGCTCACATCATTCGGGATCAATTTCACCTCAGCAGTATCATTTTTCTGCCGAGTGTGTGGCCGTCGAATTCGATGACGTAGATGTACACGCCTGACGGCACCTGCCGAGTCGTGTTCATGTAGTTCCCGTTCCAGAACGCCGTGTATGACCCGCAACTGAGCGTGACGTTCACGACGGGTCGGCCACTGTCTGTGTTGCTTGTCGAACCTCCCGCTCCTCCCCCTGTTCCTCCGGCTCCGGGCGCAGCGCCCGTTTGCAGCACGGGGATACCGACCAACTGCGCGAGGATGTTGTAGATCCGCAGAGATACGCGGTGCTGCCGGCCTGCGTCTCTCGAGCAGGTCGGTGGATCGCCGATCGAAAAAGGGATGACCGTGGCCGGATTGAAGGGATTCGGGAAGTTCTGCCCGAGCTGCACCCCTGGATTGCGCTCGCCAGCGGTTGGAGGGATTTGTGTCCCCTGCGCCGCCGCCGAAGTCGGCACGAGCGTGACTAGGGCAAGCACGGTAAGCAGCGCTGCCCAGCGGTGCTTCATGTGCCTTCTCCGACTGACGAAAAAGAAAGGCTGTGGGGACACTCCTGCCAGTGGTTGTACCAACGTGCGAACCGTCGGCGAACATAGGCGGGGCGTAAGGTAGTGTCAAGAAAGGCGAATCCCCTCTCCTTCTGCACTTACGCGCGGCCCGCTCGAAGTGCGGGAACCGATGACGCGACCCGTCGCTCGACGCTCCGTCAGGCCCGTTCGGTCGGCGTACTCGAGCAGCGGAATGAGGTATTTGCGGGAGACGCCAAGGACGTCGCGGAGCTCTGACGGAGATTTCTCGCGACCGTCGGCCATCGCCGATCGCAGCAACCCCTCGAGGCGCTCGAGCGCTGGTGCCGCGTAGTAGCGATCAGGCGCGACCTGCACCACTCGTCCTTGTCGCTCGAGGACCTTGAGTACAGACACCGTGTCGGGTCCGAACTTTTGCTCGAGCTCGTCCACGGACGGCGGTTCGCGATCGGCTTGTTCGAGCGTGCCGGCGATGCCATCGAGGGTGGTGCGGGCGCGCTCGTCGAGTGTGGGCGTCCAGGAGTGGCGCATGACGAGTGCGCCGGACACGTCCACTTTTTGTTGGCGGACGAGCGTCGAGACAATGAGATCGGCGAGTCCCGGGTTGGCCGTCGTGCGGGCGCGGACCGATTGGAGGGGCGCACCGGGGTCGAGTGGAAAGGCTGCGTGGTATTCGTCGACCAGCGACGCGAATCGGTTCTCGAGGACGTCGACGAC
>JAICJQ010000085.1 GCA_025928335.1 Gemmatimonadaceae bacterium
CTACATGCGCTTCGAGCCGGCGAAGATCGGCAGCACGAAAGTTCGACAGCTCGTCGAGCAACAGTTCAGTTTCAAAATCACCGAGGCCGACTCGACGGCCGCGAAGCCGCGCAAGCCATGAAGCACACGGTTCGTTTAAAGGGCGTGATCGTCGGACACTCTGAGCTCGAGCACGTGGAGCCCAGTACCGGTCGGGCGTGGGGATCCTTCCGGCCCGGACTCGGCTACGAGCTCGTGCAGCCCGTGTTCGCTCTTTTTGCCGAGGCGGCGCCGCGCGACGGCACTTCGCGCGATAACGCGAAGCTCGAGCGCTACTACGCGGCACGTGACGCGCTCGACCTGAAGCTCGAGGACGCGACGGGAAGACCCATTCGTACGTCGACAATCCACATCGCCGATTTTGAAAGTGGCAAAAAGGCCAATGCGGTGGAGCTCGACGTCCTCATCTCCGACGACGACTACTGGCGACGGCGTCTAGAAAGCTGAGCCCCGACGAAGTCAGCGCGCGAATGGACGAGCGCTCGGATTTTGCAACCAGGGTGCGGTTCCGGAGGGAGAACCCGCATGAGAAAACCCTGGTTGTCCGGTGTACTCGGGATTTGCCTGAGCGCGCCACTCGTCGCACAAACATTTAGTCAGCAATCGACCTACTTCGCCCTCATGCGAAACGCTGAGGCGGGTCTTCCACCTGTCGCGACGAGCACGATTCTCGGCGACCTGCAATCCGGCGTTGCGCTTGGCATTCGCTACGGGTACGTCCCGAGCGGTACGAGCTTCTCGAGCTTCAACAACTTCGCGTTGACGGCAGTCGTGCCCACAGGCACCGCATCTACGGTTTCCGTAACGGGTGGAATTTCGTCGCAGTCGCGCGATGGATCGGATGCGTGGTTGATCGACGTCGGTGGCGACATGCGGCTGACCGATTTGCCGTTCAGTCAAGGGCGCAGCGCCCCGCACTTGCGCGTCGGACTCAACGGAGACTTGGGATACTCGAAGCCGCGCGAGTCAGCGCTGTTCGCGGGCTCGGTGGGTTTGCCGCTTTCAATCTTTCGGCCGTCGCGACCGAAAACCGAGATGCAAATCGTTCCTTTTGTCACGCCGGCCTTCTCGTTCGGCAATTTTGATCCCGACGATAACACCGGCCTGCCGCACGAGAGCGGCGCGCATTTCCTGATCGGCGGTGGGCTCGGCTTCTACAACCGCTCGAGCAGCATCGCGGTGAATCTCGGGTTTCAGTACGTAGCCGTCACGAACGGGCAGGTGCAGGTCGGAGCCGTGTTGACGCTCGGTGGGCGTTGAACGCTCCGGCGGGGATTGTTGGTCGCGGCGATCGATTGAGATCGCGACCATTTTTGCATCGTCTGCCAGGACGGTTGGTACGGAAATGGATACGGGACAAAGAACAGGATTGAACGGGTGACCTACAGGATTACCTGCTTCAATGGAGCTGCGGCGAGAGTCCGCCTCACTACGTCGAATTTCAAAAGCAGTTATTCCTGTAGGGTTTCCGTTCCATCCCGTCGCGTGTCCCGAATCCATTTCACCGAGCTGGCGTCGTCGATCTCTACCACCGACCAAACGAAGCCGTCACGCCCCTATCGCAGCTTCGAGACGATCGATGAGCTCGGCCTGCGCCGGATTGATTTTGACACGCGCGATGGTTGGGTCGAACCAAGCGCAGCGATCGACTTCGGGGAAGGTGAGCCATTTTCCCGATCCGCGTGGCCACTCGGTGCGCATGGTATTGCTGGTGACGCTGCGCGGGTCGGCGTCACCTTCCCAGCCCCAGGCGTGAACGGTCTTGCCGGCCTTTTGTTTGATCGCGCCGAGCGGAATGAAAGGCGGTACCGGCTCGATTCCGGTTTCCTCACGGAATTCACGACGCGCGGTGTCGATGAGGTCTTCGCCTTCCTCGACCGTGCCTTTGGGAATCGTCCAGGCGCCGACGTCACGATTGGACCAGAACGGGCCGCCGGGATGCGCCAGGAAGAGCTGAGCCGAGCCGTTTTGGCGTCGGAAGAGGAGCATTCCGGCGCTGATGCCGGCGCGGGTCGTCACCGGTGCCGAAGTCCCAGGCCGAAGGCGATTTGGTCGGCGACTTCGTCGACCGCGTCGAGTGTGCGCTCGACGAGTCCCCACAATCCCCCACGGCCGCGGAGTCCGAATCGCTCACGAGGCGAGCGTTGTGGCTGGGGCGCGGGCGTCGCCGCCGCGACAGCCGTGCCCGGGACCTTCGGCGGCGGAACGAGGGCGCCGAACGGTTGCGTGGGCGGGGTGGGCGGGTCGGGTGAAATGAATTCGTCGTCCATAGCTGTTCCTACGCCCGCGCGCGGACCTTTGTGTCCGAACGCGGCGCCGATTGACGATTGAACTCCAGCTCCATCGCCTCGCCGGCGGGGAGCGCGTGCCACCGCTCGGACAGCTGGGAGCGCAGCGCGCGCACCTGTTCGATCTGCGATTGAGTGACCACGATGTCGGGTGCCGCAGCTCCTCGAGAGTCGTAAACCGAGGCGACCTTGCTCATCAAGTCTTCCGCGTCGCCACGCTCTCCCATGATGCGCTCGAGATCGAATACTCCGACGATGGCTTCGGCGAGTACCGCTTGCGAGATATCCTGACTTCTCCTCTCCGGTTTCCCGAAATCGCTGATGTCCCAGCCCTCGGCGAGCAATCCGTAAAAGGCGCGATCGAAACCGAGGACCGTTTCGACGCAGTAGTGCGTGAGGTCGTGCAACGGGAAGAAGCGGCCGAGTTGCCCTTCCTGCCGTTGCCAGGTGACGGATCCATCGGCGCGCGTGCAGCTCAGCGCCGCGGAGCCGTCGGTTTTCTTTTTGAGGCGGATCGTGAGATCAGGCATGAGCGGTGCTTCGCAGCATACGTTTTCGGCGGTGACGCAATTCCCAAAGGTGTCCGACCAGTAACCCGGTCACCGCGCCGACGATCGCACCGGTGAGCGCCCCGGTGACGGTCGCGACCTCGAAGTCGAGCAATCCACGGGTGGTCACCCCGCGCCGCATCCCGAACAACACGACGCTCCATGTCGCGAGGCCCCACCACAATGCTAACAACACCCCGCTACCGACGGCGAAGCCATTGACCAATGCCTCACGACGCGGCTTGTAGTAATTGTTGGCGATCGTGCCCAGCCGGAGCTGTTCCCGACGCCATTCGTTGTCGCGAAGCCATCCCGATCGAAGCACGAGGGCGCCGCAGATCGCGGCGCCCTCGGCGAGGAACAGTACTCGGTTCTGTGACGCGGGCAGCAACGCGTGCTTCGTCTTCTGCAGCACGACGACGGCCGTGATCGCGAACAGCGCGACGTACAGCGGCCAGATTCTCGCCGGCGGGAGAAGATCGTCGCGCGTCACTTCGAGCCGTTCGTCGTCATCGCCGGCGGCGTCTGCTTGTCCCAGACGAAGCGATGCAGGAAATCGCTGCTTCGGCTGAAGATGTCTATCCAGCGCTTGTGCATCAGTGATTCGTGCACGTCGTCGGGGATGACCGTGAGGTCGTAGTAGACTCCGTGGCTTCGAAGGAGATCGACCATTCCGACCATCTGCGAGAAATCGACGTTGCGGTCGTCGTCGCCCTGCTCGAGGAAGACCGGCGACTTCCAGGTGTCGATGTGCGCGGCGGCCGACGACTGATACGCGAGGTTGGTCGAGTCGAGGTTGTTGCCGTAGAGGTGTACGCCGGCGAGGTCCACGCCCGCGACGAAGATGTCGGAGTTGCGGGCGAGCGCCTGCGCGGTGAGCAGGCCGCCGTACGAAAGCCCCCAGATCCCCACGCGCGCCGGATCGACGTCCGGACGGCTCTGGAGATACTTGGCGCCGGCGAGGACGTCCTGATACTCGGAGTTCCCGCGCCCTTCAGTGTTCGGGGCCCTCCGGAACGAGTTGCCGTAGCCGATGCCGCTGCGATAGTTGATCGACATCACGATGTAGCCCTGCGACGCGAGCCACTGGTTGTACGCATACGCCCAGTGGTAGAACTGCATGTAGTGGTACGCGGGCAGCATCTGACGCGCCGGACCGCCGTGCACGAAGACGATCGCCGGCCGCCTCTCGCCCTGCTTCAGGTCCTTGGGCAGGAAGAGTTGATTATGGATCTCTAAGCCGTCGGCCGCTTTCGTGAGGATAATCTGCGGGGTGACGTGAGCGTCCTTTGGGAAATCTTTCATCGCCGTCGGGAAGACGATCTTCGTTTGCCCGCCGTCGGCGGGGACGATCCCGATCGACGCTGGTTGCGTCGCGCCGAAGTAGAGCACGGCGATCTGCTTCCCGTTGGGAAGCGGCGTCGGAGAAACCTCGACGCCATCATCGGTCGAGATCTGCTTCGGCGTTCCGCCGGCGACCGGTACGGCCCAGATGTGCCGCTTCTCGATGTCGTTCGCGTTCGTCGCGTAGTAGAAGGTCTTTCCGTCACGTGACACGGCATTCGTCGCGAAGGTCCGGTCGGCCACGCCATCGTTGATCAGGCCGTCTGTCGTGGTGAGGAGGGTGGGCTCGGCTTGGGGATTGTCGATGCTGACCGAGAAGAAGCGATCCCACTCGTCGTTCGGCCGCTGCGCGGTGAACACGACGTGCTCGCCGGCCCACGAAATGTTGGCGATGTTCGTGAACACACGGTCCGCGGGCTTGTTATGCCAGAACTCGTGGCCCTTGCCGGTGGCGACGTCGGCGATCATGAACGCCAGCGTGTAGCCGCCCGGGAATGCCGCGCGATACAAGCCGTCGATTCGCTGTGGCGTCGTGTCGTTTCCGAATCCGCCGCGACCGCCGCCGCCACCACCTCGCGCCCCGCGTCCGCCTCCCCGACCACCCTCAGCGCCAGCCTGCGCGGCTCCGCGTCCGGCGGCGGGACCCGCTGGATTGCCGATGCCACCGTTGCCCTGCTGGGTCTGCGCTCCGAACGGCGTACCCGGACGCCGAATGAACGCGATGCGCTTGCTGTCCGGCGACCAGACCGGCGCGTTGTCGAAATCCACGCTTGGCGAAAGGAAATCGACCTTCCGCGACTTCATATCGTACACGCCGATGAGGGAGTGATTGTCGCGCGTACTGACGAATGCGATCTTCGATCCGTCGGGCGACCACACGGGGTTGCTCTGGCGGCCCCACTCCTTGATGAATGGAATGCCCGCCGTGTCGATCGCCGCGGTCGCACCGCGCGCGACACGGGCGTGGTAAATCTGGCCATCGCGCGCGAACACGACGTGCTTGCCGTCCGGCGAGAGCTCGGGGTTGCCACCACCACGACCGCCGCCGGGCACCAGTTCAGTGTTGGCGATCGACGCGAGGCGCCAGGCACCCGAGCCGTCTGTCTTTGCCGCCCAGATGGCGCGGTCCGGTCCGTTGGGATCGTGCGACGGGTTCGCGATCCAGCCGACGCGATTCTGGCCGTGTCCGCGAATGAACGTCACGGTCGAGCCGTCGTCGGAGAGGCGGACCGAGCCGACGTCCACGCCGTCGTCATCGAGGAACTTGGTGATCCGAACCGGCTTGAAGTCCGGCGCCGCTGCCGTGTAGATGTTGCGCATGCCCTTCTCGTACACGACGTAGGCGATGCGGTCGGCCTTGCGAGCCACACCCATCTCGAGTGGGGAGGGGGGCGAGAGGAATTGATCGATCGTGTAGCCCGATGCGGTCTTGCCGAGGGCTTCCGGACGCACCGCGGCGACCTTCGCCGCCTCAGCGCGCGCGGCTGCGAGCTTTTCGCCCGACGCCGCACGGTTCTGCGCGAGGAGCGGCGTGACAGCGGTGATCAGGGCTGCACTCGCGGCGAGCGAGCGATGGGCGAAAGAACGAACAGTGGGTGCGCGATGCAACTCAAGCATGGAGGAGCCTCGAAACGAGGGGCGGGTTCGAGAATGTGGGGTCGTCATAACACAAACGCGACGAACGCTTTCCGCGTTGTGGCAGACCGTTGATTCTGCCTTTTCCCGCGCCCCGCCGCCAGGTTACGGCGGAGGAGGCCGATCTCCGACCGTTGGCGGCCCTCCTCGTCCAAACCCGCCGGGCGGCCCACCCCGACCGCGCCCGCGCCCGCCGCCTGGGCCAAAGGGAGGCATGCGATCGATTTCGTGCGACAGCCGCTCGCGTTGCCCCTGATCGAGCATCGGGTTGAGCGAGAACCGCATGCTGTCGAGCGTCGCCTTGAATCGATCGTTCGCCGAGCGCATGACCTCGCCATTCTGCCGAGCGGCGTTCTCGAGGATAGGCCGGATGGAATCACGCTGGGCGTCACTGTGCGGTTCGATAACGCTCTCCATGTGCGCGACGAACCCGGGCGGCCGGCGAATCTCGGTGATCCGGTCGCGCCGGCCGCGCACGAGGCTCGCGTCGGCGAAAAGCCCGAGCGCGAAGCCGACGACGAGCGTCGCCGCGAGCAGAACCACCGACTTGAATTGGTTGTTCATGGCATTTGGGTCGCGGAGTCCGGGCTCGCGTAATAGCTCGACGACGCGTACGCCGTCGCAAGGCTGACTTGCGGGAGATTGAGGGCGGCGTCGATGACCGATGCGTGCGACGAGCGCGCACTCCACCAATTCATCGACGCGAGCAGAAGCGCCGCGGCCGCGGCGAGCGGCACGACGCGGAAGAATTGTCGCTGCAACCCCGCGGCCCACGATTGCTCCTCGGCGCGGCGGCGCGTCAGAACGCGGCCGCTGAATCCGGCGTCAAATCGATCGGGGGCGCTGGCGCGCAGGAGGGCACCCAGCGCGTCATCGTGCAATTCGTCGTGACGGTCCGTCATCGGGTGGTCTCCATGGGGGTGGGTAGGAAACCGTCTCGTACGTAGGGTGCAAGCCGTGTTTGAAGTTCCTGCATGGCGCGCGACAGACGCGACAAGACGGTCCCTTCCGGGACGCCGAGCATCTGCGCGGTCTCGCGCGTCGAGAAGTCCTGGAACATGCGAAGGACGACCACGGCACGGTGCTTTTCGCTCAGCGCGGTCACAGCGTGCTGAACGACGCGTTTGAGCTCCGCCGCGTCGGTCTCGCCGGCCGGCCCGGCGCCAGGCTCGAGGGCATCGGCGACGGCATCGTCGCCACCGCTGAAGCGCAGGAGTGTCCGCCGCCGACTGCGCAGCGCGTTGAGCGACAGGTTCATCGCGATGTGGGCCAGATAGGTCTTGAGCGACGCCTCGCCACGAAACCGATCGAGCGAGCGGTGAAAGCGAATGAAGGTCTCCTGACCGACGTCGTCGGCGTCGTCGCCGCGGCCAAGCATGCCGATCGCGGTCGCGGCAACCACGCCCTCGTACCGTTCGACCAGCGCGGCGAACGCGCGCTCGTCGCCGCGGCGGGCGAGGGCCAGCAGCTCGTCATCCGGCCTCGGGTCGGTCATTCGATCTACGGTCGCCGTCCCACGTTGTCTCCGTTCCATGGACACCGTCGGGCCGCCCGGGATTCCACGCGTGATCCCAGTCGGCTCGATCCATGGACACTGGGGCCGCCTTCGACCCGGATGTCTTAGGGCTTGACCGATCCCTGCGTCAACCGAAGCATCACGAGCGCCGCACGTTTGGTGAGCGGAGCGAGCATGCGGAGGTCCGCGGTCTCTTTCTCGGTGTGATCGTCGTGTCCGGAAAGTCCGATCCCGTCGATGATCATTGGGACCTTGCCCGCGACAAACGATACATCCGCGGCGCCGGCGCGCGACGGATCGACGGCCACGACCGACCCGAACCCGAGGTCGCGACTGGCCTGGTCGTACAACGCGAGCAGGCGTTTGTTGCCGGGCGTCGGCGCCATCGGTGGGTAGCCGTCGTCGAACTCGATCGTCCCATTCGTTTTCGGAAGATGGCGGGCGACGATTTGCTGCATCGTCTTCTTCGCCTTCGCGTGCTGTTCGGGCGAAAGTGTCCGGAGATCACCAGTCACCTCCATGTGCTCGGCAACGACGTTCCGCTTGCCGGCAGCGGAACCTTCAGTCCCCGTCGTATCCACTTTCACCAGCGTGCCGCCGATCGCCAGGCCGGGATTGAAGGTGAGATACTGCTCCTTGGACAGCGTCGTGTAGAACTCATGAAGGATGCGCGACGCCTCGTACACTGCCCCCGCCCCGACTTCAGGCTTGAAGATCTGTCCCGAGTGAGCCGGTTGACCCGTCGTGCGAAGCGTCCACGACCCCGCGCTGCGCCGAGAGATGACGGCTGTCTTCGGATCCGCCGCGCCGTCCTCGAATCCGAGCGCGGCCCGCGCGCCCGACGCCGCGTCGACGAGTGCCTTGCGTGCCGCTTCCGTCGGAATTCCGGAGTCTTCCTCGTCTCCATCGAACACCACCGTCACGTTCATTCGATCCAGCGTGCCCGCATCTTTCAGCGCCCGGAGAGCATAGAGCATGATGACGTCGCCGCCTTTCATGTCGATGACACCGGGTCCGCGCGCCGTCGAGTCGTCGAGCCGCTCGAATTTCTGAAATGGACTGCTCGGCTCGAAAACCGTGTCCAGATGCCCGATCAGTAGAATCTTCGGGCCAGGTCCCGGATGCTCGGCGACGAGGTGGCCGGCACGGCGAAACGAGGCACCTTCGACCCACTGCGTCTTGAAGCCCAGTGCGTCGAATTCCGCACGCAAAACATCGCCGACCTTGCGCACCCCGGCAAAGTTCATCGTGCCACTGTTTATGTTCACGATTCGTTCGAGGAGCGTGAGCGCCTCGGTATTGTGAGCATCGACGGCGCGCGTGACGGCGCGCTCGGTTGGACCGAGCGTCGATTGAGCCGACAGAGCGGATGCGGCGAGCAGCGAAGCCGCGGCGGCGATGGCAAGGAGCCGATTTGGAAGGGTATTCATGGTTGTGAATTTATCGCGCACGTTTGGCGGCGTTGTCATGGCCTTTGCGGCCATGGGGTGTGGCGCGGACGGCGAGCACCGGGTGATCTCGCGCTATTACTCGGCGACTGACTCGATGGGCGCGACGCCGACGCACCTCTCCATCGTTCGCCGCGCCACGCCGTCCGATCTCGTCGAGAACTCCACCGCCGCGATGAGCATGACGCAGCCGGGAATCTTCTTCACGATCAATGATTCGGGGAACGATCCGCTGCTATTCGCACTCGACACCGCGAACAAGGATCGCGGTGTCTGGCGGGTGACGAACGCCAACAACTCCGATTGGGAGGCCGCGTCGGTCGGTCCGTGCTCGGCCGGCGCGATCGCGTGGTGCGTATATATCGGCGACGTCGGCGACAACGAAGCCACGCACCGATCGCGAAGGATCTATCGGGTCGCTGAGCCGCGGGCGATGGCCGCGGCCGGCGTGGACTCGGTACAAGCCGACAAACTGACATACGAGTATCCGAACGGGCCGCAGGACGTTGAAGCGATGTATGTGTCACGGAACGCCGACATCTTTCTCATCGCCAAGCGCCCCCGGCTCGACCCGTCGGAGCGTCATCCGTTGCCGGCACTCGTGTATCGGCTCCCCGCGAGCGCTTGGCTCGAGAAGGGCCGCGTTGTCGCGGAGGTCATGGACAGCCTGCCGATCGCGCCGGGAAGCGCACCGTTCCGATTGATCACCGATGCGTCGTTGTCGCCCGACGCCAAGCACGTCGCCGTCCGCACCTACATGCAGCTCTATGTCTTCGACACTGACTCGGCGACCGGACGGGTGAACCACAGCGTGCCACCGGCGGTCTGCAACCTGCTGACGGTCGACGAAGTGCAGGGCGAAGGTGTGACGTGGGTCGATAACCACGGACGATTTCTGTTCACCACTGAAGGCCATCGCGCGCCAATCGCGCTCGCCGACTGTCCGATCTCGCCCTAAGGGTTACATCCAGGGCTCGTCCGCCGACGGTCCATAGATCGACGGCACCTTTCCGCCGGCCATCCGCAGATACACGGACAGCTGCCCGCGATGATGGATCTGATCGCCGAGCATGAATTCGACGAAGTCGGCGAGCGGAACCTCGCCCTTTTGCCTCGGCCCTGTCATGAACACGACGGAGCCGTCGAGCTTCTCGTTCTCGGGCTTCTTCAACTCTGCGGCGACGTCGCTCCGCGCCTGCTTGAACGCGTCGATCATGTCCTGCCAATCCTCAGGCGGTTTTCCGTAGCCACTCCCGAACATGTCCTCGCCGCGTAGCGCCCGCAGCAGCATCGACTGCTCGACGACGAACGTCCACCCCAGATGGAGCGCGTTGTTCGAACGCTCGTGTGGGCGGAAATCTGTCTTATCCGCGGGGAAGGCGTGCATGACGCGAAGGGTAGTCGCGGTCTCGCGCTCGTAGTTGCGAAGGAAGCGTGCTTTCGCGGAGTCGGGTTGCGTCATGAGGTGCCTTCGAGGTAAGTCCGAGGTCTGAAGGAAGTCCGAGGTTCATGGATTCCACGCGCCGAGCAAGCGGCGAACGGCGATGATCTGCCCGACGTGATACGACGTGTGGTCGACCGCGACGAGAATCGTGCGGAGATAGGTCTGCCCCGTGCCGTGCGGAATGCGGGCCGTGAGGTCGCGTGGATCGTTGGCGGCAAATTCGGCGAACGCCGCCGTGTCACGCTTGATCGCGCCGAGGCTTTCGTTCCACGCCGCTTCGTTCGGCGCTACCGCCGGGTCGGGCCAGTAGTCGTCGGGCCATTTCGGTTCTTTGTACTTCGGGTTCATGCAGAACTCGAGCAGATCGTGCTGAGTCGCGCGAATGTGGTCGACGAGCTCCCACACGGAATGCGGAAAGTCGTACGGACGCTTCCCGCGCAGAGCCGGATCGAGCCCGGCGATCGACTTCTGAAAATCCGCGTGCGCTTGCTCCCAATCCAATGCCGAGGCGACGATGCGTCGCCAGTCGTTCTCCGACGCCATGACACCACTCCGCTTGGTAGGGACTCGAACATTTGCCGGGCTGGGCCCGAAAGACAAGCTGACGGGCGATCAGGGCGTCTTCATCGTCCGCGTGCACGCGTCCGCGTCCGACGGGTCCGCGGCACCGTACTTTCCACGCACGAAACTCGGCGGCCCGTTGGAGCGAAGCTGCAGCACGAAGAGGCTGCCGTACTGCGCGTCGCACAGGTCCGGCATCTTCGGTCCGCCGAGTGCAGCGATGATTTCCGGAATCGTATTGCTGTGTCCGACCACGAGCACGATGGAGCCGGCCGGGCGGCTCGCCACGGCGGCGACGACGGCGTTTACATGAGCGGCCGCATCGCTCGACGTCGAGACGATGATTGGCGTGATCTTCGCCGCGTCGGCGAGCGGCCTTGCCGTCGCCTTCGTTCGTTCGAATTGCGTCGTGATGATCGCCGAGACGTGCGCATCGCTGAGCGCCGCGGCGAGATCGGCGGCGCGTTGCGCTCCCGCGGGCGTGAGCGGAGGGTCGTTCGCCGGCGTCGTCGCCTTTTCGGCGTGGCGAACGAGGATGACGGCCGATGGCTGAGCGCCCGCGGTCGCCGCCAGGGCGAAAAGGAGTAGCAGGCTGATCGACCGAGTTTTCTTGACGAGATGCATGCGGAGGTCGTTTGAAGGTGACGCTCTAACGTTATGAAGCTGGCTTCTACTCTCGCAAATGGTGCGCGTCTTGACGGAACGCCTACCGGCCGCGAGCGTTGCGACCATGTCGAGAATCCCCGCGGCGCTGCTCGTCGCGATGGCGAGTACGCCGGCCGTCGCCCAGCGTCCGACTGGACGCGTGTCGGCGTCCATCGTTGGCTACGTAACGGCGCGCCCGACCGGCGAGCCGCTCGGTTTCGCTGACGCGACGATCGAAGACGTCGGCATCGGTACCTTCGCGCAGAGTAATGGCTTTTTTCGCTTGCGCGGCGTGCCGGCCGGCGCGGTGACGCTGCGCGTGAGGCGTCTTGGATTCACGCCGGTTTCAATCAAGCTGGATCTCGCCGAGGGTCGCGAGGACACGGTGCGGGTCGCGCTCGAGCCCCTCGCACTACAGTTACAGCGAGTGCGCGTCTCGGATGAAGTCTGTCCGTCTCGAGGCTCGGCAAACGGCGACACCGCCACGCTGGCGATTCTCCGTCAGCTGTGGGACAACGCCGACCGAAACAAGCTCCTCGCGCACGAGTCGCCATTCACGAGCCGCATGGAACGAGCGATCGGCGCTCCGGAGCGCCTGGTGTCGCTCGGCGGCAACCAGCGAATCCGGGTCACGCGCATCGACACGGTGCAAGTCGCGTCGGAACACGAATGGCGGTATGCACCGGGCAAGCTGGTCGTGCGCACTGAGGCGGACGAGATCGCCGAAGCGCCGGAGAAGATGATCGTCCCGCAGCTCGTCGACTTGGCCGACGACGTCTTCACCGACAACCACTGCTTCAAATACGCCGGCGTCTCGACGGTGGACGGTATGCGTCGCATTCAGGTGAACTTCGAGCCGGTAAAGACGCTGCGCGAGCCGGACGTTCGCGGGTCGATGTTTCTCGACACGGCCTCGTATCAGCTCGTGCGATCGGATTTCGTGATGGTGCGTCCGTCGTCCCTCCATCCGACGGAGGAGCTGTGGACGATTCGTGTGACGACCTGGTTCCGCGAGGTGCTCCCCGCGTTGCCGGTCGTCGACCGGATCTGTACTCGGACGACGTCCGAGTACACCGCGCGGTCTGGCGGTCCGCGCGGCGCCGCTTTGGAGACACAACGCCTGATCGACCTTCGGTTCGAGCGCGACACCGATGTTCCGCTTGAGCTATTTCCGTTGAAGCCGGCCCCGAACGTCGACTGCCGCTAACCTCTCACGGGCGTCGCGGGTCGCGGATCAGCGGCAGCACGGTGAGCGTATCGGTGAGGTGATGAGTCAGCTCGATCGGCGGCAGACCCTTGCGCTGGATGCGAACGAGCGCGCTGTCGCCGACGGAAAAAAACCCGGAACACATCTCGAAGATTCCGTCGGTGCCGGTGCTCGTGCTGCTGATCCCCACCGGATTCAGCCCCGCGGTGGCAACATCAGCTCGCCCGCCCTTGTACGCCGCGGCGCTCACACCGCGAATCCCGACATTGTTGCCGTCCACGACGCGTCCAATGAGCCACACAATGCCGCCGCGTGGACGCGCCATCGTGCGATACCACTTCGCGTCATGCCTGCAACGCTCGGCCACATAGTCGTTCGCGGTGGGCACCACCAGATCGGCCCGGTGCACTGAATCGCGAACGGCGGTGAATGCGGTCGACGTTGCCAGTGAAATACCGATCGACTCGAGCTGACTGTCCTTCACCACCAGCTTGTACGGCCCTGGAAGCAGTCGGGTGATGGTGATCGATCCACTCGAGTCGGCGCGCGCGACGTAGCTGGTGTTCTCCAGTTGAACGAGCACGCCCACCGCGGGTTTTTTCGCGTGGGTCACCGCGTGGAGCTGTAACGTCCCGAGCGACGCATTCCAGCTCGGTGCCGATGGCCAGCTCATTTGCGCCACCTCGCCGCCCGTCTCCTGTGCGTCGACCACGTCGCGCAGCACGTACTCTCCTCTCGTGAGAATTGAATCGGTATGAATGACGGGCAGCCGCAGCGACCAACGATCGATGATGACACTACCATTCGTCGTCTCGCGGAACGACAGCCAGCCGCCGGGGCGCGCGTCCTCGAGCTGGCTTCCGAGGCCGACGTACCGGAACTCGAGGTTCTGCAGCCGTCGCGTGAGAGTGTCGACCCACAGCACGCCGTCGATGTCGACGCGGTTCTTCGCACGGCTCGGCGTCGCGAACCCGAGGCCTACCTCCGCCGGCCGTGATTTGTCCGCTTTCACCAGACGGAAGCAGTAGCCGGCGATGAATGCGTCGTCGAGCAATGCCTCGGCGTCGGGCGCGTAGAACGTCGCGCCACTGTCGGCCTCGTGAACGAATCCGGCTTGTACAAACTCGCTCGCCGAGCGGACCGCGTAGAATGAGGACATCGAGCGCGGTGTGGAATCGATCGTTACGGTCTGGCTGGCAATTCGGTCGCTCGTCCCGTCCATGATGCGCTGGAAGCGGATAAGCACCACCGACGCGGGGTTCGCCTTCCTGGCGACGACGCTGTTGAGCAGTCCGGCCCGGGCCTGCTCGAGAAGTCCGAGCGCGGCTCCAGCGTCGGATCGGGCGGGGCACGCGTTCGCGCGAACGCTGACCGGATCGAGCATCGTCGGGAGCGATGTCATCGACACGTCGAGCGTATCAATCGCTTTTCTGGAGCCCGGCAGGTTCGCCGTGAAAGGACGGAATCCGATTCGAACGAACCGAAGACTGACGGCGTCGGACGGAAGGGCAATTCGATAGCGTCCGCGTTCGTCGGTAATGTTGCGGCCGAGCGCGGATCCGCGGGCGTCGAGCAGCGTGATGACGGCGCCGGGAATCGCCTGCCGGCTCGCCGCATCGCGCGCTGTGCCGCGGAGCTCTTGAGCCGAGAGGCTGGGTCGAACGCCTAGTAAGAGCGCGAGCGCCAGCGATGCTCGAACCGGACGACTTGCTATCACGGTCGCTTAGCCCGCGCGCAATCGAATCCGTATCCGAAATTCCGGGGCTGCAACAGGTCGGCGCGCGGCACGATCAGCCAACGCCCGCCTACTCGTCGGACCTCCATGACCCTCTCTCCGAACGACAGGTTATCGGGAGGCGATTCGCCGAAGCGATCGTCGGTCTGAACGACGTACGCCGTCGAATCGTTGGCGATGCCGACTGCACGCACGACGCGCTTGACTGCGGGGAATGAAGGAAGCTCCGACATCGGGCAACCTTGTCGGCGCCAGGCCTCGCGCATCTGGAATCGTTCGTCCTGCGCTTCCAGCCAGCGTGCGGCAGCCGCGGGAGCTGAGAGGGCGAAAAGGTCGCTCGGTGAGGTGACGCCCGCGAATTGAGTCGAGAGAAACGAAAACTGGTCTCCGGCGTCGCTTCTCTTCATCCGCTGGATTTGCCATTCCGCGACAGCTCGCGGCATCGTCGAGTCGATAGACATCAAATACTCGGCGGTCATCGGGCGTTGTGGAATAGCGCTCCGAGCGTTGCGAACGACGCCCTTGAGGTAAGGTTCGAAACCCGCGAGGTCGAGCATCGCCGACGCGGAGTCCCACTTTTCGCGGGTGACCAGCGCAAAGAACGTGTCCGCGGCCGCCCGCGCCGAACGCTCGGTGGCCGTCTGTGGCTGACCTCGCGTAGCCAGCGTCAGGCTCAAACAGATCGCACCAAGCAATCCGCCGACCGATGATGGTCTGCTCATTTATCCAACCTACGATCTTGCCCGACGGCCGCTACCCAGCCCAACGCGGCCCGGTCCGGCGCGTATATTCGGCATCCCTACCTCATCCGACGTCCCGCTGGAGAAATAATGCGATCGAACACTCCCGCTCGCTTGATTGCGACGGCGCTGTTTCTCATTGCTTGCGGCGCCCCGATTCAAGCGCAGGCAACCCTCGCCGGCTCGCCGGCGTCCCCGCCGAGCTCCGCGAAGACCGACCCGCGCGGCAAGAAGATCCTCGGCCTCGCCGACATCGGTCGCTGGAAGCGGATCAACAACGCGACGCTGTCGAGCGACGGTTCATGGATGACCTTCATCTACCAGCCGAACGAAGGCGACGACACGCTATTTGTGAAACAGCTGCCGTCCGGCAAGAGTTACATGATTCCCCTCGGCAGCGAGCCGCAGTTCTCTGACGACGCCCGGTTCGTCGGCTACTTCGTGAGCCCGTCCGAGGGACGCGGTGGCCGGGGTGGCCGGGGTGGCGGCGGTGGCCGAGGTGGGCAACCGGCCGCGGGTCTCGGAGTGCCTCAGGCGCGGCGCTTCGAATTGCTGGACCTCGGCTCCGGCGACAAGTATCAGGTTCCGGACGGCGCCTCTTTCAAGTTCTCGAAAGGCTCGAAGTATCTCGCCGTGAAGACGTCCAAGGCCAACGCGACGGCGAAGCACAATGGAACCGATCTGGTTCTCCGTGACCTGACCGCCAGCGTGTCGCAAAACATTGGCAACGTCGGCGCATACGAGTTCGATGATGCCGGCCGGCTGCTCGCGTACACCGTGGACGCCGCCGAGCGCATTGGGAACGGCGTGTACGTCGTCGACCTCGCGGCGAGCCGGTCGCACGTCCTCAATTCAGCGACCGCCGATTACGATCAACTCGCATGGAGCGACAAGGGGACCGGTCTCGCGGTTCTCCGCGGCGACAAGAAGAAAGAAAACGCGCAGCGCGACAACGTCCTGCTCGTGTGGGCCGATGCGTCCGCCCCGACGGCGCGTGTCACGGAATACGATCCCACGAAGGACGCCGGTTTTGCCAAGACACTGGTGCTCAGCGAGCTCTCACCGCTGCGCTGGACCCGCGACGCGTCGCGGATCTACGTCGGACTGAAGGAGCAGGAAGCAGAGCGGCCGACGGCCACCGAGCCGCAGGCGAACGTCGATGTCTGGCACTGGAAGGACGCCGAGGTGCAGTCGGTCCAGATGATCCGTCTCGCGCAGGAGCGTCGCGCGACCTTGCCGGCGGTCTTCAATCTCGCCTCGATGAAGCTCGTGCGCGTCTCGGACGACGTCATGCGCAACGTGACGCCGACCGGGGATCCGCACTGGGCCATCGGGCGCGTCGACACGACGTATCGCACCGAAGTTCAGTGGGGCGGATCGAAGTCGGACTACTATCGCGTCAACACCGAGACCGGCGAGCGCGCCTTGATCGAGAAGGGGCTGACACGCACCATGGGCGGCTCGCCCGACGGCAAGTGGTTCCTCTACCTGAAAGACAAGAAGCTCTTCGCGTACAACACCGAGTCCGGTCGCTCGACGCAGTTGGCCGGCGGCGAGAAACTCAGTTTCATCGACGCGACGGACGATCATCCGTACGAGTTGCCCGTCTACGGCGTGGCCGGCTGGTCGCGCGACGGCAAGTCGGTGATTCTCAATCATCGGTTCGACGTGTACTCGGTGCCGCTGGACGGCGGCAAGGCGACGAATCTGACGGGCGGTGTGGGCGACGCGCAGCAAATCCAGTTTCGCATCGTACGTCTCGACCGACCGAGCGGGGGCGGACGCGGCGGTCGCGGCGGCGGCGCCTTCGGTGCGGGAGCGCAGGCCGAACCGGACGAGGGCATCGACCTTTCGAAGCCGCTTCTTCTCTCCGCCTACGGCGAGTGGACGAAGAAGTCCGGCTACTACACGCTGGCGCCCGGCGCCAAGCCGGCGCCGTTGATCTACGAGGATGCGTCGGTCGGTCAGGCGCAAAAAGCCGAGAAAGCCGATCGAGTGATCTTCACGAAGCAGTCGTTCACGCAGTTTCCGGATTACTGGACCTCGAACACGAGCTTCGCCTCGCCGGCGAAGGTCACCGATGCGAATCCGTTCATCGACGAATACGCGTGGGGCAAGCGTGTGCTCGTCGATTTCAAGAACGCGAAGGGCCAGAAGCTTCAGGGTACGCTCACGCTGCCCGCGAACTACGAGCCGGGCAAGAAATATCCGATGCTCGTGTACTTCTACGAGCTATTGTCGAACACGCATAACCAGTTCGCGACGCCGGTGTTCGACGACCGCCCGCATTTCGCGGAATACGCGAGCGACGGCTATCTCGTCTTCGAGCCGGACATCGTGTACGAGATCGGCAAGCCGGGCAGCTC
>JAICJQ010000020.1 GCA_025928335.1 Gemmatimonadaceae bacterium
GAGGCTCTGCACGCCGCTCGCGCCGTCGGCCAGAACCGAGTTGACGCGCACGCGTCCCGACGGGAGCTGCAGGTACGGATCCCCATAGTCGCGCGACACGCCGACGCCGAATTGCGATTCGCTGAGCACCATCTTCAAATAGCCGCTGTGGCGCAGCTGTGCGTTGGCGCCGTAGTTCACGCGATCCCCGCTCGCCGACTCGAGCTGCGCGGCGCCGCCGCCGATTGGACTCTGCCGCGACCAGTTGCCGTTCACCGTCATGCCGATCGACTGGCCGGTCGACGACGTCGGCGGCGAGAAATCGAAATGTCCCCACACTGACCCGTTGTCGCTGTATCGCTGGCCGCGAGGCGGCCCCGCGGCGACGGGGATCCCGCGCAGACGCAAGATGTCCAGAAAATGATCGGCGGAATCCTGCGCGATACCGTACGTCTGGAGACCGAGCGCACTCGCGTTGAGCAGCGTGAGGTTGTCACGCGATTGGCGTCCGAGCTGATACGAGACGTTGTAGAACGACTTGTTGTAGGAGATGGGTCCGGTGAGCAGACCGCCGAGCGAGACGCCAGTGTACTCGGTGCCGACCGCCTGCGCGGCACGGTCCGTCCACTCGAGCTGCGGGGTGTTGAGCACGAGGCTCATTCCGCGCGTGCGGTAATTCGAACCCGATCCCGGCCGGATGTTGAAGTTGCCACCGCTAAAGCCGCCGCGCGATCCGTCGTACGGAGACGTCGAGAGCGAGCTCTGGATCTGGGCATCGCGCGGCAGATTGTTGCCGCCGATCTGCATGCCGTTCAGCGTCACGGAATTTTGATCGGCGCCCAATCCGAGGACGGAAAAGCCATCCGGTTGTCCGTCGAGTCCGGGAATCAGTGTGACGCCGGGAAGCGACGCCGCCATGGCGGCGATGTCGCCTTGCAACTCGGGGGGAAGATTGGCGGTCGGGATTGCGCGTTCGGTGCCGCTGACGTCGGGCGTCTGCTGATTGCGGTTGACGCGCTGCTGGTTCGATGCAGTACTGACGACCGTATCGAGCTGCACGACGGAAAGCCGTGCATCGGCGATCAGCACATCCTCGTCGGCGACGCGCTTGATCTCGAACTGCCGGAAGTTGTAACCGATGAGCGCGTAGCCCATGATGTAGTCGCCGGTCCCATTCGGGAACGCGATCTGGAAGGCGCCCTGATTATTCGTCCGTATTTCGCGAGTGACGTTGCCGGGAATCGATGTCGCGGTGACGCGGACCCCGGGCAATGGCAGGCCTTCGGTGTTCGTCACTCGCCCGCGAATGACATCCGTGTTCTGCGCGTGCGTCATTCGCGGGAACGCGATCGCGATCAGGGCCACCAACGCGAGACCGATCCACGAGCCGCGAACGACGGAGTCCAGCGGCGACGAGCGGCAGGCGGACATCGGGCGGCTCCAACTATGCGGGTGGTAGGCGTTGAGGCTAATCCTTAGAGTCTCGGATGGTCAAGAGCGTTGTGTCGCGACCGAAGGGTGTTTAATCGATTGCTAATGAACGCGTTGGGGGATGCTTGGCGTCCAATAGGGACCGAGTGTTATCGCGGCGGAGGCCCGGGCTCATCTTTCCGTCGGTGCAAGATCTCACGACGGGTTCGATCAGTCGGCATCTCCAGCTTCTCGTGCACGCCGTCGGTCGCGCCGGTCGCCAGCCAGAATTTCGACGCGCGACTCGGCGAACGCGTCAAGGCGACGTTCAAGGATGCCACCGCGATGGCTCGCCGTACCGACCTCGGCTGCGCTGTGCACGGATCGTCGCCCGTAGAGCCCGCCAGATGCTACGACGCGTTGAGAAGCCGCTGACAGGTTCGTGAGGCGACGGCCGTAGAATTGCGGCACGTGATCGCCCGTCGATTTGCCACCCCGACTCGCGGACGTTCGTGCCGAGCCCATCACTATCGCCTCAAAAGCCGCACGGACGCCGGTCGCGGCGCACTGTGGTCGTTCCGGCGCTGGCTTATCACAAGGTCGCCGAAATACCACGGGGCGCCGTCTATCGAGCTAATTACGTCACGCCAGAACAGTTCATAACTCAACTTCGCTATCTTCGCCTTCGGGGATACGAAGCGATTTCGTTTCATGATCTCCTCGCGTACCGCCGGGGTGAAGGGGAGCTACCCGCACGTCCGATCCTCATCACGTTCGACGACGGCTATCGAAGCATCCTCGAATTCGCCCTTCCGGCGCTTCGCGCGCACAGGCTGTTCGCGACGGTGTTCGTGGTGACGGGGTTACTCGGCCAGACCAATCGATGGGACGCTGACGAGTTGCAGGAGCCGCTTTTTTCCGTCGACGACGTCCGACGGGCGGCGGCCGACGGACACGACGTGCAGTCGCACACGCGAACGCATCGCGATTTGAACTATCTTCCCGAGCCCGATGCCTTGACGGAGTTACGGGAGTCGCGGCTCGAGCTTCAGCAGATCGTCGACGGTCCGGTTCGAGTCGTCGCCTATCCGTGGGGAAACCCAGCACACCATGTGTGTCGTCTCGCCGGCGTGGCAGGCTACGACGCCGGCGTGATCCTCAGGCGACGAGTGAACTTCGACTCCACGTCGGCTTTCGAGCTCAGGCGAATCGGCATCAACTACACCACATCCGTCAGTCGCTTCGCATGGGACCTGACACGGCTGCGTTGGCGAGGCGAGTAACATGACTCCTTCGCTCGTCGACAACACTGCGCGGTCGCACGAGGTGTCCGGGCCGGCCTTCACCACGCCGGCGGCCATCGGGCGAGGCACCCGCGTCGTGCTGTACACATCGTCTGACTGTTGGCGTGGTGCGGGAATCAGCTACATCGAGATCGCAGCGGCGCTCGACTCGTCGGGCTTCGCACCATTGGTCGTCGCGACGAACCCGGTGGTGGCCGAGGAGTTCCGCGGCGCGGGCTTGCGCCCGGTCATCGTCTCCGACGGTCGGGGAGAATCGGCGCGACTTCGCTCTTTTCTTCGCGCCAATGACGTCGCCGCTGTTCTGGTCGATCGCGCGCACGACCTTCGGGTGGCGACGCTAGCCACGCTCGGCACACGGGTCTCGGTGATCTTTCGATACAATCATTTCCGAAAGCGCGCCCCGACCGATGCGCTGATCCGCCTCGCCTACCGCACTGGGCTCAAGGAACAAGTCTTTCTCTCTGCCGCGGCGCGCGAACGCATACTCGGCAACACGCCGTTCATGCGCCGCGTGCGGGCGACGACGATTCACGAGGGCATCGACCCATCGGAGTTTTGCCCCAACCGTCGAGCCGCAGCGGAGTTTCGTCGATCGTTCGGGCTCGACGGCGAACCGTTTGTGCTGGCGGTCGGTGCTCTATCGCCGGAGAAGAGCTATGACGTCCTGTTCAACGCGCTGCAACTGCTTCGCCATCGTGCGCCGCCTCTTTTGCTTTTCGGAGAGGGTCCCCAGGAAGAAGACTTGCGAGCAAGAGCAGCACATCGGGGGATCGCCGTTCGCTTTTTCGGCCGCGTCCCTCGCGAGCGACTCATTGGGGCCTATTCTGCGTGCTCGGCGTTCGTTCACGCCGGCTGCGTCGAGACGTTTGGTCTCGCCGTACTCGAAGCCATGTCGTGTGCACGGCCGGTGATCGCGAGCGCAGGTGGCGCGTTGCCGGAAGTCGTCGGCAGCGATGGATCGTGCGGAACGCTCGTCGCGCCAAACTCGGCGTGGGACCTCGCCGGCGCGATCTCGCGTGTGTTGTCCGAACCGGAGCACGCACGACGACAGGGCGCACAAGCGCGCGATCGTGCGCGTCGGCATTTTTCACTGACGTCGATGCGCCGAGGGTATGCGCATCTCGCGGCGCGACACGCGGGCTATCCACTCATCGCCGACGCATGATCAAACGATCGGACAACGCGAGCGTGCAGGCCGAATTCTTCGAGACTCTGCACCGCGAGGCGGAGGAACCGTTCTCGTACAGCACGCGAGCGGTGGAGCAGCTGCGTCACGGGTGGATCGTCGATAAGGTCGCCGGCGCTGCGCGCGGTCGAGTGCTCGACCTCGGTTGTAGTCGGGGACAGCTGACCGCGGCGCTGTCGGAACTTCCTATCGATCTCACGGCGGTTGACGTGGCGCCGACCGCCATCACGGCGGCACGCGAGCGGGCGAGTCGACAGGCAATTCGATTTTTGGCGGGCAACGCGCTCGCGCTCCCCATTGGCAGCGGCCAGATGGATCTTGTCGTCGCGGCGGACGGCATCTACAGCTGGAATCTCGACGCGCCCGATCGCGATCGGTGTCTCGCCGAAATACATCGCGTTCTCGTGCCGCGCGGCTCGGCATTGTTCACGGAGCACACGCGCGCGCATCGGTTCGGCGAATTCACCCAGCAGATCGAGCGGAACGGGTTCACGATCGAATGGGTCGACTATCTCTACGACCGGCCGTGGTATCAGGTCGAATCGTGGTTCAAGCTGCTCCAGCGCACCTCAGTGGTGGGCGCGGCGCGACGGAGTGGTTGGGTCGCTCGCATCCTTGGACGGATTGGCCGGTTGCTCGGCCCGGCCGCATCCAGACACGTGTGTGTCATGGCCCGAAGAAGCGACTAAGCCCATCAACCGGAATAGACCATGTCCCGAACGCGTTTTGGGTTGATTATCAGCGTTTCGCTATTAGGATTCTTCGGCTCCATGCCCCGCACCGCCGTCGGCTCGCCGGCGGGGCAGCAGCTCGACGCCTGCACCCTGCTCACCAGGCCTCGGCGATGATGCGTTCTACCAGATTTATCCGACCGACAGCCCGTTCATCTGGGTCAAGAAGGGAGCCAACGCCATCAGCATTCGGCTCATGGGAACGAAGGCGAATCGCTTCAGTCTCCAGCAGGAAAAGGCAAAAGAGTTGACACTGGCGAAGGCGGCGATCGCAAAACTCTAATCGCGGTTCACTTCGTGCCGACGGCGATCATCGCTTCATGCGTCACCGCGTACGGGCCGCCGCCCTGGCGCGTCATGAAATCTTCAGCCACCGCGCCGCGGAACGTCGCGCGCTGATCCGGTGTGAGCGACGCGAAGGTGGCGACCGCCGGCGGTGCGCACTTTCCCATCAAGTCGACGAACACGTTCAGGTCGTCAAACGCCCAGACGTGGCGGACCTCGACGATGTGCACGCGCGAAAACCCACTGTCCAACAGGCGCTGACGAAAAGTGTCGGCGTCGCCGAGGGCGGCCCAGGGCGGTGGTCCGGAGGGCTTGGGCAGGCTTCCGACCGTCTTTGCCATCGCGTCGCCCATGATGCGACCCATCTCACCGCGCGGCGGCGGCGCCCACGTCGACACGACGGCGCGTCCGCCCGGCACAAGGACTCGCGACAGCTCCCGCAATCCTTTCAGTGGATCGGGAAAGAACAACACGCCAAAGATCGACGCCGCGACGTCGAACGATTCGTCTTCGATGTCGAGCTGCTGACCATTCATCACATCGCAGCGGACGCGATCGGATAGCCCTCGGCGTTCCGACTCGGCGCGCAGATAGTCGATCATGCCGAAGGCAAAGTCTGTCGCCAGCACGCTCGCGCCGCGACTGGCCGCGGCGAAAGTGAAGTTGCCGGTACCCGCCGCGACATCGAGGACGCACGTACCCTTCCCGATGCGAACCAGATCGGCTGCGTCCTCGGCGAACGGCCGCGTGACGTTTCCGGCGAACGCGTGATAATCCGCCGCTACAGCACCCCACGCATCGGGTTGCTGGTCCAACGGACGGTTCTTCGACGGCACCATCTCTTCCACCGACTTCTGCATGCTCAACGCCTCCATCCTGGTCCACGAAGCACGACGCCCGGTTTGGCGCCGGTGACCTTCGCATCGTCCACCACCGCGACTCCGTTCACAAAGACGTAATGCATGCCCACCGACAGTTGGTGCGGCCGCTCGTATGTCGCTCGATCAATAATGGTCTTCGGGTCAAAGATCATGATGTCGGCGGCGAGGCCTTCTCTTATCTCGCCGCGATCCTGGATCGAGAGCCGCTGCGCGACCGCACCCGTCATTTTTCGGACCGCGTCCTCGAGCGTCAGAATGTGCTGATCCCGTACGAACCGGCCGAGGATCCGAGGGTAGGTGCCGTACGCGCGCGGATGGGTGGCGATCTTGGCGCTGTCGGGATCGAACGCCTCGGCGTCCGTGCCGAACTTCATCCACGGCTGTCGCACCTGCATCGCGACATTCGAGTCCGAGGCAACGAAAATCACCTGGCCGAGGCGATTGCTCTCCAGAACCGTCAGATCCATCAGCGCGTCGGGCCAGTCCTTGTGCCAGGCGGCCGCGATGTCGGTCAATCGCTTGCCTTCATACTTCTTGAGCGAATCGACCGAGAAGCCGACGACCTCGACACCCGCCGGCGTCGCTGCGAGGCAAAGGCTTTCGTAATCGGCGGCTTCGTTCGTCATGTCCGCCTTGATGCGCGTGCGTTGCGCGGCATCGTGCAGCCGCTCGAGCAGCTTACCGTCGGCGTGCGCCCATGGCGGAATGCACGATGACAGATTGTTCTGCCCCGCGACGTACGGATACTGGTCGGTCGCCACGTCTTGTCCGGCTGCCCGGGCAGAATCGATCTTGGCGACGACGATTTTCGCCTTCGGCCAATTCTTCACGCCCGCGGCCTTGAGATGGTAGATCTCGACAGGTACCCCCGCCCGGTACCCGATAGAAATCGCTTCGTCCACCGCTTCGATGAGCTTGTCGCCCTCGGAACGCATATGGGTGATGTATAGTCCGCCGAACGAAGCCATGGCTTTCGATTCTTCGATGAGCTCTTCCGTCGACGCGTAACTCCCCGGCGGATAAATCAGCGCGCTGCCGAGCCCAAACGCCCCGTCGCGCATCGCATCGCGCACGACGCGCCGCATCGTGTCCAACTCGGCGGCGTTCGCCGGTCCGGCGGTCATGCCTTTCGCGTACGCGCGAACAGTGCCCGCACCGACGAACGATCCGACGTTGACCGAGCCATGATGCTGCTCCATCGCGCGCAGCCATGCGTCGAACCCATGCGTCCCAGTGAAGCCACGCATGACTCGGCGCTGCGCGGTGTCGGCGGCGATCCGCTCGGCAGCGTCGAGCACCTTGTCGTTGACCGGCGCCGGCGTGTCGCCTTCGCCGAGGATCATCGTCGTGACGCCCTGCGTGATCATGCTGACCATGCGGCCGTCGCCGGTGAGCATTTGCACATACGACTGTGCCTGGATGTCGATCACGCCCGGCGCGACGACCAGTCCGCGCGCGTCGATGCGACGCTTGGCGGACGCGTTGGCGAGCAGGCCGCGCGGGGTGATTCGTGCAATTTTTCCGCCCGCTATGCCGACGTCGCCGTAGAACCACGCGTCGCCGGTGCCGTCGACGATCCTGCCGTTCGCGATGACGATGTCGAACGATTCGCCGGACGGTGTGGGAAGGGTGGTGGGGTGCGCGGGCCGACACGCGGCGACGATTGTCGCACAGAGCAGAGTGAATTGGCGCAAGGAACGAGTGGAGATTGTCATGGGGCCGATAGTGTCATGCTCGAGGCTGTCGAAAAAGACCGGGCGCTTGTGGACACTCACGAGAACACATTAGCATGAAGCAGCGCCGCGTGGGCGGCCGACGGTCCGCGTACAGGGTTCAACCCACCCAGGTAGTTCTGAATCACGTCACCTTCTATTCCCCGCCCTCCACGCGGACATTGGGCGATACGGCGAGATCGAGAAGTTGTTACTGTCGCGCGCGAATGTTCCGCGCTCTGGCCCGTAGCGCCGCGCTGTTCGAGTTCTCGAATTCGTAGAGATAGCGCTCGACGAGGGGCTCGAGTCGCCTTCGTCGCGCGGCGAACGTCGCCAGGCTGTCGAGCGCCCAGGCGCGCACGAAGGTTTGCGGAAACGCGACTCTTGAAGGGCTGACGATGGCTCTCACGCGCTTCGAGTCGGCGATGCTTCGACGATCGCCGCCCGTGAGATGCCATCGCAGTGCGCGGTTCACGGCCTCCGAGTGCCCTCGACGGCCGGGCTGCCGTGCTGCGTGAATTGCGCCTTCGTGATCTTGCCGCTCTCGTCGACAAACGTGATGAAGAGCGTCGGGTCGACTTGCGTTGTGAACCGGAGACCGCCGACGTGAACCAGCGGAAACTTTCCTTGCCCCTGACCCTCGGCCTGGGCAACCAGCCGTCCGCCCTCGACCGTCACGTGGATCACGAGCTGACCGAAGTCGTAAACGCCCGGGATGCGGTCTCGATCGATGTCTCGCAGTGGCGCGGCGGCGATCCGTTGCGGAGGTGTGACGAGCGGAATCCCCATCACGGCGCGCGCGATGTTCGCGGCAAGCGCATCGGGACCACCTTCCGAGTTCGTGAAAACAGCGACGTTGATCTGGTCTTCCGGGATGAACACGCCCGCCGTGGTGAACCCGAAGATTCCGCCGCCGTGGCTGATCACCTTCTTGCTCCCCATTTGCGACACGCCGAGGCCGAAGCCGTAGTTCATCCGCCTGCCGTTGGGGAAGGTATCGGGGGTCGTCATCTGCTCGAACGATTTGGGCGAGACGACTTTGCCGGCAACGAGATCGCGCTGCCATTTCACGAGATCGCGAACCGTCGAGCACAATGCGCCGGCGGCGAACGGATGCGTCATGCTGAGGTAGTCGGCGACCTTCATCGAGTCGCCCTTCATCTGGTAGCCCACGGCGAAATGAGAGTCCGTGGGGCGCGACGGACAGTAGCTCGTTTGCGTCAACCCTAACGGAGTGAAGAACTCGCGCTGGACGAACGTCGCGTAGGGTTGACCGCTCGCCTTCTCGATCACCATCCCGAGCAGCACGTATCCGGTGTTGCTGTACGAGTATCGCGTCCCCGACGGGAAATCGAGCGTGTCCTTGTCGACGAACGCGACGATCTGCCGCGGCGTGTAGTCCTGACTCCACGTTTTCATCCACTCCGGCGACGCCGTGTAGTTGTGAACGCCTGACGTGTGGTTGAGCAGCTGGCGGATCTTGACGTTTTTCTCGTGCGCCGGCAGGTCGGGGACGTACTTCGAGATCGGGTCGTCGAGCGACACCTTGCCCCGCTCGACCAACCGCATGATGCCGGATGAAGTGAACTGCTTGGTGATCGACCCGATCTCATACACGGTCGACGCATCCGCCTTCCTGTTGGCCTCACGGCTCGCCAGACCGTAGCCACGCATCAGCACGGTGTCCTGACCATGTAAAACGGCCACCGAGACGGCAGGCGCTTTCTTCGTCGTCATGTAGTCGTTCACCAACGAGTCGATGCGGTTGATGAGCGGCGCGCCGGCCGGTTCCTGAGCGGGCAGCGGGATACGCGAACCGGCAATCAGGCACGCGGCGAGGAGGACGGGAGCACAACTACGCATGAGTTTTACTCAGGTGGGCGGTTTGAAATGAGATCCCGGCCGGCCGTCTACGGGACCAGCTCGGACATCGGCTTGCCTTTCTCTACGAGATAAACGGCGAGAATCTTCACCGGTTTCGTCCCGATGTTCTTGGCGTTGTGCACCGCCGCTTCGTTCTTGATCGCGTCCCCCGCCTTGGCCGTGTAGGACGCCTGTCCGTCGTGTTCGACGACGAGCGAGCCGTCCAGCACGTACGCGAGCTCGACCCCCGGATGGCGGTGCCGTCCGGACGAGGCCCCGGGAGCGATCTCGGCGATGGCCATCACCGCCTCATAGTTTGCGGCGCCCGGTTCGTCCACGCGCTGAAGAATCGTACGTTTGATGCCGTTGCTCGGTTGCTGCGCGAACGCCATGCGATCGACGGCGACGCCAATTCCGACACCGATCGCCACCAGGGCAACGGCGAACGCGATTACACGACGATTGGGCGGCATCATTGAACCGAGCATGTAGGACTCCGAGAAGGTGGTGTGCGACGGCGGTCAGGCAGCGAGGTTATCGGGTCGTGCGTTTCGCGCGAGGCCGACGGCAGCGCGCCAGGCAGACAGTTGGCCGACATGATAGGCGAGATGTCCGCTCAGCATGTACGCGACGAACTCGCCGGCGGTGTAGAACGGATTCCGCGCCGGCTCGTACGGGTTCACCGCCGCGAGAAGCGAGGGATCGGCTTCAGCGGCCGCGACACACAGATCGGTGTAGACGGCGTTGAACTTCTCGCGGAGCATTGCGATCGGCGGATACGTCGATGCGTCGGTCGATGGCTGCGTTCCCGGCGTGAAGAGCGAACGCCATTCTCGCGGACAGATGGCTTTCCGGCCGCACAGGTGTCGTCCGAAGTCAGCGGTCGTGGTGAGATGACCGATCAGCCAGCCCGCGGTTTTCAACCCCGGCTGCGGCTCGACGGCGATCTGAGCGTCGTCGATGCCCTCGATCAGAGAGTCAGCGAGCTGAATGAGATAGCGGCCCTGCTGAATGGATGCGTCCATTGAATCTCAGGGCTTCCGTGTGCCTTGGACCGGCGGGCTGCCGCGCTGCGTGAACTGCGCTCTCGAGATCTTGCCGTTCTCGTTGATGAACGTGATGAACATCGACCGGTCGAGGTCCGTGCCGAAGCGGAGGCTGCCGAGGTGCACGAGCGGAAACTTCGGCTGGCCCGGTCCGTCGGGCTGACCCATCACGCGGCCGTCCTCGACGGTAATGTGCAAAACGAGCTCGCCGAAGTCGTAGACGCCGGCGAGACGATCGCGGAGTGAATCGGCCAGCGCCACGGCGACGAGAGGCTTGGGCATCGGGACCACAGGAATTCCCAGCACCGCGCGGGTCACGTTGAGCGCTAGCGGACCAGGGCCGCCATCAGAATTCGTCAACACGATCACGTTGAGGTTTTCGTCCGGCATGTACAGGCCATACGTCGTGAACCCGTTGATGCCGCCGCTGTGGCCGATCATCCGCTTGCCACCGAGCTGCCCCGGCACGAGGCCAAAGCCGTAGTTGATCTTCGACCCGTTGTTCAACGTGTCGGCGGCGGTCATGAGAGAATACGAACGAGCACCAACCACGCGACCGTCGACCAGCGCGCGATGCCACTTCACGAGGTCGCGCACGGTCGAACAGAGCGCGCCGGCGGAGAAGGGCTGCGTGATGTTCAGATATTCGGCCGGCTTCACCGTTCCGGAGGTCGCCGCGTACCCTTCAGCGAACTGTGGATCCTTCGACCTGTCGGCGCAGTAGCTGGTTTGCGTCAGACCAAGGGGCGCAAAGAACTGCTTTTGCAGATATGCGGCGTACGGTTGCCCCGTGACCTTCTCGAGGATCATGCCGAGCAGCACATAGCCCGTGTTGCTGTACGAATATTTCGTTCCGGGCGCGAAGTCGAGCGTATCCCTGTCGACGAACGCGACAATCTGTCGCGGTGTCATCTCTTCGCCCCATCGCTTCACCCACTCGGGCTTGTCGGTGTAGTTGTGAACGCCCGACGTGTGGCTGAGGAGATTGTAGACGGTGACCCGCCGGCCGTGCGTCGGAATGTCAGGCAAATACTTCGTGATGGGATCGTCGAGCATGATCTTGCCCTGCTCGACCTCGCGCATGATCCCCGCTGCGGTGAACTGCTTCGTGATCGACCCGATCCGATAGACCGTCGATGCCGTCGCGGCGCGATTCGCCTCGCGGCTTGCCAGGCCGTAGCCCTTCATCACGAGGGTGTCTTTGCCGCGTACCACCGCAATCGAGACCGCTGGCGCTTTCTTCAACGCCATGTAGTCCTTCGTCAGCGAATCGACTCGCGCGATGATCACGGCGTCATTCGACTCCTGCGCACGCGTCGGGCTCGCGACGACGAACAGCGCGAGGCCGAGCGAAAGTGGGGCAAAGCGCATCGATGCAAGTCTCGGGGAAGGGGCGGACCACCGACTAGGACAATACGTCGCCACACGACGGCGCGAAAGCGCGGGCTTCGAGCGTCAACAGATGTGAACCGCCGTCGCCTTGAACCCGGCGACCACTTCCTTGCCGATGCCGAGGGAGAGCTCGCGAACCGACCGCGCGGTCACGGCTGAGACGATCGGAGTTCCGCTCGCATCGACCGTGATCTTCGTCAACGCGCCGGCGGGGACAATCTCCGTGATCCGCCCCCGGAATTGGTTCTGCATCGACGACGTCGACGGCTCCGATGAGAGCGATACCTCTTCAGCACGAATGACGGCGTGCGCCGACCCCGACACGACGTCGCCCAACGCATAGAAGGTGAGGGCACCGGTGGTGAACGCGAGCGGCATCTCGGTCACTTGACCGCTCGAGCTCTCGAGCCAATCAGGCGGTTCAGCCTTGATCGGTCGCGCGGTTCCCGCGAAGACATTCTCGGCGCCGAGAAAATCCGCGATGTAGGGCGACGCGGGTTTGCGGAACACGTCCTCCGGCGTTCCCTTCTGCAAGACGCGGCCTTTGTCGAGCATGATCGCAACGTCGCCAAGCAGCCCCGCCTCACTGAAATCGTGCGTCACCTGGAGAACGGTGAAGCGACGCTCGTAGTACAACGCGCGCAGCTGCCGCCTGGCGAACGATCGCGTCCGCGGATCGAGAGCGCTGAACGGTTCGTCGAGCAGCAAGACTTCCGGACGCCGAGCAAGGGCGCGGGCGATCGCCACCAACTGACGCTCGCCGCCACTGAGCGATGCGACGGGGCGCTCGAATAAGTCGGTCACGCCAAAACGCTCCGCTGCGTTGTCAGCGATCGATTCGCTCAGCGCGCCGTACCCAACGTTCTCCGCAACGCTCAAGTGCGGAAACAAAAATGCGTGCTGATAGACGATGCCGAGTCGCCGGCGCTCGGGCGCCACCCCGGTGAGGTCCTCTCCGCCGAGGACGATTCGGCCCGACGTCACCCTCACGACGCCGGCGATCGTTTCGAGGAGTGTCGTCTTCCCGGAACCAGCCGGGCCGATCACGACGCCGTAGGACCCCTGAGGGACATCGAAGGTGATGTCGGTCAGGCGAAAGGCGCCGGCCTTGGCGTTGACGAGTTGGAGAGAGATCACCGCTCGGTCACGCGCGTCCCTCGCGTCGGAGAGCTCGCAGGGCGGCAAGAGGAACAAGGGCAAACAATACCAGCACCGCGGCTACCGGCAGCGCTTCACTGAGCCCGAAGCTCGTGAAACGATCGTAGCTCAATACGCTGGCGACCTTCGGGTTGTACGTCAGGATGACGATCGCGCCAAACTCGCTCACGGCTCTTGCCCACATCACCACCGCGGCCGCGGTCAGGCCTCGAGCGGCGAGGGGAAGCGTAATCCGCCGAAAAGCGCGCCACACGTCGTCGCCGAGGGTGCGTGCGACCGACTCGTAGCGCGCGTCAACGCGCGCGAACGCTTCACGCGCCGCGCTGACATACAGTGGCGCCGACACGAACAACATCGCACAGACGATCCCCGTCGCCGAGCCGGCGACGCGAAGCCCCGTCGCGTAGAGCGCACCACCCACGGGACTGGCTCGGCCGAGCACGAGCAGGAGCGCAATGCCGGCGACCGGGTGCGGGATCACAAGGGGCAGTTCCATCACCGCCGCAACGATCGAACGACCCGGGAAGTCGCGGCGCGCCAGGAGGTAAGCGATCGGTGTTCCGCCCACCACGCCGAGGATCGTCGCGATGGTAGCGGTCATCGCGGTGAGGGCGAGCGAGGCGCGCAACTCGGCGTCTCGCCCAAGTGCCGAAAGCCCGCGTCCACCCCCGGTTGCGACAAGGCCGACGACCGGGGCGAGAACGAACAGCAGAAAGACTGACGCGATCAGCGCGACGAAAATGGCGATCGCGGCGCGCGAGACCGCGCTGGATTGGCGCGGCGCCGGCGTCGTCTCGAGAACGCTAGTGTCGAGCTCCACGCGTGAGCTCTGGCGGCGCTCCGGCGCCGACGACAATCGGGTGATCGAGCATGTCGACGTGGGCCGCGCGAAGTTGGCGCAGGACGTCCGAGGTCAGCAGGAATTCGATGAAGCGGCGCGCCGCCGCCGCGTGGGGTGCGGCGGTCGGAATGCTCATACCATATAGTATCGGCTCTCCACGGACCGTCATCGTCGTGCCAGGCGATGACCCGCGAACGTTCGCGCTGACACCTTGGTAGGCGCCGGCGCGATTGGCATCCCCGAGGTCGATCTCCGCCGGCAGTTGCACGTAGCGGAAGCCGTTGGATTCGGCGACCGACTGATAATCGTAGATGTAGTCCATCTCGCCGGCGGCGAGCAGCGCGGCGAGCTCGGCGGCGTTGGAGCGCATATTTCGCTTCGGTGCGTTCTGCTCGAGCGACTTCGCCAGCCCGGGTTTCCGATAGTGCCGCTCGGCGAGCTCGAGCATCAACAGCGTACGGTAGCCGACTGGGGCAACGTCCGGATCGGTTCGTCCGACTTCGACGTCTTTCTGTCCCAGAATCTCGTACCAGTTGGACGAGTTGATCTCGCTGGCGTGCTTCGACTTGGGCGTGTAGGCGACCACCATGCGATTGCGTGCAAACTCGGCGAACCAGGTCGTGTACGTGGGTTGGAGAAGTCGAGGGAAAACGTCGGCGTCGGCGAGAAGAAGCAGATCGGGAATCCGGTGAAGCTCGGTGATCTTGCGAACGTGCTCGAGTGAGGCGCCGCTTTCGCGCTGGACGACGACTCCGGTTCGCGCCGTGAAGGCGTCGAGCGTGGGTTGCATCGGCCTCGTGAGGCTGGCGGCGATGAATATGACCAGGGTGTCGGCAAGGGCGGCGAGCATGACGAAAAGAAAGCCCCGGAAAGCGCAGCGCGCCACGGCGGAAACTTTCGCTTTGGGCCTCCGTCTTGGTGAACGACGCCTTGCGCGAGCCAGGAACTTGTACTAGTCTACTAGTACAATCGCGAGGCGATTCCTTCCCAAGGTCCGTCGCGGGCCACACCTTCCAATCTCATGTCTGATCTCGCTATCGACATTCGCAATGTCGTGAAGCGGTACGACCACCACGTCGCGGTGCGCGATCTGTCGCTGCAGATTCCGCGCGGCTCGGTCTATGGTCTTCTTGGCCCGAACGGGGCCGGCAAGACGACGACCATCCGCATGATTCTCGACATCATCCTGCCGGACGCCGGATCGATCTCGATCTTCGGGCGTCCGAACACCGAGCCCGGGATCCTCAACGCCGTGGGGTATCTCCCCGAAGAGCGGGGCCTCTACAAGAAGATGCAGGTCCGCCGCGTCCTGCTCTTCCTCGCCGAATTGAAGGGGATTCGGCCGGCGGACGCGTCGAAGCGGATCGACGAATGGCTGGAGCGGTTCAGCCTCGTCGGCGAGCGGAATTGGGGCGACGCGCGCGTCGACGAGCTGTCGCGCGGCATGCAGCAGAAGGTGCAGTTCATCTCCACGCTGCTGCACGACCCCGATCTCGTCATCCTCGACGAGCCGTTCAGCGGACTCGATCCGATCAATGCACAGGCGCTCAAAGACGCCGTTCTCGAGCTCAAACAACGTGGGAAGACCGTCATTTTCAGCACCCATGTCATGGATAACGCCGAAAAGATGTGCGACTCCGTCTGCATCATCGCGCGCGGCGAGAAGGTGCTGGACGGCGGCGTGGCCGCGGTGAAGAAGTCCGCGGGGGCGCGCAACGTCGCGCTCTCGTTGGCGGGCGGCGCGCACAACGGCGTTTCGCAGCTGCTCCGCGATCCGAGCTTCGTGCGGCGGTGCGACGACAACAACAATTACTTCGAGCTCGAGCTCTACCCGAACGCCGACGCACAGCTCTTTCTGCGCAAACTGATCGAGGCGGGGGCGAACATCGAGCGGTTCGAGCTCGTGCAGCCCTCGCTGCACCAGATCTTCCTCCAGCGTGTCGGCGCGAGCGGCGTCGAGACGGGGATGTCGGGTCATGGATAACAAGATTTGGATCGTCGCCAAACGCGAGTATCTCGAGCGCGTGCGGTCGCGGACGTTCCTCGCCTTCACGCTGCTCATCCCGGTTTTCATCGCCGGCGTCACGATGTTCCCGCTGTACATCGCGGCGAAGAGCGGCGCGTCGACCGCCATTCGTCACATCACGATTCTCGATGCGACGGGCACGGACCTCGGCGATCGCGTCGCGAAAGCGTTGATGACGGACAGTACGATCGCGCGGATCCCGAATGACAGCGTGACGCCGCGCGTCGTGAAGACCACTGCCGCCGGACTTCCGGCGAGCGAGCAGGCCGCTGAGAACGAAGTCAAGCTCCCCAATCACATCACGGGCTATCTCGTGTTGACGGACAGCACGCTCGACGGCAAGTCCGCGCGCTACTCCGGACGGAACGCGTCGACGATCGGCGACATGGACAAGCTGCGATCGCTCGTGCGTCAGGAAGTGATGGTATCGCGCCTGGAGCGAGAGGGCGTTCGCAAGGACATCGTGAACGATCTCGCGACGAGCAATTTTCGCCTGACCTCGCAGCGATTGAGCGAAAGTGGACGAGGCGGCTCCGGCCAGGCTGGAATCTTCGCCGGAATCAGCGTCGGCCTGCTTCTTTTCATGTCAATTGTGTTCCACGGCCAGAACGTGCTGCGCGGCGTCCTCGAGGAGAAATCGACGCGCGTGGCCGAGGTGGTGATCTCGAGCATCAAGCCCGAGTCGCTCCTCGCCGGCAAAGTGCTCGGCGTCGGCGGTGTGGGGTTGACGCAGCAGGCGGCCTGGTTCGCGATTTCCGCCTACCTCATGAATTTCCTCGGCCCAATTATTCTGAAGGCCGCGACGAAGGGCACCGTCGTGGCGACGACAGCCACGTCGGGGACGTCGGCCGCGAACGCGGCGCTGGGCGCGTCGTTCGGCGGAATGGCTCTCTCCATTGTGGCGGTATCGCTTCTCTTCTTCGTGATCGGCTTCGTGTTCTACGCGAGCCTGTACGCCGCCGCCGGGTCGATGGTGAACAGCGAGCAGGAAGCACAGCAAGCGGCGATGCCGGTCATGCTGCTGCTCATGAGCACCTGGCTGATGGTGAATCCGGTGCTGATCAACCCGAATAGCAAGCTCGCCCTCGTGCTGACGTGGCTTCCATGGTCGTCGCCGATCATGGTGCCGCTTCGTATGGGATTGACGACCGTTTCGCCGGTCGTGATCGCGGGATCGGCATTGGTCGCCGTGATCGGCTGCATTGCGTCCATCTGGTTGTCGGCGAGGATTTACCGCGTCGGGATGCTGATGTACGGGAAGAAGCCGAGCTTCGCGGAAGTCGCGAAGTGGATCAGGTACGCGTAGGGCCTCGCAGACACGGACATTTCGCCATTCGAGGACTCTCATGAAGCCAAGCCGCCTCGTGTTGATCGCGATCGTCGCCGCGGCGTGCGCGCGTCAGACGGCGTCGTCTCGTGCCGCCGCGACGCCGTCGCCGGCAGGGCACGACATGGCGGCGATGAGTCACGAGTCGGACGCCCACGACATGCACGCCATGGGTGCCGCCGGCTCGCACAGTGCGACGGAGCTGGCGTTCTTGTTCCCCGACGGCAACGACCGCGGCTGGTCGAAGCTCGAGAATGGCATGCAACACAGCGCGGGCCCGGACGTGCCGCTGGCCAAATTGCCGCCCGCGACGCGGATCGAGCTGCAGCGCCAACTCGCGCTCACGATGGATGTGACGAAGACGTTTCCGACGGTGAAGGATGCCGAGGCAGCCGGTTATCGGCGCGCCGGTCCGTACATACCCGGCCTCGGCACGCACTACGTCGGCGGCCGGATGAGTCGGACGGGGGCGCTCACCGACGACGACATCCTGCATCCTTCGACGATCATCTACGACGGCACGAAGCCGGATTCACCGATCGCGGGGTTCATGTACATCGCGAACGTGATGCCCGGCGGGTCCGAGCCGGAAGGCTTCGCCGGACCGAACGACCACTGGCACTACCACACCGGGATTTGCCTGGTGCGCGGCCCCAGCGGGAGCACAGAGGCACTCGGTTTCGACGGCAGCATCACGGCCGATTCCTGTCGCGCGAAGCAAGGACAATGGGTCGCGACGACGCAGTATTTGCTGCATGTCTGGACGGTGCCTGCCTTCACCGATCCGCTTGGCGTGTTCGCCCACATGAATCCGGCGTTGACATGCGGCGACGGCACGTACTACACCGACACGCACGACATCACCAACATGTGTCGGGTGCCGTGAACTGTCCGCGCCGGCACTATCCGCGCTGATTCACGTCGCGCGGCCACGCAGTAACGGCGGATTTTTCAATTCGGCGATCCGGCACGAGCCAAATCAGCGCGACAGCTGCAAAGAGCACATCGGCGATCCGTGGGTCGACCCACAGCGCCATCGGTATCGCAACCACATACAAGAGGATCGACACTTTTCCTTTGACGTCGCCACCGATCGCCGCGGCAAGCTGCGCGCCGTCAGCCTGGTGCGCGATGATGGTGCGTTGCAATAGCGTGTACGAGATTGCGGCGAGGACCATCACGACGCCGTAGAGGGCCGTGGGTTGGGGCGCGTTGTGGTTCTCGCCCATCCAGGCGGTAACGAATGGGACGAGCGACAACCAAAACAACAGGTGCAGGTTTGCCCAGAGTATGCCGCCCGTAACGCGCTTCGTCAGATGCAACATGTGGTGGTGGTTGTTCCAGTAGATCCCGAGGTACACGAAACTCAGGACGTACGAGAGGAACGCGGGCAGCGTCTCACCGAGCGCGGCGAAGGCAGTCCCGTGCGGCGGCCTGAGCTCGAGCACCATGATCGTGATGAGGATCGCGATCACGCCGTCGCTGAACGCCTCCAGTCGGGTCTTGCTCATGCCGAAGATTCAAACCGTCGAGGTTGCCGGGCAAGCGTTGGAGCGTAAATGACCGAGGAATCGCTCCCCGTGTTGGCTCCTCTGCCCGACCAGATCACGACCTCGCGTCTCGTTCTGCGTCCCTGGAGGGTAGCCGACGCGCCTGTTCTCAAGGCGCTGATCGACGCGAACCTCGACCATCTACGCGCATGGATGGCGTGGGCGATGAACGAGCCGTCGCCTCTCGACGTCCTGGAGAAGCGCATCGAAGGTTTCCGCGCCGACGTACGCGAGGGAACGGACTATGGCGTCGGCATTCTGCTCGGCGATGAAGCAATCGGCGGCGCCGGACTCCATCGTCGTGGGGCACCGGATACCCTGGAGATCGGATACTGGATGTCCGCGTCGCACACACGGCGCGGATACGCGTCGGAGGCGGCGATGGCGCTCACGCGACTGGCGTTCAGCATGCCGCACGTCGAGCATGTCCAGATTCGGTGCGATCCGCGCAATGCGGCCAGCGCTTCCGTTCCGCGCAAGTTGGGTTTCGTGCATATCGTGACACTCGAAGCGGACACGCTGACGCCGACGGGCGAGCCACGCGCGACAATGGTCTGGCAGATCTCGCGCGTGAACTTTCACGGAAGCCGCGAGGAAAGCTCTATGAGTGATCTTACGAGCGACGAGTCAGCCCGTGGGTTACTGCGTCACGCGCTTGCGACGCTCGCGTACCGCGCCGCGAAAGCTTGCCGCGGCGCCCCGCACGGGTTTGCGACTTTTCGCGCGGCGCCGGATTCGCGATCCGCCGGCGAGATCCTCGCCCACCTCGGCGATCTGATCGAATGGGTCGACTCGCACGCGCGCGGCGCGCAACGGTGGACCACCTCGACCCCCGCGTCGTGGGACGAGGACGTTTCGCGCTTTCATCGCGCGCTCCAGCGTCTCGACGACTACCTCGCCACCGGCGCGCCACTGCACGCCGACCCGACTCGTCTCTTCCAGGGCGGCATCGCCGACGCGCTGACTCACGTTGGCCAGATCAACCTGCTCCGGCGTCTCGCCGGCTCACCCGTCCGCGGCGAGAACTACGCGCAAGCCTCGATCGCCATCGGAACCGTCGGCCCAACGCAACCAAATCCCCGCACCGAGTTCTAAAACACCGCAGACGGGGTCGCAAACGGGGTCAGACTCCGTTTTTTCAACGGGGTCAGACTCCAGCCTTTGATAGAACGCAACTCCATCGTTTACGACTTAACCGCCAATTCGGGGTCTGACCCCAGGCGGATCAAATCCTCGCCGGCAACCGTTTGAATCATCCCGGTGTACTAACCAATCGGGAGGGGTGAGGGATATGAACAAGCTCAAGTTTTGGTTTGCAGCGGCCGTGCTGGCCATGCCGATCGCAGGGGCGAGAGGTGCGGTTCCGACGGGTACGACGCCACCCGATCGACCGGTGCGAGTCACGGCGCAGGAAGTCGAGAACACGAACAAGAAAGTGGCCGGCGCGTACAGCGCCCTCGTCGCCATGTGGAACAACGAGTTCAAGCGCATCGGCGAGCGTTTCACCGCGCCGCGCATCATGCGGTACGAGAGTGCCGTGATGACAGCGTGCGGAGTGCTCCGCCCGGAGAACGCTGAATACTGTCCAAACGCGAATGCAGTCTTCTACGATGACGTCTTCGTCACCGGACTGACAAAGCTGGCCGCGGACGAGCTCGGAACGGACGGCGACATGGTTGCCGTCGGCGTTATCGCGCACGAAATGGGGCACGCGGTCGCGATGCAGTTGGGCTATCGGTCGCGCAACTCATACGAGAACGAGTCGACCGCAGACTGCCTCGCCGGCGCATTCACCAGGCAGGCGCAGAAGGATGGCTCGATCGAACCCGGCGACATCGACGAAGCGTTTTACGGGATGTCGCTCGCCGGAGATCCGACACCGGAGGCAACGGGCAACGTGCGCTACGACAGGATGATCCAAGCGCGTTTGGCTCGTGAGAGCCACGGCACAAAGGAGCAGCGCATGCAGAACTTCCGGAATGGCCTCGATGGCGGACCGGAAGCGTGCCTGGAAGCGTTTCGGTAGGCGACTCGGCGGCTCGGCGACTCGGCGACTCGGCGACAAAAAACCGCACGCCGAGTGCCGAGTTGACCATCAGTCCGCGCGTGCGGGTATGGACGAGTCGCGGCGCGCGGGCGCGCCGATGGCTCCTTTGATCTCGTCAACCCAGCCGCTCACGCGTTGCTCGACTACCTGGTGGACACCGCCCACCAAGGTTGCGACCATGTCGTCGAGCACCGTGCCGATCTTACTGCTTGCGCCCTTCGTCGCCGTCACAGTCGCGGCCGCCGCTTTGACGTCCCTGCCCGATCCGCTGAGCAACACGCCGGCGCCAAAGGCCAGCGCCAATGCGGGCCAGGGGTGGTCGCGCACCACTTCGGCGACGTTGAGCTTTCGCTCGAGCTCGGCCAGCGTGCTCGACATTCGTTCTCGCGTCAGCTCGATGTCCCGCCGGACGTCAGCCGTTGTTTCAACCATTCCGTGTCCTCCTTGAGCGTGGTGACGGTCTCGGTCGGAGCCAGCTGTGCGGGCGAAAGGAGCGACATCCCGCGCCTCGCCAGAACAACGGCGATCGCACCCGTGATCACGAGCACGACGAGCGCGCCGAGCCAATACTGATCGGCTGGAAGCCACTGATCGCCGATCAACAGCACGATCCCGGCGAGCACCGACAACGATCCGAGCAGCGCGAGGACGGCTCCGGTCGCGACGAGCGCCGTTCCCTTGCCGATCCCCGTCGCGGCCTGTGAGAGCTCGATCTTGGCTAGCCTCGCCTCACCCCGGACAAGTGCCGCGCTCCCTTCGGCGAGATCGCGCAGCAACGTGCCGAGGCTTCGACGGCCGTCGCGTCCGTCGAGCGTCATGACGACCTCCCTTCCTACTTGTTGTTGCGGAACGCCTTACCGATGAGATAGCCAAGCCCGGCGGCGATGAGCAGCGTGCGGCCAGGATGGTCCTTTACCTGTCGCTCGAGGCCCGTGCGCAGGCCGTCCAGATCCGCATCGCGCAGCCAGTCGGCGGTCGACTCCATTCCGTTCGCGACCTTGTTGCTCACCTGCGTCATCCTACCGTCGTTCTCGAGCGCTACGCTGCCGCTCGTCGTCGCACCGGCGAGGTCATTCTGCGATCCAGAACGCTGACGCAGACGATTGGCGCCCGAGTCGAGCGCATCGGCGAGCGAGTTCTTCAAGTTGCCCGCGCGATCTCGCACCGTTGATCCAACGTCGGCGAGCTTGTCCTGGGCCGAGCCGGCGATGTCGCGCGCGCGGTCGGTGAAGCCCTGCGACTGCTGACTTTCGCTATTCGACTCTGTTCCAAATCCTTGGCCGACGTCGGCCGTGGTGCCGGCGCCATAGCCCTGCGCGCCGCCCGTGTTGCCGGTATTGCCGTAGCCCGTGGATCCGCCCGCATTCTGCGATCCACCGCTCTGGCCCGACGTCGATCCCCCCGACGGGGGCGAGAAATCGTTTCGATCCATACGCGCACTCTCCTCCAAAGGTGGCGGCGAGGTTGTGTGCAGATGATGTGCCCGCGTATGGCGCACACCGTTCGTCGTCAGACCATCGGCGGTTATTTGCGCGACGCGAGCCAGGCGTCTCGCTGCTCGACGGTTCGACGATAGGAACCGAGCCCGGCCGAGAAAAGTGCCAGCGTGATGGCCATTCCGATTGCCGTATTTGCGGCGAGCGAGTATCGGACGCCGTCGCGGCCGAAGACGTGGTCCGTGAACAGGGCGACCGAGGTCGGCCCGAGTATGCCGGAGAGCAAATTGAGCACGAAGAAATACAACGCTGCTCCCTGGGCGCGGAGATGCGGCGGCGCCATTTCGGCGGCAGCGGCACTCGCCGCACCCCACGGGAACGCAGCGAAAAAATTGACGATCGCCAGGCCGACGAACGCGACACCAGCGTTCGGTGCGAGGGGAAAAAGGGTGGCCGAGATCAGCATGCCAATCGCGCCGGCGATGCCGACGAGCCAGGGCCCGTCGATGCGGCCGCGTCGTCCGATCCAGTCCGTGACCCAACCGCCCGCCACAACGCCGAACACGCCGATCGTCATCGTGAGAATGCCCATGATGCGACCGGTATCCGATTCAGGCCAGTTGTACGTTCGCAGAAAGAGCGTCGGGATCCACGCCGCGATCGCGTAGTTCACGATCGCGAACACGCCGAAGCCGACGCTGTGCGTGATGTACGTGCGCTGGTTGCGCGCGACATAACGCATCAAGTCGCCGAATCCGGACGGCGCGCTCGTGGCGGTCTTTCGCGCCGGCTCGCGCACCGTCAGAAGGAGGAGAGCGATCACGAATCCCGGAACGCCGACGGCAACGAACGCCGATTGCCAGGGCCGGATGTCTCCGAGCACCGGCAGATGCCACATCCCCCGAACATCGACGATACCGACTAGCCACGCGCCGATGAAGTAGCCGAGGCCCGATCCGAAGAAAACGCCCAATGAGTAAATGCTCATTGCCCGGCCGATCTGCGATCGCGGGAAATAATCGGCGATAAGGGACACGCCAGGGGCGAGCAAGGTCGCTTCACCGACCCCGACGCCGACACGCATGGCGAGCAATCGCGCGTACGTTTTCGCCGTCGCCGACAGCGTGGTGAACAAGCTCCACAATGTCGTGCCGGCCGCGATGATGTTCCGCCGGCTGGCCCGGTCGGCGAGCCACGCAATGGGCAGCCCAAGCACCGTGAAGAAGATCGCGAACGCCAGCCCCTGCAGATAACTCATCTGCGTGTCCGTGATGCCGAAATCCCGCTCGATCGGCCGGACGAGGAGGTTCAGAATCTGGCGGTCGACGTTCGCGCTGATGCTGGCGAGAGCGAGAACGAAAGCGACGTACCAGGAGTACACGGAGCCGTTCGCGCGGCTCTCGGACGGTGCCATGGCGATTAAGATAGATACACCCTCAAGCGCTGGGTGCCCGTAGCGAACACTAAGTTGGACACACCCTCAAGCGCTGGGTGCCCGTAGCGAACACTAAGTTGGACACACCCTCAAGCGCTGGGTGTCCGCCGCGAATGGAATCGAGTCCCGCGAAGCGGTGTCCATTCGGCGTAACTCAACAATCGAGGAACGCATGAAACGGAACACCTTGCTGCTTTCCGCCGCGTTGGTCGTGAGCGCCCTGGGCGGCGCCTCCGCACAACGCGGCGGTCCCCCGGGCCGAGGCGGTCCGCCCGGCGGACGATGCGCGATGACCGCGGATTCACTGACCGATGCCCAGAAGGCGCACGTGAGGTCCCTCGCCGATGCCTTCACCCAGGCGCACACCGCGCAGTTGGATAGTCTTCGCGCGATCATGCAGGCGGCGAGCGCGGCTCGCCAAGCCGGTCAGACCCCCGAGCAGGTGCGGGCCATCATGGAGCAGGGTCGCGCGATCAATGAGTCGCTAACACCGGCGCGAAAAGAATTCCATGACAACGTTGTGAAGCTGCTGACGCAGGCGCAGGTCGATGCCGGCTGCATCCCTCCGGCCCCGGGTGGACCGCCGGGTGGGCGAAGAGGAGGACCACCGCCGCCGTCGGAACGGTAGGGCGAAGGGCGCACGTGCCGAAAGGCGCGCGCGCCGAAAAGCGCGGCTGCCGAAGAGCGAAAATGCTAAAGTCGAGAAGAGCGCAAAGACAAACGGCGATGCCGAATTCAGCATCGCCGTTTCTCATTATGGAGTCGCGCCGTCCTCGCCTTTGGACGTTGCGACCGTTTGGCACCCGCGCCGTTCGGGAGCCGCGCCCTCTGGCCGCCGCGTCGTTCGGGAGCCGCGCGGCCGCCGCGGCGCAGTAAGCACTAGAGGGGTCGACTAGGCGCGGTATCCCGCTCCCGCCAATGCTGCCATGACACGCTCGTTGAGTCCCTGCCCAACGTGGAAGTGCGGCCTCGCTTCGTGGACCGCCTCGAGAAATGCTCTCGCGAAATCGAAGTGCGAGTTACACGGCTCGCATTGTTCGAGGTGGTCGACGATGAACTCGCGCTGGGTCTCGGACACCACGCCGTCGATGAACGGCCAGAGCTGGCGTACGACGGCTTCACATTCGGCTCGGTCAGGCATTGCGACGCTCCCCCGGGTGGTTGGGAGGCAGAGTGTATGACGGCGACGCGTAGCCCGCGTCGATGGCGAAGTCGAGCAGTGCTTCCTGCAGGTGGCGGCGCGCGCGATACAACCGAGATCGTACGGTGCCGACGGGAATCTCGAGCGATGACGCCACTTCCTCGTACGAGAAACCATCGACGTCCACGAGCAAAACGACATCCCGGTAATGTGGCTCGAGCGCGCGAATGGCCTTCGCGATCGCCGGGCCGAGGTCGAGGCGGGCGAACATGTCGTCGACTCCTTTTGCGCGCGCCGTGCTGTGCACTCGCGCCGCGGCAAGCGATTCGAGCTCCTGATCGTCCACCGCGACAGACCGGTTCTCGCGTCGTCGGAGCTCGGCGAACGTATGACGGCAAATCGTCGCCAACCAGCTCTTGCAATCGGAGCCGGGTTGGAAGGTGTGCCAGTGCCGATAGGCGCGCAGAAATGTTTCCTGCACGAGATCTTCCGTGTCCGCGGCGTCGCCGGTCAGTGCGGTCGCGACGCGCGCGATCGTCGACAGGTGCGGAAGCGCCGTCGCCGTGAACGCCGAATCGCGATCGCTTCGCGGTGAATCGTCCGTCGACGACGAAGGCATCAGACGAGCGGAAGGGTCGCCGCTTCGAACGCGGCGACGGCAACGTCGTGGATCGGCGTCGGTACGCCACGCAACGCGCCGAGCCGCGACACCGTTCCGGCGAGGAGATCGAGCTCGGTCGGACCACCGCGCTCGAGGTCGAGCAGAAAGCTCGGACGGGTCTCGGGGGCGAGGGCGAACAGATCCTTGCGAAGAAATGCTTCGTGTTGGTCGGTGAGCGAGACGTCGCACGCGCGCGCCACGAGCACGATTTCGTGGAGCGAGCCGGCGACGAGGGCGCGGCCGTGTTCCGTCGATAGCGAATAGCCCATCGATCGGCGCGACAGCCCGCAGGCGACGTTCATCGGGACGATGAACGCGAACTTGCGCCATAGGTCGTGACTGATGTCGTCGCTGACGTCGGCGGTCACCGCTGCTTCGCGCAGTGCCGCCGCCGTACGCGATACGCGATCGGTCACCGCGCCGTCGAATTCGCCGATCGTGATGCGATCGAACTCACTGAGCCGCTCGACGACGCCCGGCGCGGAGCGGACGATGCTCGCGCGGACCAAGCCCCCGACGATGCGTTCGCGCGGCACGCCGAGCGCACGCAGGCGCTCGGCGATGTCCACACCATTGAGAAGGCCGATAACCGCCGCCCCACTCTGCGCCGCACCAGCCACCACCGGCCCGACTTCGGCCAGCGAGTAGCTCTTCACGGCAACGAACACGACGTCGCACCCCACGACAACGTCGGCGGTCGACGACGCATCGAGGCGGGCGATGAATCGCTCCTTCGGCGTCCGAACCTCCAGTCCGTTGGAGCAGATCGCTGCGAGATGTTCGCCGCGGGCGAACAGCTTCACGTCATGTCCGGCGCGGCTCAGCAACCCGGCGTAATAGCTCCCGATCCCGCCGCCGCCGACGAACCCGATTTTCACGACATTCCTCGGCTATTTCTTGTCGGCTGATTCGAACAGCGGAAGGAACTCACCGTAGCCTTCGTCGGCGAGCTTGGCGACGGGGATGAAACGCATCGACGCCGAGTTCATGCAATAGCGCATGCCTGTCGGCGCGGGCCCGTCGTCGAACAAATGCCCGAGGTGCGAGTCGGCGTGCGCGGAACGAACTTCCGTGCGCGCCATCAACAGCGACCGATCGGTCTTCGTTTTGACATTGTCCGTGACGAGCGGCTTGGTGAAGCTCGGCCAACCGGTCCCCGAGTCGAACTTGTCGAGCGAGCTGAATAGCGGCTCGCCGCTCACGACATCGACGTAAATTCCTGGCTCGTGATTGTCCCAATATGCATTCTGAAAAGGCCGCTCGGTCGCATCGTGCTGCGTGACCTGGTACTGGAGTGGTGACAGTCTCGCCTTGAGATCGGGATCATCGGGCTTCTTGAAGTCGGACATCTGACCACCTCTTTTTGAGGACTCACCGCCCGTCCCACCAATAGGGTGGACAGCGGGGTTTAGTTCCAGAGGCATGATCCGGGAACTGTTGGCGCTCTCGGCTCGTTTCCGGTGCATGCCCGTTCTCTCAAAGCTAAGACCCCAGACATGGCCTCACTTCCCGACCCCGCCAAAGCGAAGTCCCTCGTCGACGCCCGCTGCCAAGCCCATCACGCCGCTCAGCTGGCGACCGCAGCCGGCATCTCCTTTCTCCCCAAACAGGCTGACGACAGCCACACCAATCTCGAATGGTTGCCGGACCTCGGGGGGCTGGCCTCGCGGGTCGTTCTATCCAAGGCTCCATTTCGCGTCGCGGTGCGCATCGCCACGCTCGAGCTCTGCCTCCTCGACGAGCAGAACGCGATCGCTGGGTCGCTGCCGCTGAACAAACGAACTATTGCCGACGCTGAAGCGTGGCTTCGCGAGCGCGTCTCGGAACGAGGTGCGCCGTCCGAGCAGTTCACCCTCGCGAAGCATTATCAGATTCCGCATCATGAAGTCGATGACGGGCGTGCCTTCGACGTGTCCGATGCCGGAGCGTTTCGCGAGCTCGCGGCATGGTTCGACGTCGGTGCGCGTTCGCTCAAACACGTTCGACGGTCGAATGACGGTGCCGAGGTTCGTTGCTGGCCTCATCACTTCGATATCGCGACGCTGATCACGGTAGCGCCAGGCAAGACGGTCGGCGCCGGCCTCGAACCCGGTGACGTCTACTACCATGAGCCGTACTTCTACGTCAACGCGTATCCTTCCCCACCGGCATCCGCGGCTACCGTACGACTCGGCGGCGACGGGATATGGCACACAGATGAATGGTTCGGTGCCGTGCTTCCAGCCTCGCGCGTGCGATCTGGAAAGGTGGAAGCACAGATCGGAGAGTTTCTCGCTTCGGCGGTTGCGACCTGCCGTGGTCTACTCTCTACCTGAGCGCTGAGAGAACAATTGCGGATCGAGGGACCCGGAGTTACCGACGCCGATCGACCCGCAACGAGAGAACGTCGGGCCGGCTGTAATGGCCGGCGACGTCGAGCGACATCGACTCCTGTCGGACCGCCGACAGATCGAGATCGGCGAAGAGCGTACAGGGTTCGTCGAAGACGGGGCCGGCGACGTAGCTGCCGTTCGGCGCGATGATCGCGCTGCCGCCGCGCAGTGCCCATGTGCTTGATGCCTTGTCGGGATGCACCTCGAGCTCGGGCGGCAGCGCGTCCATTCGCATGAGCGAGGCCGCCGCGATCACGAAGCAGCGGCCTTCGAACGCGTAGTGACGACTTGCCACCTGCAGCATCTCGTGTGCTGTTGGCCAGACGGCGACGTGGATGTCCTCGCCCGAGTCGTGAAGCGCTTGACGGGCGAGCGGCATCCAATGCTCCCAGCAAACCAACCCACCGACGCGGCCGATGCCGGTCTCCACGGCGACAAGACCTGCCGCGTCGCCTTGACCCCAGACCATTCGCTCCGTGTATGTCGGCACCAGTTTGCGATGGTGATTGAGCAACGTGCCGTCCGGACCGTACGTCAGTAACGCGTTGTACAGCGTTCCTCGTCCGACACCGGATCCGACACGCTCCGTGACGCCGACGATCAGCGTGACACCGGCGTCGCGCGCGACCGCACCGAGTGCACGACCAGACTCTCCCGCCACATCGATGCTGTTCTCCGCCATCCGCGCGAACACGCGCTTGACCGGCGGATGGTCCCACAAGGCGACGTCGCGACAGACGTCGAGCCAGACCGGATACCCCGGAATCCACGTTTCGGGAAAGACGACGAGCGAGGCGCCACCATCGGCGGCTGCCTTCGTCAGGTCCTTCGTCAGCGCGAGACCGTGCTCGAGGTCCGCCGCGACTTCCGCCTGAACGACCGCGACGCGACCGCTAGACACGCGCGAGGTGGTGCGCTTTTCGTCCGCCGCGCGCCGTCGTGTGCGGCGCTTCCTCGTGATCGAGCAGCAACTGCGCCATGTCCACCGCGCGCGCGACGAGACTTTGCGCGCCCTCGCGCAGCTCGCTGCTCATCATGACCTGCCGGACGTTGTTCTCCATGTCTTCCGCCGACCAGCCGCGCGAGTGAGCGATGTACGGGAACTGCGGGAAGTGACATCCGATCTCGGCGAAGAACCCGAGCATCTGGCCGGCCACCGCCTGAACGTTGTCCTGTCCGCCGGTGATGATGAACGACGCGACCTTGTTTCGGAGCAGCACACGATTGGCGATCGTCACCTGGTTTTGCACGCAGTTCATCCGCTCGACCATGCGGTAGTACAGCGAGCTGGCGTTGCCCCACCGAATCGGGGTCGAAACGAGGATCACGTCGGCCCAATGCACGATCGCTTCGTAGACCTTGTCCATCTGATCGTTCAGATCCATCTGCGTGATCGAGCAGGGCCACGTGCAGGCGTGCGCGCTCTTCGAGTAATACCCCTCGCAGGGGCGAAAGCGCAGTCCAGCCAAATGAATGGTCTGCGTCTCGACGTGGAGCTCGTTCGCGGCGTAATGCACGGCCTCGGCGAGCAAGGCGTCTGACGTGGAGTAGCGCGGATTCGCGACATCCATGTTCGTCGTCGATATGCCAACGAGGCGTACGCCACCAGGCGCCCGCTCGATTCGTCGCGTCAGCGGATGCGGCTCATGGACGCCGCGCGATCGTTTCGTGGCGGGCGTCGAGGACGCGAACAACCGACCGTTCTCGACCCGGACGTGATACGACGGAACGGCGTCCGCCTCGAAGCCGGGTTCGCCGAGTCCGCTGCGACGATGATACTTCCAGTTATGCCAGGGGCAGACGAGATAATCGCCGTCCATCCGGCCGTCGGCGAGCGGGCCGCCCGCGTGATTGCATACGCCGGACAGCACGCCGAACTCTCCGTTCACCCAGGTAACGACGACCTTGGTCTGACCAATCGACGCAGCCGTGAGCGCTTTGCCGGCAAACTCCGATGCGGCGCCGAGGTCGACCCAGTCGTTCGCGTTCACGAGCTTACGGCGCGATGAGAAGCGCGACCCAGAATCGCTCGTCGGCGTCCGTCCAGAGACGCTCGACCTCAAAGCCGGCGGCCGCGGTGACCGTCGCCAGCTGCTCGCGATCGTACTTGTACGACGACTCCGTCCAAATCGTCTCGCCGCGCGCGAACGAGATCGCCGCTCCGCCCACTTCGACTTCGTGGGCGACGATGGCCTCGAGATGCATCTCGACGCGACCGGCGCTTTCGTTGAAGAATGCCCGATGCCGAAAACGCGAAAGGTCGAAATTCGCGTCGAGCTCACGGTTGATGCGCCGCAGGACGTTGAGGTTGAATGCGGCGGTCACGCCCTCGCGGTCGTCGTATGCCGCGTTGAGAATCGCCGGATCCTTGCGACGATCGACACCGAGGAGCAGCATGCCTCCGGGACCAACCGCTCGTCGGATGCGTCGAAGAAACGCCGCGGCTTCAGCCGGGTGGAAGTTGCCGATCGTCGACCCCGGGAAAAAGCCAAGGCGACGATCGTGGTCCGGGAGCTGCGGAAGCGACAGCGGGTGTGTGTAGTCCGCGCACAGTGGGCGAATCGCGACCTTTGGATAGTCGCCGGCGAGCTCCGACGCGACGCGGGCGAGTTGCTCGTGCGAGATGTCGATTGGCACGTACGCCGACGGTTCGCAAAGCGCGTCGAGCAGCAGCCGGATCTTCACGCCGGCCCCGCTCCCGTACTCCACCAACGCGGCACGTGGACCGACCCGCTCGCCGATCTCATTGATCGAGTGGCGGAGGATCGAGAGCTCGGTCCGCGTTAGATAATACTCATCGAGCGTGCAGATGCGCTCGAAGAGTTGGGCGCCGGCTTCGTCGTAGAAGAGCTTCGCGGGGAGCGTCTTGCGAGATGCGGTGAGGCCGCACAGCACGTCCTCGACGATCCCGTTCGCGTCGAGCTGCTGGAGGTGCGAATGGAGAGGCGCGCTCATGCCTTGGCCGCCCCCGCCAGTCGAATGCCCATGAACTGCCACCGCGCGTCCGATGGGAAGAAATTCCGATACGTGAGTCGCGCATGCGACTGTGGCGTCGCGCACGACGCGCCGCGCAGCACCCACTGGTCGCACATCCATTTGCCGTTGTATTCGCCGATCGCGCCGGCGGCCGGCGTATATCCCGGGTACGCCGTGTACGCGCTTGCCGTCCATTGCCAGACGTCGCCGTACAGCTGGCGCAGGTCGCCATCGCGTGCCGGCGATGATGCCGGCGCGGGATGATAGTTCTCCGATTCGACGAACGGCCCGTCGATCGGCGCGTTCGCGGCTGCGATCTCCCACTCCGGTTCAGTCGGCAGACGCGCGCCGGCCCAGCGCGCGAAGGCATCGGCCTCGTAAAAGCTGACGTGCGTGACCGGTGCGTCGAGCTCGAGCGCGTTCTGACCGGCGAGGGTGAACTCCGTCCACCCATCGCTCGTGCGCTCCCAGTAGATCGGCGCTTCCCAATTCGACGCGCGGACCGTCGACCAGCCATTCGACAACCAAAGCTCCGGCCGGTGATACCCGCGGTCGTCGATGAACGCGAGGTAATCGGCGTTCGTGACGAGTCGATCGGCCATACGGAATTCGTCGACGAAGACGCGATGGGCGGGGGACTCGTTATCGAACGAAAAACCCCCGCCCGCGTGTCCGATGCGATAAATGCCCGCGGGCACGGAAACCCAATCGAATCCGTCGCCCGTCGGCCGTCCTCTGTCGCTCATTGCCCGATAGACCGGGCGCAACGGGTTCGTCCAGAACACGTGCTTGATGTCGGTGAGCAGCAATTCCTGATGCTGCTGCTCGTGGTGTAGACCGAGCTCGATCACCGGCAACGCGGGATGTTCCGTATCGTTCGCGATGCGATCGATCAATCGCTGCATCGACGCATCGACATACGCGCGGTATGCGAAAACCTCGGCGACCGTGGGGCGCGTGACGAGCCCACGCTGCGCCCGACAATGTCGCTCGCCCGCTTGCACATAGTAAGAATTGAATAAAAACGCATAGCGCGGATTCAGCGTCAGGTACGACGCGTCGAACGGCGCGAGGACGAACGTCTCGAAGAACCAGCTCGTATGCGCGAGATGCCACTTCGTCGGACTCACATCGCTCATCGTGCTGACGACGTAGTCTTCCGTCTCGAGCGGCTCACACAGCTTTTCCGTCTGCCGACGAACGGCCGCGTATCGATCGACCAACCGCGCCGGGGTGAGCCGCGGGACGTGAAGTTCCGAAATGGTCATGTCTACACCTACGTCCGAAAACGAGTCAGCGGATTCGTGCGGCACGGCCACAGCCACGTCAAAAGTGGCAAGGTGGCGCCAAAGTTCCCGAGCGTTTGTAGCGCCGGGGGACCTAAGCTATCCCGGTGCTCTGCTCCGAGCTAGCCTCGACCTGTAACACCGCAGGGCTCAAAGCTTTCCGGGCAACCGCCATTGGCCGGCGCCCGCGGACGACTCAATTGGGCAACGCTTTTCCAGTCGTCTCTACCGCAAACGGCACGATCAACAGGCCGATCGCGAACGCGATCGCTGTGAGCGCGACGGGCGTACCGAGCGTCCCCATTCGTAGTACCATCGCGCCGAGAAGAAAGTTCACACCAGCGCCGACGAAGCGACCCACCGATGTCGCGAAGGCAAAGGCAGTTGCGCGGACCCGCGTGTCGTATTGCTCGGGCAGCCAGAGACTGAACGCCGCGAAGCTGCCGCCGGCGAAGCCCATGAAGAAGAGGATCGTGATGAATGCGGTGAGGCCGTTCGGCAGATAAAAGGCCCAGCCGAACGCGAGCGGGATCGTTACCATCATGCCGACGAAGTAGACGGCGACGGCGCCCTTTCGTCCGATCCGCTCGGCGATTGGCGGGAGGCAGATACAGCCGAGGATCGTTCCGATCGAGAGGACGGCAGTGCCGAGCGAGACCATCTTCGCCGGCATGCCACCGGTCATCCCCGCTCGCTTGGCGAGCGTCGTGATCGCGGTCGGCTCGTACACCGCGCCGGCCCACAAGCCGATGATCGCCACGGTGAGCAGCGCCGCGTTCACAATGGTTCGCTTACGGTACTGCGGCCCGAAGATCTCGGCCAACGGATGCGCGCGTTGTGCTTCTGCTTCATGCGCCTTCCAGCGCGGCGGCTCCTGCACTTTGCGCAGCGTGAGCGCGGCGATGATGACCGGGATGAATCCGCAAAGGAACATCGCTCGCCAACCGTAGCGCGCGCCGATCGTGTAGTTCAGCGCCGCCGCCGCGAAAAAGCCGAAGTAGTAGCCGGTCTGCAAATAGCCCGCGCCCATCTTCCGACGATCCTCCGGCCACGCCTCGGCGACGTACGTTCCGGCCATCGCCCACTCTCCACCGACTCCGACTCCGGACAGAAAGCGAAAGAGTCCAAGCTGCCAAACACTCTGTGCGAAGGCGGCGAGCCCGGTGAACACGGCGTACATGAGAATCGTCGCGGCGAGCGCGCGCGTGCGACCGAAACGATCGGCGATCGGCCCCCAGAGAAACGCGCAGCCCCACCCGGCGAGGAATACCGCGAACAGCACTGAGCCGGCGAAGCCGATGTTCGCCGGCGTCGCGGGCGTGCCGGAGCGCGGCAACAACTCGGTGAGCGCGGGGGCGAGCACCAATGCGTAGATCACCGAGTCCATGCCGTCGAGCAGCCACCCCGACCACGCCGCCCAGAAGCCGACGATCTGCGCGCGCGTCAGCTTCGTGCGCGTCACCACCCCGTCGAGCGCGACGCTCTGTGTCGTCATGAGTTGACCGGTTTTTGCCAGGGTGGAAGAAGATGCTTTTGAATCTTGCCGAGTGCCGTGCGCGGCAGCGATTCGACTCGGATGAAGGCGCGAGGCACCTTGAAGGATGCGAGCTGCGAGCGACAGCTCTGCTCGATCGCACTCGTGCTCAGCGCGTCATCGGCGACGATATACGCCACCGGCACTTCGCCGCGGACGGGATCGCTCACTCCGACGACGACCGCCTCGCGAAGGAGCGGATTTTCGAGAAGCAGCTCCTCGATCTCGCGGGGGTAGATATTGAACCCGCCGCTGATGATGAGATCACCTCGTCTACCGCGGAGGGCGTAGTAGCCGTCGGAGGCGCGCACGCCGAGGTCGCCGGTCTTGAACCAGCCGTCGTCGAACGCGTCGGCTGTCGCGTCGGGGCGGCCCCAATATCCGGAAAAGAGATGCGGCGAGCAAATCTGCACCTCGCCGACTTGGTCGTCGCCCAGCACCACGCCCTCATCGCCGACAATACGCGCCGACACCCCGGGAAGCGGCGGCCCGACGGACCCCGCCTGGCGCTCGCCCTCGTAGGGATTACTCATGATCATCAGCGCTTCGCTCATCCCATAACGCTCGAGGATCGTATGGCCGAAGCGCCGATGAAACGCTTCGTGCACATGCGCGGGGAGCGGGGCGGAGCCCGAGACGAAGAGCCGCGCGGCGTCGCCGATCGTGCGGGCGTCATCGTCGCTCATTACAGCCGTGTCGAGCAGCCGGACGTACACGGTCGGCACGCCGAAAATGAGCGTCGGCTTGAAGTCGAGCATCACGCGCGGTGTCGTCCGCTGGTCGAACCGGTCGAGCAGTCGCATCCGGCAACCGCTGATCAACCAGCTGTGCAGGCCGTTGCCGAGTCCGTGCACATGGAACAGCGGGAGCATAGCGAGATAGCGATCGTTCTCCGAGATCTTCCAGACCGTCGTGAGCGTGATGGCATTCGCCGCGAGATTGTTGTGCGACAGCACCGCTCCTTTCGCGACGCCTGTCGTACCGGAGGTGTAGACGATCATCGCCGGGGCGTCGCCGTCGAGCGGAGCGATCATCCTCGCGTGCTCGCGCGTGGCCGCTGCACGTCCCAACTCGTCGACATCCCAGACGACGGTCGATTCCGGATAGGTGGCGCCGTTCTGAACGGCCGCGACGACAGCCTTGGGCTCGGCGTCTCCGACGATGTGCCGAAGCTCGCGCTCCTTGTACAGGATGTTCATCGGCACGAAGATCACGCCGAGTCGCGCGCAGGCGAGATAGAGGTCGATGAACTCGATACGGTTCGGAAGGTGAACCGCGAGCCGGTCGCCGCGCGACAGTCCACGCGACGCCAGCTCGCCGGCCATCCGGCCGGCGCGCGCGTCGAGCGCCGCGAAGGTCAGCGTGCGCACCGAAGCGCCGTCGTCGTACTGCAGCGCCTCGCGGTTGGCGCGGCCGACGAGCGAGAGATCAAACAGGCCGGTGAGATGCACTACCGGTGTTCGTCTTTGTCCATCGAAGTGAGCTTGTTCCCCTCCTTGAGCATCTTCATCGCTTCGTCGATCGCCACTTTGAGTTCTTTGTCGAGGCCCTTGGCTTCGTCGGCCGGCGAGTTCTTCACCCACACGTCGGGCGGAATGCCGAGATTCTCGAGATCGAGACCGTAGTTGTTCGGCCTCGTCGGATCCCACGTCACGACGAGCGAGCCCGGCGTGCGAATCGTGCCGCCGTTGATCAGGCTGTAACTCCCCGTCGCGATCACCTGCGCCGACGTCGGATTGCCGACGAGCTTTCCGAGCCCGAGCTGGCGGAATCCCGCCGGTGTGACCTCGGCGTCGGAGACCGAACGGTAGTTGATCATCATGACCTTCGGTCCGACAATCGCCTGCCGGGGCCGACGCCCCCAGGTGCGGGAGCCGTTGCGATTATTCCAGAATTGGTATGGCTGCCGCTCGAGGATATCCAGCAGCTCCTGATCGATGTTGCCACCGCCGTTGTTCCGGATGTCGACGATGATTCCCTTCTTCTGCCAGAACCGGTCGATTTCATTCTGGAAGCGCTCGAGCGACGGCTGATCCATCGCCCGAATGTGCACGTAGGCAATCTGACCGTTCGTCGCCTTGTCCACCGAGTCGCGGTTGTTCTCGACCCACCATCGGATCGAATCGCCCCGGCTGACCCCGAATTCGATGTAGTCGATCGGGCCGCCCAGGTCCTCGCGCCCGAGCAGGTAGCGGTAGAGCTCGTGTCGGCCTTCCACCGTCTCGCAGGGGTGGGAATGGCACCATCGGCGGCACTCCGGCGCCATCGCCCAGTACTGGAGGCGCCGATGGACCGACGGCCGGATCCGGATCTGGTCCAGGACCTCGCGCAGGGGCGTCAGGACGCTGTTCATCATCTCAATTCCTCCGGATGATCGGCCATTCCCTTTTATGGATCGTCATGAAGGCGCCATGGATGCCGAAGCTCGGGATGGGTGCCGCCTTGACGCCGGCGCGATGAGGGCCCACTGTGATGCCGGGCGGAGCACGGGCTCCGCCAGGGACCACGACGAGGCAACTGTATGGCCCGGGAGGATGAGTGTATCATGCGCGATCCGATCACGTGGAGACTCCGGTGGCTGGCTCCCCTGCTGGCGGTCATCGTCGCGTCCGGCCCGGCCCGGGCTTCCGGGCCGGCCGGGGCCGCGGTCCGCGTCACGACGCCGATGCCGCCGCCCGGCTGGGCGCTGCTGGAGCGCGGGCTGCTGCGCGCCCACGAGCGGGCCTGCGCCGAGTTCCTCGACCGGTACTTCGACGACCGGGGCTACCTCGAGTGCGTCGAGCGGTGGGGGGGCGACGACGGCCCCGACGACGCCATCGAGAACGTCAACGAC
>JAICJQ010000193.1 GCA_025928335.1 Gemmatimonadaceae bacterium
CCGGCCGTCGTCGTCGCCGAACCGGTGAGTGCGCCCGGCGGCGCGGTTCGCGTGAACGTCGCCGCTCCGTCGAACACTCGGATTACACTGAGCGATGTCGCCGGCACGATCGACAGCGCGCGCGTCGCGGACTTGGGTGCAGGCTTCATCGTACCGCTGTCGGTCGACAGCCTGTTCGTCCACGTGAATCAACAGCAGCTCGCCGTGGCGCGGCCGGCGGAGTTGACACCGCGTCCGGTCCTCGTCGTCGGTGACGCGGGCTGGGAAGCCAAGTTCGTCGCCAGTGCACTCGAGGAGCGCGGATGGAGGGTGCTGACTCGCTTCGCGGTCGCCCCCGGCGTGGACGTTCGTGGCCGCGAACCGGCGCAGATCGACACGGCGCATCTCTCGGCGATCGTCGCCATCGACTCGAGCGTCGTCGCGCTCGGCGCAGCGGTGCAGCGCTTTGTGGAGCAGGGCGGCGGGCTCGTTCTCGGCGGCGACGCGGCGAATGCGCGAAACGTCTCGCCGCTTGCCGCCGGGACGGTAGGACCGCGCGTTCGACGCAACGTCGCCGCGAATGACACCATCGGTCTCGGAACAACCGGCTACTACCCGGTCGCGTCGGTAAAAGACGATGCCGTGGCGATCGACCGGCGCGCCTCGGGTGTGACCGTGGCGGCGCGACGCGTCAGAGCCGGGCGCGTGCTGCAAGTCGGGTACGACGACAGCTGGCGCTGGCGAATGGCGGGTGCGCCGGGCTCTGAAGCCGCGCACCGCGACTGGTGGTCGCGCGTCGTCTCGTCCGTCGCGTTTGCGCCCGGCACGATCGCGCGTGAGCCGAAGACATCCGACGCGCCACTTGCCTCTTTGTTCGGCCGACTCGGTCCTCCGCGGCCGGCGCCCGTCCCGTCGCGAGGCAATGTCGATCCGCGGATCCTCCTCGCGCTCATTCTGCTGCTCCTTCTCGTCGAGTGGACGTCGCGCCGACTGCGAGGCCTTCGATGACCGTCGCGTTCATCTCGAACTCCGATTGCGGCCGCCACGACACGGGGTGGGGACATCCCGAGCACGTCGGCCGCCTGCGCGCAATCCCGAAAGCGTTGCGCGAGGAGCCGGAGCTCTACGCGCGATTGCTGCACCACGAGTCACGCCACGCGACGCCGGACGACTTGGCATTGGTGCACGACGCTCGCTATGTCGACCTGGTTCGGGAAGCGGCGAGCGCGGGCGGTGGGCGACTCGACGCTGACACGGTCGTGAGCGAGGGTTCGTGGGACGCCGCCACCGCCGGCGCCGGCGCCGTACTCGACGCGATCGATTTCGCCTTCGGCGACGGACCCCGCCGCTCGTTTTGCGCGGTTCGTCCGCCGGGCCATCACGCCCTCCGGAACATGGGGATGGGCTTTTGCCTGTTCGGCAACGTCGCGCTCGGCGCCCGTTATGCGCGCGCGCGTCACGGCGCCGAGCGAATTCTCATCGTCGATTGGGATGTCCACCATGGCAACGGCACCCAGGCGCTCGTCGAGCACGAACGCGACATCCGCTTTATCTCGATGCACCAATGGCCGTGGTATCCCGGTACCGGCGCAGCCGCCGATCGCGGCCCACATGACAACGTGTGGAACCTGCCGATGCAGCCAGGTCTTCCGCCGACCGTCTACGTCGATGCGCTACGCGGCGCGATCACCAACGCGACACGCGATTTCACGCCGGATCTCGTGCTGATCTCGGCGGGTTTCGATTCGATGCTCGGCGACCCACTCGGCGGCTTCACCCTCGAGTACGAGCATTTCGACGATCTGACACGCCACCTCGTCGAGCGGGCCGAAACATGGTGCAGCGGCCGCCTCGTGAGCTCACTCGAAGGCGGCTACGCCCCGGAACGTCTTGGCATTGCTTGCGTGCGACACCTGCATTCCCTCGAGTGACTCGCCGCCCGCCGCCCGCCGCCCTACTCCTCGTACTCGTCCGATCCCCGAACCCAAATGAACGACTGCAGATCCATCATGTCGCGAGGGCCCAGATCCGCCGTGTCGCGCCGCACCTGTTCGGCGAACTCGATCAGACTCTGATAGGTGTCCCAGTTCGGCCGCGATCGATACTGGAAGTCAAATTCGTATTCCTTTGCCGCGGCGCGCGTCACGTTCGGCTTGAGGAAGATATGGCGCTCTGGTTGCGCGATGAATCCGAACACCGTGAGCAGCGGCCAGGTCAACACCCGCGTCTGCCGGCGCGGCAATTCGGAGACAACCTCGCACCAACGCTCGAAGCGTCGCTCGTCCGCGGCGCGTCCGTGTAGAAAGTCGAACAGGCCGAGCGCGAACGACCGCGCGCCCTCGGGAGGCCGAAGCGCGTCCCGGAGCGCCATCTTCTCGAACGAGAAAAGGAGGTTCGTCTTCGACTCGATGCTCACGGCGCGGCGGGCGATCTCATCATATTCCTCCTCGGCGATCAGCCGGCGGCACGTGCTCGTGTCGAGCTCCCGCTCCCATCGTTCGTGCGCGGCCAACTTGTACCCGCGCTCCCAGTCGATGTAGGTCTCATCGTGGTAGCCGTCGGGAAAGAAGCGCAGGAATTTCCGCCGGCAGCGCTGCGCCGCGGGTGTGAGCGTCGCGCGCCGGCCGGTCCGCGCACGGCTCGTCGGCGCCCATTTGGTCCTTGCTTTCGAGGTGGCCATGTTGCGAAGCCCTGAGCAGGGACCGGACCGCTCCGCCAAAAAAGGGCGGCTCCGCGGATGGCACAAAGCTTCCGTTCGCTTGAGGCCATGAGCACCGTTTCCCAGACGCCCGCGCGCACGGACTTCGACCGAGGCATCGTCTTCGGTCCCAACGGTCAGGCGCGAACCGGCCTGTCCGTCGCCGACGTCAACGCGGCAATTGCCAATGAGCAGGGCTGTCTCTGGGTCGACATCGATCTCACCGTCGCCGGTCAGGGCGAGTTGCTGAAGCAGATCCAGGGCCTCCACCCGCTGTCCGTCGACGACGCGTTGAGCCGAAAACAGCGGCCCAAGGTCGAGGAGTATCAGGACTATCTATTCGTCGTCATCCTCGGCGTTCGGTTTCACGAGGAGACCGCCGATCCGTACGACCTCGAGACGTTCGACATCTGCTTCTTTCTCGGCAATCATTTTCTCATCACGGTGCACGCCGGGCCGTCGGATGCAGTTGACGACGTCGCCGAACGACTGAAAAAGAATCCGGAGCTGTTGTCGCGCGGCGTGGATCGGCTGACGCACGCGATCATGGACGGTACCGTCGACGAGTACTTCCCGCTGCTCGACAAAATCGATGAGCTGATCGACGATCTCGAGCAGCGCGTCATCGTGAGCTTCGACGAATCGGCGCTGCAGGACATTTTCGCCGTCAAGCGCTTGACCCTCTCATTGCGCCGGCACGTCGCGCCCGAACGCGAGGTGTTCAACATCCTCACCAACCGGCCGAGCAAGCTGCTGTCGCCCGACTCGCAGATCTACTTCCGCGACATCTACGATCACGTCCTTCGCATCAATGATTCGATCGAAACCTTCCGCGACCTGGCGAGCAGCGTTCTGGACAGCTATCTGACGCAGATCTCCAACCGCCTGGGGCGCATCACGAAGGGATTGTCGGTCATCGCGACACTCAGCATCCCCTTCGTGGTGATCAGCGGAATGTGGGGAATGAACTTCCAGCACATTCCCCTTTCCGCCCAACCGCATGCATTTTGGTGGATGCTCGGGGTGCAGGTCGGCCTCGGCCTGCTCCTCCTCTTCGTGCTCCGCTTCCGAAAACTCCTCTAATGGCAATCCGTCTCCACGCGATCACCCTGGCCGACGCTCACCTGGAGCTTCCCGGCCCACAGGGTGGGGCAGGCAAGCTCACGGAGACCGAGACCCACGCCGGAAATGGGCTGGGCGTGTCGTTGGTGCCGTTTCGGGATCTCTGCGCGATCGTCTCTGATCAGGCGAACTTCGTTCTCGACGACACGAGCCCGACCGACGTGGCGAGGCATCGGAGCATCGTCGACGCGGTTTTTCAGCGCGCCCCGGTCGTTCCGGCTCCCGTCGGCGTCGTCTTTCGCGGGGCCGACGTCCTCAAGCGGTGGATGGAGTTGCACTACGTCTCGCTGAGCGGTGCTCTCGAATTCGTCGAAGATCGCGTCGTGGCGCGGGTGCACATCTCGCGCGCCGACGCCAAGGCCGGTGACGAGGAAGCCGGCGCCGATCTCGCCGCGAACGCCACCGAGGCGTTCCGCGCGCTCCGTAGAAACGCGGTCGCTTCGCTCCCGCTTCGGCTCGAAAAAGTCACCGGATTGATGCTCAGCGCGTCTTTTCTCATTGAGCGCGACCTCTGGAAAGACTTCCTGCGTTCCATCCAAGAGCAGCACGAAGCGCACAACAAACTACGGTTCGAGATCACCGGTCCCTGGGCGCCGTACGATTTCGTCCGCATGCAGTTCGGAGGCTGATCGGTGTTCTGTCCGGAGTGTGGCACCTGGAATCGAGCGTCGGCGGCGGCCTGCGAGCGTTGCGAGCAGGCGCTGCCCAATCTCGACCGCGCGCCCTTCGAGCGGCCCGACGATGAGCTGACCCGCCTCCGACGCTCCGCCGGCGCGCGCTATCGCGTCATGCGACGGCTCGGCGCCGGCGGAATGGCAACCGTGTATGTCGGCGAGCAGGCCCACCTGCTCCGACCCGTCGTCATCAAGGTCCTGCATCCGCATTTGGCCAAAGACGCCGAAGTCGCCGAGCGATTCAGACGCGAGGCGGAAGCAGCGTCGCGGTTGGTGCACCCGCACATCTGTCCGATCTTCGACTACGGCGCGACCGAGGACGTGGTCTACACGGTGATGCCGTACCTCGAGGGCGGCTCGCTGGCCGATCAGATCCAGACCCATCGCTTCGTCGCGCCGGCGCGCGCGGCCGCGGTGGCCGCGCAGGTCGCGTGCGGCCTCGACTACGCGCACCGTCGCGGTGTGATCCATCGCGACGTGAAGCCGGACAACGTCCTGTTCGACGAAGACGGCAACGCCGTGCTCACCGACTTCGGCATCGCGACGGCTCGCTTTCATGGCCGACTCACGGCGTCGGGTCGCGCGATGGGAACGCCGCACTACATGTCGCCGGAACAGGCGATGGGGAAGCTCGTCGACGGACGCAGCGACGTGTACGCGGTCGGCATTCTGCTCTACGAGTCACTGCTCGGCTTCCCGCCCTTCGATGGCGAGGACGCCTTCTCGGTGAGCTACAAGCAGGTCCACGAAGCGCCGACTCCGCCCGCCTCGACAAGCGCGCGCGTCCCGCAAACGCTGTCCGACATCGTCATGCGCTGCCTGACCAAGTCACCGGCCGGACGCTATGCGCGTGGCTTCGAGCTCGCCGACGCGCTGATCGCGTTCCTGCGCTCGGTGCCCGACGCCGCGTCGCACCATCGCGCCGCTGTCGCCGCCCGTCGCGCCAGCGCCATCGCCAGCTGATGCGTCTCGAGCACGACGTCGCGGTCGTTCACACGACGCATCCGTTCGTCATCGCCCGAGGCGCGGCCCCCGAGAACCGTCTCATCCGCGTCCGCCTCATCGACGACGACGGCATGGAAGGGTGGGGCGAGGCCGCCCCCAATCGATTTTACGGCGAGACCGCCGACACCGCGCTCGGGGCGCTGGCGCGCCTCAAGCCGATCGTCGAAGCCGCCGACCCGTGGAAGATCGAGGACACCGAAGCCGAGCTGAATCGCGCGCTACGCTTCAACGCATCGGTAAAATCCGCGATCAGCGCCGCGTTACACGATCTCGCCGGAAAAAAGCTCGGCGTTCCGGTCTACAAAATGTGGGGCTTGGATCCCGCGCGAGCGCCGCTTTCGAGCTTTACGATCGCCATCGCGGCGAGCGACGCCGAACTGCGTGAGCGCATTGGCCAGGCCGCCGAGTATCCCGTGCTCAAGATCAAACTCGGAACCGACCGCGACGAGCACATAGCTCGCATCGTTCGCGAGGCCGCCCCGGACAAGATTCTCCGAGTCGACGCGAACGCCGCCTGGAGCGCGAAGCACGCGCTCCGCATGATCGAAATCCTTCGCGAGCTGGGCGTCGAGTACGTCGAGCAACCGTTGCCGCCGCACGACATCGACGGCCTTCGTTTTGTGCGCGAGCGTTCGTCGCTCCCCGTGATCGCCGACGAATCGTGCATCGTCGCTGCGGACATTGCGCGGCTCGTCGGCGCCGTGGACGGCATCAACATCAAGCTCGCCAAGTGCGGTAGCCTCCGCGAGGCGCTGCGCATGATCGCGACCGCTCGCGCCCACAACATGCTCGTCATGGCGGGGTGCATGATCGAAACGAGCCTCGGCATCACGGCTGCCGCGCACTTCGCGCCGCTCCTCGACTACGCTGATTTCGACGGCGCAGCGCTGTTGTCCGACGATCCGTACGTCGGGGCGACGATCGCCGGCGGCAGAATTCAGATTCCGACCGGCCCAGGACTCGGCGTTACGCGTAGAAGCTGAGCCGGCTAGCGACTCTAGCCGCTCATGCGAAAGCTCGTAGATTCGAGTCATGCGTGCCGCATGGCTTGCCCTCGGCTCTGTCAGCGCAGCACTCGCCTGTCATAGTCAGCGTCCAACCCCCGTCGATAGCGCGACAAGGGCAGTGAAGCGCGATGTGTTCAGCGACAGTGCCCTTCACGCCGAGCTGTGCGAGCCCGTTCGCGCGGATGAAGACTGGCGGAAGGTCTGCACGCCGAAGGATCAGCGCGTCCGTCTTCCCCTACCGAAAAGCCCCGAGGCTCGTCGCCCGTAACGCTGATTGTCCGGGAAAGAGCGAATGCCCGGCGATCGGAAGGAAGAACGATGGTGGGCGAGTTGCCTGAGAGTTCCAATCGCGAGCGGGTCGATCCACACAAGGCATTCACCGCCGCGATCGTTTCGCACGACGTCGTCAAGGTTGCGAACGTACTGGATCGCTTTCCAGATCTCACATCGCGACTCAATGAGCCGCTGGCCGATCACACATTCGGCACGCTGCCGATCGTCGAAGCGGCCGAGAACCGCGACCGCGACACCGTCGCGCTCCTTGTGCGCTCCGGCGCGGACGTCAACGCGGTGAATCATTGGTGGGCCGGCGGGTTCGGCGTGCTCGACGCCTCGCCGCCGGACATGTTGGACTTTCTGCTCGAGCAGGGTGCCGTGATGACCGCCCACGCCGCCGCACGGTTTGGGCGCGTCGGCGACCTCGCTCGCATCGTCGCGGCCGATCCGTCCGCCGTGCGCAAGCGCGGCGGCGACGGACAAACGCCGCTCCACTTCGCATCGAGTGTAGACGTCGCACGATTGCTCCTCGACCACGGCGCAGATATCGACGCGCGCTGTGTCGACCACGAATCGACGCCCGCCCAGTGGATGATCCGCGACCGCCAGGAGGTCGCGCGCTTCCTCGTCTCCGCCGGCTGTCGCACCGATGTTCTGATGTGCGCGGCGCTCGGCGATCTCGATCGGGTCCGTGCCCATCTCGACGCCGGCCCGGAGAGCGTCCATACCGCCGTCGATAGCGCGCACTTTCCGATGCGCAACGAGCGCGCCGGCGGAACGATCTACATCTGGACGCTCGGCGCCTACAAGACCGCGCATCTCATCGCACGCGAGTTTGGCCACGAGGATGTGTTCGCGTTGCTCATGTCCCGCTCGCCTGCGTCACTTCGCCTCGCCATCGCCTGTCAGCTCGGCGACGACGCCACGGTCGATTCACTCCTGCGCGAGAACCCCGATCTCGTCTCGCAAATGAGCGACGACGAGCGCCGCCGCGGCGCGCGCGCCGCGGAGCGCAATGACACAACCGCCGGTCGTGCCTTGCGTCGCGCCGGCGGGGCGGTCGACGCGCGCACCCGGCCGCCGGGCGCGGCGGCGCGGGAGTGGGCGGGGGTTAAA
>JAICJQ010000100.1 GCA_025928335.1 Gemmatimonadaceae bacterium
CGAGGTCGACAACTCCATAGTACGTCGCCGGAGTCTTGCGCTCGCGCACCACGAGCTCGATGTGCCGCGGCTCGCTCCGTTCGATCGAGATGATATCGAACCCGCCCGACGCGAGCCGGAAGTTGACCGTGCCTTGCGCGATGCGCTCCGGTTGGAACCGCCGATAGTAGTCGAGGATGCGGAGCGTATCGCCACTGTTGAACGCTTCCTGCCAAACCCGAATGACCGAACCGGCTGGAGTATCCGGAATCGTGCTGGACTGCGCGATTCCACGACATGCGACGGCCGCGACGAGCGTCAACGCGGCAAACCCACGACGAGACATGGGGGCTCCGGTAGCATAATTGTCGTACGATGACACGCGTCGAGTACGACGCGCCCGCCCATCATGCGGTGTCAACGCACGTCAGTCTACCAGAGACTCGTTAGTTCTACGTTAGGAAAGTATTAGCGCCCATATCAGGCCGTGTCGTCCGCGGACGCAGTGGAATGGCGTCGAATGAGCGCGACGCCGAGCACTGCCGCCCACACGACGTAGGCGTAGATCAGCCCCCGCTCGACGATGCCAAACCCCGGCGTCGTTTTCTGAGCGGCGAGCCGCGACGCATACACGGCTGACGCGGTGCACAGGGCGATGACAGTGCCGAGGGTCGCGAACGAGTAGATCTGGAATCGCCGGCCCAATGCGTATGCCGCGAATCCCAATGCCGCGAGCATCAGGGCGATGAGCGCCGCATTCAGTATCAGGTGTGGAACGCTGTCGCCGGAGCCGCCGCCGCGCGGATAGGGCGGGAAGAATCGTCCAAGCAGGACTGCTCCCGCGCAACCGAGCAATAACAACCCCGTCCACCGCAATGCCCGCTGTCCGGAGGACTCACGCAACACGCCGATCGCGAAGGCGATTCCGAGCACGCCGTACACGACGAATACGGAATCGACAAGCTTCTCTGTCGGCGCGCCAACCGCCATCAGCTCGCTGACGCCCTGCGAGACAACGTCATATCCGGGATATCGCAGCGAAGCGAGTACGTCCGTCAGGACGCAAACGAACGCCGCCAATATTCCGCAGACCAGCAGATTGTCCTGCAGCCGAGTTCTGCCGCCGACCTTCGCACGGGCTGGCGATGCCGCTGCCGTGGCTTGCCGGATCCCGATTGTCGTCATCACTCGCTCCGGGCTCGTCCACCTTCAAAATCGCTGCAAACGGACCGACTGTCTGTCGGCCAAAAGCCCAGCGATGGCGGAAGCGTCCGGCTCGTCAGCGCGGCGCCGAGTTTCCCGCGAGAAACGCCGAGATCTTTTCGTTCAGAAACGCTTTGTCCGCGGGACTGGCGCCGGCGCCGGCCGGATGTCCCCAGAGCGATGGTATCGGCGCGAGGGCGACGTTGCGGATGTATTTCGCCTCGAAGCGCGCGTCGGACACCGGGAAATAGAGGTCGGTCTCCGACGGCATGTAGAGCACCGGAACCTTGATCGACGCGAGCGCCTTCTCCGTGTTTCCGCCGAAGCCTTTCGTCGTTCCGACGTCGTGGCGCTCCCATGTCCTCGCCTGGAGGATCAGATCGTTGGGATCGGCGCGACTGAGAAAGTTTCTGATCATGTTCGTACGGAAGGTCTCGAGCGACGTCGTGTCCGCCGCGCCCCGTTTCCACAGTCCTTGGCGCCACCATTCCTGTGAGTACAACCAACCGGCCCAGATCGACGCGAACATCTGCACGCCTTGCGTGGGTCTCGTCGTGTAGTCACCGCCGCGGAACGCCGTGTCCATCTGAATCGCGCCGATCTCGGCCTCGAGCCGCACGACCCCGTGCGGCCAACAACGCGCGGTCCCGGACGTCGCGACGATCCGATCGGCAAAATCCGGATAGCTCACGGCCCACTGGAATGCCTGCTCGGCGCCCATCGAGAATCCAATCACGGCACGCACGTGCGTGACATGCAACGAGTCGACGAGCAACCGATGCACCGCTTCGACGTTGTCGCGGATCGTCGCGAGCGGAAAGCGCGGGCCATGAAATGGCTCCGGCGTATTGCTCGGGCTCGACGATTGGCCGTTCCCGAACAGCTCCGTCGCGACAAGAAAGAGTTTCGCCGTGTCCAACGCGAGGCCCGGGCCGATCAACCACTCGTACCCATGATGGTTCGCCATGTAGTGCGACGGCAGCAGGACGACGTTGTCGCGCGCGGCGTTGAGATGCCCGTACGTGCCATAAACGACCTTCACGCTCGGCACGGTCGCGCCCGACTCGAAGGTGAACTTGTCCATCACGAACGTGTGATGTTCGGCGGGATGCGGGGCCTGTGCGGCAACCAGCGCCGGCGCGAGGAGCGGCAGAGCAATGCGTCGGATCGGGTTCATGGCTGGGGGGGCTCTATGAGACGGACGCTGTTCGACAAACGCCGCACCAACAGCGCGACGATAGTGCGATGCCGGCCGGGCTGGTGAAGCGCGCGAGCTGTTCGTCGATCGCCGCGCGGAATCGGTCGCGCGTCTCCGCGGGCAGGGTTCGGACGAGGGGTCCCAGCGCCGTGAGGTCGACGAGGAACGCCCAGTAATCGTCGAGGTCGGAGAACGTCCACACCATGCTCACCGGTTCCACATGCACCGTCGCAAATTCGGCGCGATCGATCAACGAGAGCAGCCGCGTGCGGTCGGCCAGGGCGAGAATTCCCGGGTGCCAACCTTCTGTCGGTTTCGGGAGGAATCCCCACTCCATCAGGATGCGCGCGGGCAGGGAGGCGAAAGGATTCTCCTCGGGTCCGGTGAACACCGCGAACACGAGGCGGCCGCCCGGAACGAGCACACGTCGGCACTCGCGAAGCGACGCCAGCGGATCGGGCATGAGCATGAAGCCCCATCGACATAGCACGGCGTCGAACGACGCATCCGGCAGATCCATCGTCTGCGCGTCGAGTACGCGATAGTCGGCGTTCGTGATACCAAGCTCGGCGCCGCGTTTTCGCGCCGACTCGACCATGGATGGAGACAGGTCGGTCGAGAGCAAACGCCCGCCGTCCAACCGCTCGGCGGCGAGAAAGCCCGTGTCGCCCGGCCCGGCCGCGATCTCGAGCAGCCGCATTCCTGGACGAATGTCGAGATGATCGATCATCCATTCATGAATCGGCCGCGACGCGGCGAACAATGATTCCCGCTGCCGGAACCAACTCGCCGCCTGGCTGTTCCACTCATCGCGTACTCGCGCCGTCGCGTCGGTCGACATTCGAGTTCTCTTATGGTCTGGTGATTGGCGCAAACATCGACGTCCAGACTGCGATTTCCTCGGCGACGCCGTGGCTCTGCGCGCTTCGTCCGCTGATCAGGTGGTACGTCGGAAGAAACAGCGACGCGATCGTTGCGGTATCGCGCGAAGCGATCGCGGCGTTGAACCGTTCGCGCGCCGCGCGGATCGCGCTCGACGTCGCCGCACCTGCACTGTCGCCCGATGCGGCGCGTGCACCGGAGCAAGCGGTGAGAGCAACGATGAGAATGGCGTGTGCCGCGCGGCGCATAGTCGAAGTCGAGCTTGGTGGGCAAAACGTATGGTGGCCGCTGGTAGACGGCTAGAAGGCCTGTAAGCAGCGGCGACACTTGCCGCATCTAATGGGTGAGCGTTCCACACGGAGCTACAGATGATTCGCGTTATCGGGTTGTTCGCAATTGCAGCGACGGTCGGCATTACCTCCGCCGACCGAAGTCGTTCACCGAGTCCCGCGCCGCTCGTCGTCCACGAGTGGGGGACGATCACCACGCGACACACGGCGAATGGAACCGCCGAGGGCCGCCTCAACCGGCTCGACTCGTATGAGCCGCTCCCCGCCTTCGTGCACCGGTACGAGCCGCCGGTGACGTCGCGCGACCCGCTTGGGGCGCTGCTCAAATCACCGCTCGGATCCGGTCGCGGCGACGTCACGATGCGCCTCGAGACTCCGGTGATCTACTTCCACCCGTCGCCAAACGCGCCGCCGCTTGCCCCGTTCGACATCACGGTCAACTTTCGTGGCGGCGTGCTCAACGAGTTTTATCCCGAGGCCACACCGTCGGTGAACGGGTGGAACGGCGAGCGGCTGAGCGACGCGGTCACGAGCACGCTCAGCTGGAAATCGGTATCGCTGACCGACGGGGTGAAGCTTCCAGTCACGGACAGCCACGTGTGGTTGGCGCCGCGTAACGTGAAGTCCACGCCCGTCACCGTGAACGGCGGTGAGATCGAGCAGTACGTGTTCTATCGCGGCGTGGCGAATCTACCGGCGCTGCTGCGAACCGAGCTCACGAGCGGAGGGATGGTACTTCGATCACCCGCTCGGACTCCTTGGCTGAGCGGTGCTTCGGCCACGCTCGGTACCGTTTGGGTCGTCGACATCCGCGGCAAAGGCGTCGCCGCTGTACGCACCACCGAGCCGCTCACGATCGCGCGAAATGACAGCAGCCGCATCCTCGCCCAGGTCGCGCCTTTCGACCCGCGCGACTACTCAGCGACCGCGCTGACCGGTCTCAAGTCGGCGATGCACGCCGCCCTCGTCGCGCGCGGACTGTTCGCCGATGAGGCAACGGCGATGCTCGAGACCTGGAAGAACAGCTACTTCGGCACACCCGGCCTGCGCGTGTTCTACATCGTGCCGAGCGAATGGACGTCGTACTACCTGCCGCTCACGATATCGACCCCACACACGCTGAATCGCGTGATCGTCGGTCGCATCGACATCCAGACGGGCACGCCATAGTCCACGGGGCTCGTGGAAGGAGCGCGGGGGGCGGGGGGAGTGGCGGAGCGGTTGCGCGGCCGCTTTACGAGTGGTTGTTTTTCACCGCCCCCCCCGCCACTGTCCAGCCCCGCCTCATGCCTCTCGGAAAGCTTGGCTTTCGAATCCTCCCATCTCCGCCGCGGCTCGACGCGACACTCCTCGATTGCTTTCGAGGCCTCGCGGCGCCGAATCTCGCCGACGCGATGGGCCGATTCAATTTCATGGACGCGGGCATCCAGTCGCGCACCGGGTTGCCGCTGTGCGGCCTCGCCGTCACCGTCAACGCGCGCCCCGCCGACAATCTCATGATCCACAAGGCGCTCCAGGTTGCGGCGCCGGGCGACGTCATCGTCGTCAACACCTGCGGCAACACGACCAGCGCCGTATTCGGTGAGCTGATGTGCAACACCGCGGTCGCGGCGAAGCTCGGTGGCATCGTCGTCGACGGAGCCATTCGCGACATCGACGGACTGAGTGCGCTCGGCTTTCCTGCGTTCAGCCGCAGCGTGTGCGCCGGTGGTTGCGACAAAGACGGTCCCGGTGAGATCAATGTCCCGATCAGCTGCGGCCAGACCGTCGTCATGCCTGGTGACATCGTCGTCGGCGACCGAGACGGCGTCGCCGTCGTGCCGCGCGCGCATGCCGAGGAGATTCTGTCGCTGGTGAACACACTGATGCAACGCGAAACCAAACGCGTCGCCGAGATCAAGGCGGGGGGATTGTTCCGCGCCGAAATCGACGAATCCCTGCGCCGCCACGGCGTCATCGAGTAGCGTCGCGATGAGCGGTGAACCGATGTTGTTGATGACGCCCGGCCCGACGCGTATTCCACGCCGCGTTCTCGAAGCGGGCGGACGCGCGATGATTCACCACCGCAGCCCTGAATGCTCCCGCGAGCTCGCGACGCTGCTCGAGCTGATGCCGGCACTTTTCGGCACCTCGACCGCTCCGCTTCCCGTCCATACCACTGGACGCGGCGCGCTCGAGGCGGCGATCTGCAATCTCTTCTCGGCGGGCGACGAGATCGCCGTCTGCTGCAACGGAAAATTTGGCGAAATGTGGGCCGGCTTCGCGGAGTCGTACGGCTTGCGCGTGCATCGAATCACCACCGACTGGATGCGTGGGGTCGATGCCACAGAGGTCAACGCATTCCTCGACGAGCATCCAAAGGTTCGCGCCGTGGCGATGGCCTATGCCGACACGTCGACCGGCGTCGCGAACGATGTCGCCGTCACCGCGTCGCAGAAATGTCTCATGGCGAGTCCCGGGATGGCGTTCGTCGCGATGAGCGAGCGCGCGTGGCACGCCGCTGAGACCGCGACACTTCCGCGCAACTATTGGGACTTCCGGGCCATCAAGCGCTCCATTGGCGGCGCGAAGCCGGAAACGCCGGGGACGACACCGGTCCACATCGTGTTGCAGCTCGCGGAATCACTCCGAATGATCCACGAGGAAGGCGTCGACGACGTGTTGCACCGTCATGCCGAGATGAGCCAACGAACTCGCGACGGCGCGCGCGAGCTTGGTCTCGCGCTGCAATGCGGCTCGCTCGAGCGATACGCGGCGACGGTCACCGCGATCGCACTGCCGGCACCGCTCACGCCGGCCGTGGTCCGCGATGGGCTAAGAGCGCGCGGCATCCTCACCGCGGCCGGGCTTTCGCGCTTCCAGCCCACCGCGTTTCGCATTGGTCATATGGGCGACATTCGGCTTGCCGACGTCGAGCGAACGCTCGGCGCGCTCGCCGAGATCCTGGCGTCCGCCCCGGCCGCGGTGCTCGCGTGAAGGCGTCGCTGCCGAAGCAGATCTTCGCTGGTCTCGCGGCCGGCACTGCCCTTGGCGTGCTTTCGCAGTTGATGACCAACTCGTCGCTTCGTGACGCGCTCGTCGCCATCGAGCCAGTGGGCACGGCGTTCATTCGGTTGGCGACGATGATCGTCGTCCCGCTCGTCATCGGAAGTTTGTTCACGGCGATCGCTTCCCTCGGAGATGCCCGCAAGCTCGGTGCGATCGGCGGCCGCACGCTCGCCTATTTTCTCACGACCACACTCGTTGCGGCGACGATCGGGCTGGTCGTCGCGAACGCTGTCCCCTTCCACGCCGTACCGCGCCTCGCGTCCGTCGCCGCGGCTACTCCGCCGGCGATGATGCCGAGTGTGGCGCAGCAACTGCTCGGGCTCATTCCGCAGAATCCGTTCGGCGCCGCGGCGCAGGGTGAGTTGCTTCCACTCATTGTAGCCGTCTGCCTTTTTGCCGCGGCGACGACCGTGCTGCCGGACAACAAGAGAAGGCAGGTTGTGACGGTGTTCGAGCGCCTCAACGATCTGGCGATGATTCTCATTCGCTGGGTGATGCAGTTGGCGCCGATCGCGGTGTTCGTGTTGATCGCGGCAATGGTCGCGCGCCTTGGCGCGTCGGTACTGGGCGACCTCGTCGCCTTCGCCGGTGCCGTCGTGCTCGCGCTCGTCGTACACGCGAGTGTGGTTCTGCTCCCCGCGGCGCGCCTCGTCGCCGGTTATCGCGTGCGCGAGTTTCTAACGCGTACGTCCGACGCGTTGATGCTGGCGTTGGCGACGGCGTCGTCGAGCGCCGTACTTCCGGTGAGCATGGCGGCGGCGACGCGCATCGGCGTGCCGAGCGAAGCGTCGAGCTTCGTCCTGCCGGCGGGCGCGACCATCAACAAAAATGGCGCCGCGGTTTACAAGGCGGTGACGGCTGTATTCCTCGCGACCATATATGGCCTGCCGCTGGGTCCGACGCGACAATTGACGATCGTGCTCGCTTCTACGGCGGCCGCGTTCGCTGGTGCCGGTGTTCCCGGTAGCTCGCTGATAACGACGCTCATCGTCCTCAACGCGGTGGGGCTGGGCAGCGAAGCCGCGGCCGGGATCGCGCTCGTTGCCGCGATCGACCGCCCGCTCGACATGTGTCGGACGACGGTGAATACGCTCGGAAATCTCGTTGGTGCGGCATGGGTCGGACGCGCCGTGACGAAAGCCGAAGCGGTCGCCGTCGCTGGCGCGCCTCTCGAACCCGTCGCGCGGGCCTCCAATTCCTTCATGTCGTGACCGCCTTTCCTCAGACGATCAGCGAGAAGATTCTGTCGGCGAAGTCCGGCGGCAGTGCGCGCGCCGGCGACGTCGTCGTGTGCGACGTCGACCTCGTGCTCGGCACGGACGCCTCGGCACCGATGGCGATTGGATACTTCGAGCGGATGGGCGGCACCCGCGTGCACGACGCGTCGCGCATCGTGTTCGCTCTCGACCACTACTCGCCGTCATCTTCGCCGTCCACCAAAGGGTTTCATGAACAGGTGCGTGCTTTCGCCGGCGCCCATGGCGTGCGCGTTTACGAAGTCGGCGAAGGCATCAGTCATCAAATCGCCGTCGAGCGTGGGCTCGCGCGTCCCGGCATGCTCGTCGTCGGCGCCGACAGCCACACGGTGACATGCGGGGCGGTGAACGCATTCGCCACGGGCGTCGGTTCGTCGGACCTCGCGGCCGCGATGCTCACGGGCCAACTCTGGTTCCGTGTTCCGGACACCATTCGCGTCGTGCTCGATGGAGATCGCGCTCCCGGCGTCGCGGCGAAGGATGTCGCCCTGGCCATCGTCGCGGCGCTCGGCTCGGACGGTGCCGAGTATCACGCGCTGGAGTTCGCTGGTTCGGGCGCGCGGTCATTCTCGCTCGACGACCGTCTCGTTCTGAGCAACCTTGCCGTCGAAGCCGGAGCGAAGGCAGCCGTGTGGGACGCCGACAACGTCCTCGAGGTGCATTTGGCGCGCTTCGGCAAGCGAGGCGAGCCTGTGTTCGCCGATCGCGGAGCGCGATACGCCCGCGAAGTTGTTCTGGATGTCGCCTCATTGCAGCCGACGGTCGCGCTTCCGCATTCACCGGAGAACGTCCTTCCCATCGCACAGGCCCCGGACACGCCTATCCACATGGTATTTCTTGGCACCTGCACTGGTGGACGCGCGGCCGATTATCACGAAGCACTCGAGGTGCTCGAGCGCGGAGGTGGTAGACTGGCGGCCGGCGTGCAACTCGTCGTCACGCCCGCGTCGAGTGAGGTAGAGCGCCAGCTCGTCGCGGACGGCACGCTCGTCAAGCTGGCGCGCATGGGCGCGACCATTACCGTGCCCGGTTGCGGCGCGTGTTGCGGGACGAGCGGCGTGATTCCCGGCGACGGGATGAATGTGCTCTCGACAGCGAACAGGAACTTCAAGGCACGAATGGGCAACGCGACGGCTTCGATCTACCTCGCGTCGCCCGCCGCCTGCGCCGCCGCGGCGCTCACCGGCCGCATCACCGACCCGCGGTCCATTCCATGACGACGCATCGCGGGCGGGCACGCCGGTTCGGCGACGACATCAACACCGACTACATCATCGCGTCTTCGCGCAAGAAGGAGACGCTCGATGAGAGCATTCTCAAGCGATACCTGCTGGAGGCGGTCGACCCTGCCTTCGCGGCCTCTGTGCGTCCCGGCGACATCATCGTTGCCGGCAGGAATTTTGGCTGCGGTTCGGCGATGGAAGTCGCGGCGACCGTCCTGCTGGCGGCGGGAATACCGGTCGTCATCGCGGAGAGTTTCGCGCGCAGCTTCTACCGCAATGCGATCAACAACGGCCTGTTGGCGATCGAATGCGAGACGGCCGATATCCTCGAGGGTGACCCCCTCGCGGTAGCGATCGATTCGTCCGGGACGGCGATCATCAATGAACGCACCGGGCGGTGGGAGATGCGCCCGGCGCTCGGCGGCATCGCGGGCGACATTCTCGCTGCGGGCGGTCTCGTCGCGTATCTGAGGCGCGAAGGTCGCTTCGTGCCGTCAGCCGCGCGTTCGCATTGAGCTCACGGAGGTCCGCACTCTCGGCGAAGGCGCTCGAGCATTCGCCGTGGTGGCCCGAGATTCTCCGAGTCGAGCGCTTCGTCGGAGTCTGACGCCGCCGAGCCTTGTTGTTCGCCCTCGACGTCATTGTACATCAACACGACCTGTCTCGGCACGTCAATCGTAATCGTCGTCTTCGGATTTCGCGGCGCGTTGGCCGGGAAGGGTGGCCGTAAGTCGCCCCGCGTATCGGAGTAGTGAAGGAGTTTGCCGTCCGCGCCCCAGATCGCCGTGACGATTCGCTCGGCGGAATCGGCGCTCCCGAAGCGTAGCGACGATCCACGTTCGCCGGGATGAAGGTTCGCCGGTGCTTCCATGCAGGTCGCCGCCGTATCGTGGACCTCGACGGCGGGCACGAAGTACTTCGGCGGCAACTGCGCCACGGCTGGGCGCGCAACAAGCGTCGCCGTCGCAAGGACAAAACGAATGTACCGCATGTGAACGCCCTGCTGCGTTGACTGCAACATTGGCGACTTGCACGCGTCGCTCCGAGTGGGCGTAAGCCGTATGACAAAACCCTCACAATAGTCGGCGCCGGGAACATGCTTTGCGCGACCATTGTGCATGCCGCTGCTGGTGTTGATGTGGCACGCGAGTCGGACGATGGTCCTAGGACTCCTGGCGGTCGAACACGCGCTCGCCAATCCGCCGGCAATTCGCCAGCCGGACTCTGTGCGTGTGCCGATCCTCGTGTACCACAGCATCGCGCGGCACCACGCGGGCCAGACGAGCGATCAGCGCGAGCTCGACGTCGACCCAGCCGTTTTCCACGCGCAGATGAGTTACATCGCGCAAGCCAAGCATCCGGTGATCTCACTCTCTTCGCTCGTCGACGCGATCGAAGGACGTGCGACGCTCCCGGCGAATGCCGTCGTCATCACCTTCGACGATGGATGGCAGAACCAATTCGACGACGCGTTCCAGGTCCTCCAACAGTATCGTTTTACGGCGACGTTCTTCGTCTACACGAGTGCGATCGGCAACGGCCCCGCGTTCATGACCTGGGATGAGTTGCGCCAGATGCAGCATGCCGGCATGACGATCGGCGCGCACTCGCGGACGCATCCGGAGATGACGAAACGGGGCGTGTCGCTCGGCAACGAGATCGACGGTAGTCGCGCGGATATCCAGAAGAACCTGGCCACCACGCCCGATCTTTTCGCCTATCCCTACGGCGACTGGGATGACCGCGTCGCGGCGGCGGTCCGCGCCGCCGGGTTTCGCGCGGCGCGCGGCATGGGCGAAGGACCGCTCAACACCCACGCTACGTTGTACGCCCTGAAGGTCATTCTCAGTACGGATGACATGTCGGCATTCGAACGCGATCTCGGCGATCATCCGCCGTAAGGGTGAACCGCTCGGCTGCGTCACAATGGTTCAGCCAGAGCGTTCCGATCGAATGACCGGCGTCGGAACGCGATACCTTGTCATTCGACAATCCCCCGTAGATTGTCGAATGTCTAGGGATGGGCGATCTCCAAGCGCATCCGCGAGCGCAGCGCCAATGTGCTCGACGTGAACCAGGGTTCTCTCTACCCGGCGCTCTACCGACTTGAAGCGCGCGGCCTCATCGTCGCCGATGAGGGCGTCTCGGAGCAAGGACGCCGCGTGCGCATCTACCGACTCTCCTCGGCTGGCAAGAAACATCTCGTGCAGGAAGTCGCCGGGTGGCGTCTCTTCTCGCAAGCCGTTGAGCGCATTCTCCTTCCGGCGTGACCATGTGGGCTGCGGTCACAAATCTCCTGCGCCGCGTCACGAGCCACCGGAAACGCCGCGAATTTGATCGCCGGATCGACGACGAGCTCCAATTCCACCTCGACGTCGAGACCGAAGATCTCGTTCGTGCCGGCGTTCCCGCTGACGAGGCGAGACGTCGCGCGATGGCGACCCTCGGTGGGTTCGATCGTTGGCGCGAGGAAGCGCACGAAACCCGCATCGACCACCGGCTCGAGATTCTCTTTCACGATTTCAAGATCGCCGCTCGCGGGCTCCGGCACTCGCCGTCGTACACGGTCCCTGCCGTCGCCACGATCGCATTAGGAATCGCCGCGCTCGCGACGATCGCCACACTCGCCTACGACGTTTTGCTCCGGCCACTCCCCTACGCCGAGCCGTCGCGGCTCGTCGCCGCTTACGAGCGAAACATTCCTCGCAAGGGTGACCGCAACGTCGTTTCTGCGATAGCGTTTCTCGCCTGGCGGCAGCGCAGTCGCACGATGGACTCCGTCTCCGCCATCATGCCTGACACGCGCGTGTGGGCAACGAAGGACGCGACCGAACGTGTGAGCGGCGCGCTCGTCTCGCCGAGCTTCTTCTCCATGCTCGGCGTACACCCGGCGATCGCCGGTGGATTCTCCGGGGACGCGAACGCGCGCGAGGTGATCGTCACCCACAACTTCTGGTCGCGTCGGCTCGGCGCCGACCGGTCGATCGTCGGCAAGACGATCCGCATGGACGGCGCTCCCATCACGCTCGTCGGCGTCATGCCCGCCGGCTTTGAGCCGGTGCGATATGGATGGCTCGGTGAACAGGAGTACTGTCGCCACGCCGAGCTACGCCTTGCGCTCCGAGTGAAACCAAGCCACCACGCGGAGCGCGCGCAGCGTGACCCAGCGGTTCGGCTCTCCAACCGCGCCGGCCATCTGTTCGTACAGCGTATTCTTGTGTCGCACGTCGAGTAACCATCGATCGTCCGGTTGTCGGCGTTCGAGCACTATCTCGAGCGCTTCACCGATTCGCTCATCGTCACGCACACTGGCGGTGCGCAGGTAGTCGAGCGCGCGCAGCACGTCGTAGTGCCAGAGCGGCGGAAATGAGAGTTGTGTCCACGCCTGATTGATGACTTCGCCGGTGGTCAGTCGACGCAACAAGCGGCGTTCCAGGAGGTATTCGTGCCCGCGTGACCGCGCGTCCGTCACCGCCGCGCTTGCGCCAAATGCCTGCTCGAAGGCGAGAAGCCCCTCGAGCACGCAGATGGTCGTGTGGAACGATGAGCGCACCGATCCCCGCTCCGCCTCGCAATTCCAACCGCCGTCGCTGAGTTGTTCGCGCAACAGCCGGTCGACTAGGCAATCGCTCCGCTCGCCGAAATAGGCGCCGAGCGCGACGACTCGACCGTTGATGCAGGGCTCGACTTCGCCATCGAAGAACGGCGAGTTTCCGAACTCCGGGCCCCAGCTAACATTGTCGCGCACGAGTTGAATCGCTCGGCGCGCCGGAGCGCTTGCCGGATCGACGCCGAGGTCGCGCAGGAAAACCAGCGAGTACATGTTCGACCACCAGAACGGCGTCCGAGTGCCGTCACCCCACTGGCCGTCCGGCCGTTGTCGCGCGAGCAACTGCGCGCCCCAGCCTTCCGACGCGACGCGCGATCGTTCGGCGGCAGCGTGATTGGCCGGCGCGTTAACGAGATCATTCATCACCTGCCAGCGAATCGATGGATCGCTGTCGAGAAGCCAGTCGATGACGGCGCTCATCGTCGACAGTACGGCGCCGGGCTATCGCTTGATCGTCGCCTTCGTCAGCTGACCGAGCGCGCCGAGGGTCGTTTGCGCCGACGTCAAGCCGAGCATGAAATCCTTGTCGGTAAACGTCGTCAGGACGTCGATTGGCTGATGGTGCGTCGGATCCCAGTTGCCCCCGATTTGCGAGCCGCGCTCGTTCTCGCGCAAGCTCAGTGACGGCACGAGATCCTTGAACGGATCCGAGTCCGTGTTCGTCATGTGCGGCCCAACCGCGGCCGGATAATGCGTGGCGTACTTCTCGTTCGCCGCCCGCCAGAAGAACGCCATCTTCATCGCGTCGTCGGCGAACTTCGAGGTGATCGCAAACTCGATGTTGATGTCCGCCTCGGGGCGCTGTTCGGGAGCCAGCTTGCCATCCGGCGTCGGCGGTCCGTGGTCCACCATCATCATGTCGTGCTGGATCATTCCGAGCCACTTCGGCTCGGGGTACTTACCGGAGCCGGCGGGGTTCTCCTTGCCTTGCATAGGGCCGCGCTGTTCGGCGTATGCCCGCGCGCCGTTCAGGCCCGTCTCCTCGTTGTTCCAGAGCGCGAACCGAATCGAGCGTTCCGTTTGCACGTCCGGCATCGACAGGATCCGCGCGATCTCCATCACGATCGCCGAGCCGGACGCGTCGTCGTTGACCGCCTGCCCCCAACCGGTGCCGTCCATGTGGCCGCCGATGATGTACATCTCGTTCGGGTACTTCGTGCCGACTTTCATGCAGATCACTTCCTGCCGCTGGCCTGGCGTGGTCGGCTCCATGTTGATCGCGCGGATGGCAGGATCGGGCTGCGCCAATGAATCGTTGTTCACGCCGTGCTCGCGCATGTCGCTGAAGATGCGACTGCCACCCGGACCGTTGCCGGGGCGTCCGCGGCCGTTTGGCGACGGCGTATTCACGCGCCCGCCTCGACCACCTCCGCGGCCCGCTTGCGGGGCCGGATTGTATTCGTAGGTGATCCGTTCGACGTTCTGGCAGCCGTAGCTCTTGAGCTGTGCCTCGATCCAGTCGACGGCGTCGCGATTACGCTTCGTCCCTTGACGGCGATCGCCAAACTGGGCGAGACCTTTGATCGTCGCCTTGTACTTCTCGAGGTCGAGGCGCGAGACGAGTACGCCCACCGGATCGTACGCTGTGTCCTGGGCCGCGCCGTTTTGCGCGTTGGCGGTTCCACCGCAAAGCACCATGATGCCGCACGCGGCGGCGAGAAAAGACGTCGATCGCACGAGTCGCTCCGAGACGGGTGGCTGAAATACGCACAGAGATTCTAACGCCCACCGCCGCGGAGGCCAGTCTCAGGTCATCCCGGCTGTCCGTCCACCAGCCGGCGCTGATCGCGGAGCTGATCCACGCGCCAAAGCAGCCACTTGTCGCGAACCCGAATCCAGCTTTCCCGCTGCGTCACCCACGTTTCGACGTGGTGAACCGCATTGTCCGGCCGGAGCGCCATGCGATCGAGGTGCTGAGCGACGACGGCAATCGCCGTGTCGCCGACGACGCGAAGGCTGTCGATCGTAAAGGTCAGCCGGTTCCACTTCTTGATGCCGTGCAAGAGGCTTTCGGTATACTGGGCCATCGCCGCGCGGTCGCGGACAACTCCATCCGGCGTGACGGTATGGAAGTCGGACGCTCGCAGAGCCATGATCGCCTCGAGATCGTACCGCTCGAAGGCGCTCGTGTTCTGCTGATAGACGACCTCGAGCTCCTTTCGAACTGCGGCGGTGTCCGCGGTCGAGTGAGGCTGCAAGGCTGGCACGGCACGCGCCGTCACCGAGAGAAAAACGAAAGTCGCGACGTCAACTCGCACGAGCCCTCCGGAACATTGCCTCTTCAGAGACACTGCGGCCGGAGCAATCGTTGGGTTGCGCGGTGCCTTCCGCCGACGCCCGGCCTTATGGCTTCGGTACCGGTACTTCGCTCACCGGCGTCACCGTGCTCGTGCAGCGCTTGAATCCCGGCCAGAGGAACTGCTGGATCGCGTTCACATCGCTGGCCTCGACGATGAAGAACATCGTGTGCTGCGCGTTCGCTCCGTACCGGCCAATGAGCTTCAGTCCCGGCACGTTCGGGTTGAACAACGAATTCGAGCCACCCTCATCCCGCGGACACGTCTCGGGGCTGTGCACCTGCGTGATATGAAACAACACTCGGCTTCCTCCTTGAGTGAAACGAGCGGCATCGTCGATGATTAAAGTACTGCGTGCCCCCTCAGGGCATGCGAGACGCGCTCGCCACTGGCGATCTTGCGGGCATCCATCGAGACGCGGATTACGCCTCGGCCGCGACGACGATCGGTTGAGGCTGACGATCCCCATTCGCCACGAGCGCCGCGGCCGCCAGATCACCGGTCACATTGAGCACGGTCGCGAAGGTGTCGGGTAGCGCATCCACGGCGATCAAAATCCCGATTCCCTCTGCCGGCAACCCGATGGCGATGAACAGCGGCGTGAGCATAATGAACGCGCCGCGCGGCACGCCCGGCGCCGCGAACGCGAGAAAGACCGCGGCAAAGGCGACCGTTGCCAACTCGCGCGCGTGCAACGGCACGCCGTAAAACCAGCCGACGAACAGCGCACCGATGGTCCACGACACCGGCGCCGCCAATTTGAACGTCGAGACGGCGAGCGGCAGCACGAAACCGGTGACGCGATTTGGTAAACCGAGTCCGCGTTCTCCGCTTTCGATCAGCGCCGGGAGCGACGCGATCGACGAGCTCGAGCTGAACGCGATGAGTTGCGCGGGCAGCGCCGCTCGCGCAAAGCGGCCGACGGGAATCCCGCCAAAAAGAGCAACGACGGGGTAGACGAGTAACGTGACAACAACGGACGCGAGCGAGTACGCGAAAATGTACGCGCCGATCGCGCCAACGACGGCGCCGCCGACGTGTGCGGCGATCGGCAGCACGAGTGCGAACACGCCGATCGGCGCGACCAACACCACCCAACTCGTGCCGGCCGTGCTCGCCGACCAGGCTTTGGTGAGTGATCCGTTTCGATAGGTCCACGCCGCCGTGCCGCCATTGTCGGCGGCGAAGATCCAGACCGCA
>JAICJQ010000096.1 GCA_025928335.1 Gemmatimonadaceae bacterium
AAACCCGTCCCGTTCCATGATTGCGACGACCGCGCGGATTCTCGAGACGCCGGCCGGGACGAACACCTCCATCCACGCAGTGTCCGACGACGGTGGCAATCGAAAGCCGGCGGATTCTTCGAACCCTCGTGCTCGGCCGGTGACGGACTCCGGAACTTGGCGCCGCGCCGCAGCGCATCCCGTGACGAGGGCAGCGGCTACCGCGAGAATGGGAGCGCGCTTCCGGGAGCGCGACCGGCTAATGCTTCGTCGGCTGATGAGACGCAGCAGTTTCATGAAACGCGTATGGAGCGGGCGGGGGATTCGCGGTTTGTCTTGGCACCGGACCGACCGGATGAGCTTGGCTGTGCGCGCTCTAAGTACGACTGCGGTCGGCCGACCATCAAAGAGCCATTCATCTCCGTCGTTCACCTCCGTCGTTCCTATTGTCGGAATTCAGAGCTCGATGTGCCGTCCTTTCCAAGTTCGATTCGCGCGAGGATAATCCGCCCGATAGTGGCCGCCTCGCGATTCTTTCCGCAATAGGGCCGCCTCGACGACGAGCTGGGCGGTCTGCAACATGTTGAGCTCTTCGGTCGCACCGGCGGGCAGGCGGCGACCGATGTCTTGGAGGCGCTCGAGCGCCGTGCGCAATCCACGTGCGGTCCGCGCGATACCGGCATGCTCCCACATCACCGCGCGGATCTCGTCCGCGGCAACCTGCGCCGCGCCACGGTCGGCAAGTGGCGGCACGCGCCACTTACCGATCGCCGGTGGCTTGCCGATTTCGTTGACCGAAGCCATGTCGCGCGCCACGCGCTCGGCGAACACCAGGCCTTCGAGCAACGAGTTCGACGCAAGCCGATTCGCGCCGTGCACGCCCGTGCGCGCGACCTCGCCGACCGCGTACAGCCGCGCGATGTTCGCGCGCCCTCGCAGATCCGTGACGACGCCACCCATCATGTAATGCGCCGCGGGAGTGACGGGAATGAGATCGGACCTCGGGTCGATGCCGCGCGCCTTGCAGAGCGCCAAGATGCCCGGGAATCGCTCGGCGAACCGATCACCGAGCTTCCGCGCGTCGAGGAACACCGGTCCCTTTTTCTGCTCGCGAAAGATTGCGCGCGCCACGACGTCGCGCGGCGCTAGCTCGGCGAGGCGATGACGTCCTTTCATGAACCGTACACCGCGCGAATTCACGAGAATGGCGCCTTCGCCGCGTACCGCCTCGGAGACGAGCGCCAGCGGATTCTCTCTGGTGTCGAGCGCCGTTGGATGGAATTGCACGAACTCCATGTCGGCGAGCGTGACGCCGGCGCGGTGCGCGATCGCGAAGCCGTCGCCCGTCGCGACCACGGGATTGGTGGTGTAGCGGTAGATCTGGCCGCAGCCGCCGGTCGCGAGCACGGTAGCGTCGGCGATGATCTCCACTGCCTTGCCGGCGATGCTCGCGCGCACTCCGTAGCAGGTGCCACGGCGAACGATCAAGTCGAGAACGCGCGTCTTTTCGAGAACTCGAATGCGCTTCGTCTCTCGGACTCGTGCGACCAGCGTGCGCGCGACCTCGGCGCCGGTCTGGTCGCCATGCGCGTGAACGATGCGGTTCTTCGAGTGCGCCGCTTCCCGGCCCAGAGACAGGCGCCCTTTCGGATCGAGGTCGAAATCGGCGCCGGCGGTTTGCAATTCCCGAACACGTGCCGGTCCTTCCTCGACGAGCACTTGCACCGCCGCGGCATCACACAGCGCGGCGCCGGCGGCGAGGGTGTCCTGCCGGTGCAGGGCCGGCGAGTCACCAGCGCCGAGCGCCGCGGCGATCCCGCCTTGCGCGTAGGCAGTAGCGCTGTCGAACAGCGAACGCTTGGTGAGCAGCATGACGTCGCCGTGCTCCGACGCGCGCCACGCGGTGTGCAGCCCGGCGACGCCGCTGCCGACGACAAGAAAGCGAGTGCGAACACGCTCGGTCATCGCAGGGAAAGCTAATCCCCTTGCTCCACCCTCTCTCGGAGACGATTGTTCCGCATGCGAAAGCTGCTGATCGTCGTGGGCGTGCTCCTCGCGGTGCACGTCGCGCTTCTTTTCGTGCGTCCATCGGGCTCGGCGCAGGCGGCCGCCGGGACCGGCAGCGACCGCGGCGTCAACGTCGGGCTCGTGCTCGACATCGGAGGGCTCGGCGACAAGTCGTTCAACGACGGCGCGTACAGGGGCGCCGTCCGCGCCGAGAAGGAGCTCGGCGCGCACATCCGGCTGATCGAACCTGGTGAGGAGTCCGACCGCGAATCCGGCCTTCGCTTGCTCGCCGCCCAGCACATGGACCTCGTCATCGGTGTCGGATTCATCTTCACCGACGACGTCACTCAGCTCGCCAAGGAATATCCGAACATCAATTTCGCGGTCGTCGACTACGCGATCGCGACGGACAAAGCGGGGAATCCGATTCCGCCGCCGCCGAACGTCGCGGCGCTCAAGTTCAAGGAAGAAGAGGGCTCGTTCCTCGTCGGCGCGCTCGCGGCGCTCGTGTCACGGTCGAAGAAGGTCGGCTTCGTCGGCGGGATGGATGTCCCGCTCATTCAGAAGTTCGAGGCGGGATACAAGGCCGGGGTAAGATCCGTGTGCCCGAACTGCACCGTCATCTCCCAGTACGCCGGCGTTACACCAATCGCGTTTCGAAATCCGGGGAAGGGAAAGGAGCTGGCGCTCAGCCAGTATCAGCAGGGCGTCGACGTCATTTATCACGCGTCCGGCTCCACGGGCCTTGGCGTGTTCGAGGCCGCGCGGCAGACCGGCAAGTACGCGATCGGCGTCGACGCGGATCAGTACAGCGAAGCACCAGGCCGCGTGCTCACGTCGATGGTGAAAGGGGTCGACGTCGCCGTGTTCGACATGGTGAAGCGCGTCCGCGACAAGACGTTCTCCGGCGGCATCTACACGTACGGCCTCGCCCAGAACGGTGTCGGGTACGTGTACGACGAACACAATCGCGCGCTCATCCCCGACAGCGTGCGCGCCCGCGTCGAACAGCTCAAGGGGGAGATCATCGCCGGCAAGATCCCCGTGCCCAGCACGAGATGAGCAGCGTTGAATCATCGGCGTCGGCGCCGATCGCAATTCGTCTCTCCGACATTTACAAGTCTTTCGGCCCGGTCAACGCGAATCGCGGCGCGTCGATCCAGGTGGCCCGCGGCGAGATTCACGCGCTCGTCGGGGAAAACGGCGCCGGAAAATCCACGTTGATGCGAATCCTCGGCGGCATGTACGCGCCGGACGCCGGCAAGATGGAAGTGAATGGACGCGACGTGACCGGTTGGACGACCGCCGAAGCGATCGACGCCGGTGTCGGCATGGTCCACCAACATTTCATGCTCGTCCCGACGCTCACCGTCGCCGAGAACATGATGCTCGGCCGTGAGCCGACGAGCCGCGGTCAGCTCGACAGCGCGCGTGTGGCGCGCGAAGTGACGGAGCTGAGCAAACGCACGGGCCTCGCCGTCCACCCGCAGCGCAAGGTCGCTGATCTCTCGGTCGGCGAGGCGCAACGTGTTGAAATTCTCAAGACGCTCTACCGCGGCGCGAAGATCCTCATTCTCGACGAGCCCACAGCGGTACTGTCGCCGCCCGAGATCGACGAGCTGTGGCGAGTGCTGCGCGGCATGCGCGAGCGGGGCGAGACGATCGTACTGATCACGCACAAGCTCGACGAAGTGATGGAGATCTCGGACACGATCACGGTGATGCGCCACGGTCAAACGATCGCGCAGCTGACGACGACCGAGACGACACCGGCGGCGATCGCCAAGGCGATGGTCGGCCGCGACGTGCAGTTGGCCACGCACTACGGCGAGACGTCGTCGCGGAGCCTCGAGCTCCCGTCGGCCTCCCTGCTCGAGGTGCGCGATCTCGTGGTCGACGGTCCGCGCCGCGCAAGCGCGGTGGATGGAGTCGGCTTCAGCATTGCACCGGGGGAAATCCTCGGCATCGCCGGTGTCGAAGGGAATGGACAGACAGAACTTCTCGAAGCGTTGGCCGGCCTTCGACCCGTGCGCTCCGGGTCGACCAGCGTCGCGGGGCGCGACATCACGGCGCTCTCGGTCAAGTCTCGCGGCGACGCCGGTCTGTCGCACATTCCGGAGGACCGTCACGCGCGCGGTCTCGTTCTCGATTACACGATCGCCGAGAATCTCATACTCGGCCAGCAGCACCGGTTCACGACCGGCGTGCGTCTCGACAACGACGCGATCATCGACAACGCCCGCCGACAGATCGACGCGTTCGACATCCGGCCGGCCGTGCCGAGCGTTCCGGCGCGCGCGCTCTCGGGTGGCAACCAGCAGAAAATCGTGATCGCGCGTGAAATGAGCCGCGGGTTCCAAGTGCTGCTCGCCGCTCAGCCGACGCGCGGCGTCGACGTCGGCGCGATCGAGTTCATTCACGCGCGATTGCGCGAGACGCGGAATGCCGGCAAGGCCATCCTGCTCGTGAGCGCCGATCTCGCCGAGGTGCTCGCGCTCTCCGATCGCATCGCGGTCATGTACGGGGGGAAATTCGCCGCGGTGTTGAATCGGCGCGACGCGAGTGAAGAAGTGCTCGGGCCTTACATGACCGGCGCGGAGCACGCGGCGTGAGACGAACGGTCGAAGAGGCGCTTTTGCCGGCCCTCGTCGCGCTGCTCGTCGCCGCGGTGGTCGGCGACGTGTTGATTCTCAGCTTCGGGCAGAGTCCGGGCAGCGTCTACCGCTTGCTGATCGATGGAACCTGGGGAAACGCGTACGGGTTCGGACAGGTGCTCTACAAGACGACCACGCTCACCTTCACCGGATTGGCGGTCGCCATCGGTCTCCGCGCCGGGTTGTTCAACATCGGCGCCGAGAGCCAGCTCGCTGCGGGCGGTTTCCTCGCGGGCCTCGCGGGGTTGATGCTGCCGATGGGACTTCCCGCGCTGGCGACACTCCCGATTTATATCGTCGCGGCGGCGGCGGGAGGCGCCATCGTCGGGGGAATACCGGGAGTGCTCAAGGCGAGGTTCGGCGCGCACGAGGTGATCACGACGATCATGCTCAACTTCATCGTGCTCGCCTTGCTCAACTATCTCACGGCGGCGCACCTCAAGGTCGAAGGCACCTTGCACACGGCGGAGATTCACGCCGGCGCGCTGCCGCGCCTGTCGAGCATGATCGGCGCCTTCCGGGGGTCGGCGGCGAACGTCGTGTTGTTCCTCGCGCTCATCACCGCGGCCGCGGTGGCGTGGTTTCTCTTTCGCACGCGACGCGGCTTCGAGCTCCGTGCGACCGGGCTGCAACCCGCCGCGGCCGAATACGGCGGCGTCAATGTCGGCGGCGTTTGGTGGCGCACGATGGCGCTCTCGGGAGCGTTGGCAGGCATCGGCGGATTGAACTACGTGCTCGGCTACAAACATTACTACGAGGAGTCGTTCGCATCGGGGGCCGGATTTCTCGGCATCGCCGTGGCAATTGTCGGCCGGAACAACCCGATTGGGGTCGTGGTCGCCGCGTTCGTGTTCGCGACGATGTCACAAGGCGGCCTCGCGGTGAACGCCGTGGTGCCGAAGCAGATTGTCGACGTTCTCCAGGCCGTTGTGATTATCGCTGTCGCGGCGTCGGTGCCCGAAGTCCGGCGACTGGCGAGGGCGAGGAGCGCCGCGTGATCGTACTCGCCTTTCTCGCGCAGACGCTTCGCATCGCGATTCCGTATCTGTTCGCGGCGAGCGGCGGTGTGATTTCTGAGCGCTCCGGGCTGATCGGCCTCGGACTCGAAGGCTACATGCTCGGCGGCGCGTTTTGCGGCGCCGTCGCGAGCTACTACAGCGGTAGCCCGTGGGTCGGGTTGCTCGGCGCGGTCGCCGGCGGCGCTGCGTTGGCGCTCCTGTATGCCCTCACCGCGATTCGTTTCCGCGCGGACCAGGTGGTCGTAGGAATCGCGGTCAACCTGCTCGTCACCGGCGCGACGCGATTCTTCCTCAGGCTAGCTTTCCACAGCTCGGCGAATTCCCCGCGCGTCCCAGGGTTCGGCGCGGAGCAATCAGGGACGGGTTTGGCGTCGCTGGCGCGCAATCCGCTCATCTGGCTCGGCATTCTGGCGATCGCGGTGATGGCATGGCTTCTCTATCGAACGCCGTACGGGCTGCGGGTACGAGCCGCGGGCGAGCATCCGGAGGCCGCGCTGTCGGTCGGCGTTCCGGTCGACCGGGTTCGCTATGTCGCGGCGGCGCTGTCGGGAATGCTGGCGGCGCTCGGTGGGGCTTATTTGGCGCTCGATCAGCACCAATTCAGCGCGGAAATGACCGCCGGGCGAGGATTCATCGCATTGGCGGCGACAATCTTTGGCCGGTGGGACCCGTTCCGAGCCGCACTGGCCTGCCTCTTCTTCGCGGCGGCCGAAACCCTCCAGATTCAACTGCAAGGCGCGCAAGTGATTCCGTCGCAGTTTGTCGAAATGATACCGTACGCGTTGACGATCGTCGCCCTCGCTGGAGTCGTCGGCCGAGCAGTGCCACCGGCGGCGCTTGGAAAGGCGACTGAGTAGTCGCCTGTTGTTCATCGCCTGTCACCCGTCGCCCGTCGCCCATTCCCCGTCGCCCGCATAGACGTGCCTGATCGCAAAACCGATATCGGCAAGCTCATTGTCCTGATGATCACGGCGTTCATCGACATGGTCGGGACGCTGATGATCATTCCGCTTCTGCCGTTTTATGCGAAGTCCTTTGGGGCGAATGGGCTGGTCGTCGGGATGCTCGTGTCGTCGTTCGCGATCGCGCAGCTGCTCAGCGCTCCCATGTGGGGGCGCTTCTCCGACCGCTACGGACGTCGGCCGGCGCTCGTCGTCGGCATGATGTCCTCGGCGATCGCGTACGTCATTTTCGCCTACGCGAACTCGATGTGGCTCCTGTTCCTCTCTCGGTTCGTTCAGGGATCCGGCGGCGGGACGGTGGGCGTCATCCAGGCATACGTCGCCGACGCGGTAGAGCCGAGTCAGCGGGCGAAAGGCTTGGGGTGGTTGTCCGCTGCGACGAACGCCGGCGTAGCGCTCGGCCCGGTGATCGGCTCGCAGATGCTGCACTTCGGCAAACACGCACCCGGGTTGGCGGCCGCGGCGCTGTGCGTGCTCAACAGTCTGTTCGCGCTTCGCTACCTCGTTGAATCGCGCGACATGGTAGAAGCGCGGTCGAGTGTCCATAAACCCGGAAGATCGCGCGCCGCGATGATGCGCGTGATTACGCACTCGAACGAGCCGGCGCCTCGCTTGATCTGGATCTATGCGATTGGCATCGGAGCGTTCCAGGGGCTGAATGCCATTCTCGCGCTGTTCCTCGCGGCGCGGTTTGGCGTCACGTCCGGCACGATTGGCTATTTCTACACCTATATCGGCGTTATCTCGGTGTTGACGCGGGCGTTGATTCTGGGATGGGCGGTGGATCGTTTCGGCGAAGCGCGTCTTTCGCGTCTGGGCCAAGCTCTGTTGGCAACAGGCCTTGCGACCCTGCCGTTCATTCATCCATTGGCCGACCCGGCGGGGTTGGCAACGAGATTAGGCGGACTGTTGCCGGTGTCGGCTGTCGCACTGTTGCCCTTTTTGCCGCTCGCGCTCGCCGTCGCACTGCTCCCGCTCGGTACCGCCTTCACCTTTCCGTGCGTAACGGCACTGCTGTCGCGGGTAATTCCCAGCTCGGAACGCGGGTTATACATGGGCGTGCAACAGACGTTCGGCGGCACCGCGCGAGTGCTGTTTCCTATTGCGGCAGGCTTCGCTTTCGACCGGTTCCAAGAGTTGCCGTTCATCGTTTCGGCCGGTCTTGTAGCAGGCACGATTCTGTTGGGCTTGGGTATGGAAGAGTACACACGTCCGAAGCGCGAACCCGAGGCCGCCCCCGCGGCTTAATTCGATGCTCGGCCAAAACAGTGGTCTCGGGGAGAGAGCACGAATGAACATCGTTCGTCCCGCGCGGTGGCTGGCCGCCGCGCTTGGTGTATTGGCGGCGGCGTGCGGCGGATCCACCGAGCCGCCCGCTGGCGGCGGGGCATCGCAGATTCAGATCGTGAGCGGCAACGGGCAGGTTCAGCTCGTTGGACAGTCGCTTCCCTCACCGCTCGTCGTCAAAGTGGTCAACGGCTCCGGCAGTCCGATCGCCGGCGCCACGGTTACGTTCAGCGTCGCCAGCGGATCCGCGAGTGTATCTCCCACGACGGCGACGACGGACGCGACGGGATTGGCGCAGACGCTGGTCACCCTCGGTTCGGCCGCGGGGAATGTGCAGATCAACGCCGCCGTCAACGGCACGTCGCTCGTTGTTGCGTTCATCGTAACGGCGGGAACGAGCAGCTCGGCGAAATCATGCGTCGGAGCGACACCCGTCGCGATGGCGGTTGGTCAAGTGAACGCGGGCGTATCGGGCAGCGGAATTTGCCTGAGCGGCGGAACGGCCGGCGCCGACTTCGCGATCATCGCGTTCCACGCGAACCCCGACAGTTCGGCGATCGCGTCGGTGAATGTCACATCGCAGAATGCGGTCGCGCTGTCGACGCCTGATGTCGCGGCGTCGCTCAACGTTCTCTCGAGCGGCGGCGCGGCACTCTCACGCTCGCGGCTCAACCCCGCGCAGGTCGCGTTTGATCTCAATCTTCGACGGAAGGCCCAGCGCGAGCTCGGCCCGAAGATGGCGGCCGCGCGGCTCTGGATGAAGAATCGAGCGCGCTTCAACACCGTGCCGACCGGCGCGTTAAGCCTGAATCAAGTCATCACGCTGAACGCGAACGGCGATCAGCCGTGCACAAATCCGATCAACATCGGCGGTAGGGTCGCCGCCATCGGTCAAACCGCCTACGTCATCGCCGATACCTCGAACCCGGCGGGCGGCTTCACCGACGCCGAGTATCAGTCGTTCGCGACGACGTTCGACACGCTGGTGAATCCCCTGGACGTCCAGAATTTCGGCGCGCCGTCGGACATCGACAAGAATGGCAAAATCCTCATCTTCTTCACCAAAGAGGTGAACAAGATCACGCCACGCGGCTCGAACGGCGTCGTGGCCGGCTTCTTCTATGAGCGCGACCTGTTCCCAACGGTCGGGAACGCGGACCTCGACGGCTGTCCGTCGAGCAACGTGAGTGAGATGTATTACGCGCTGGTGCCCGATCCGAATGGCATCTACAGCGACAAGCGCTCGAAGGCGGACGTGCTGGACTTCACCTTGAGCACGCTGGCGCACGAGTACCAGCACCTGATCAACGCCGGCCGTCGCCTGTACGTGAACAACGCGCCGACGTTCGAGGACACGTGGCTCAACGAAGGCCTGAGCCATATCGCCGAGGAGCTGCTGTACTACAAGGCGACCAAGCTTGCGCCGCGCCAGAACCTCGACGTGAACGCCGTGATCGCCGCTGGAGCGGATGCGTTCTCCGAATTCCAGGGCGGCAACATTGGCCGCCTTCAGGAATTCCTCTCACGTACATCATCGACATCGGTCTACGGCGGTGACGACGAGCTGCAAACGCGCGGGGCGACGTGGGATCTGCTGCGCTACATGGCCGACCATAAGGGCTCGTCGGACGCGGACACCTGGTTCCAGCTTGTGAACACCACGCTGCACGGCCAAGCGAACCTGCAGAAGGTGTTCGGCTCGAACTACATGACGCAGATTCGCAACTGGGCGACGTCGGTGTTCACCGACGACGTCAGCGGCGTCACCGACAACAGCTTCCTCGAGCCGAGCTGGAACATGCGCAGCATTTTCCCACGGCTTCTCGATGATGCCGGAAGAGTGCTCGGGAAATATCCACTCACCGTCGTACCGCTTTCCGACGCATCGCCGGCGAATCTATCCATTGTCGCGGGCGGAGAAGCATATCTCCGATTCACCGTGCCGGCTGGAACATCAGGGTCGATCGATTGGGCCTCGGGCGGGTTGCCGGTCAGTCCATTGGTGCAGTTCACCGTCGTGCGGACGAAATAAGGGGCGAAAGGCAGAACGGCGGCGAGGAGCTCAGCTCCTCGCCGCCGTTTGGTTTTCCACCGTTCTGGTTATTGCGCGCTTCTCGTCGCTAGCCTTTCGCCTTTGCTTCCGGCTCACTCGCCAACACAGCCTTGGCGATTTCTACCATCGGTACCGATCGATCCTGACTCGTCCGCTGGAGAATGCGGTAGGCCTCCTGCTCCGAGGAACCTGTTCGCCGCATCAGGATTCCCTTGGCTCGCTCGATTGTCTTGCGATTCTCGAGCGCCTGCTTGGCCGATTCAGCGTCGCGTCGAGCCGCGAGTAATTCTTTCGCGCGAGTCGCGGCGAGGCGGATCGTGGAGTCGAGGACCCGAGGCGGAGCCGGCTTGGGCAGGAAGGCGATCGCCGCAGTGGCAGTTACATCGCGATCCGTGAGGGTCAGTGTCTGATCGCCGCTGAACAGCACGACCGCGACTCCGGGCACCGTTTGCGTGATCAGCTCGGCGGCTTCGATGCCGGACCCGTCGGGCATATGCACGTCGAGCAGCACGACATCCGGCACGACATCCTTCGCCCGCTCGAACGCTTCGCGCCCAGTCGAGACCTCGGCGACGATCGTGTGTCCGAGCGTGCTGAGCAGATCGATGATCAACGAGCGCGCATTCTCGTCGTCTTCCGCGACCAAGACCTTGATCGGCGTAACGGCAGGTTCTGTCATGCTTGAATGATCTTGAGCCCGCGGGGTGGTCGCGGTTCCGGGATTCATGGCTATGCTCATTTGTCCGCGGCGACTTGCGCCAGCAACTCGGACGTCCTCACCGGTTTCCGGAGGATGAAGTCTCCGCCTGCGCCTGCGCCGGCGCCGGGTTCCCAACCTGTCACGATGCCTATCCGTATAGACGGCCACCGTTTCCGCACTTCTGCAACCAAGTCCCATCCACTGCCGTCGGCCAGTCCGATGTCGGTGACGAGGACCTCGTACACACAGGCAGGGTCCGCCAGCACTGTCAAGGCTGTCCGTACCCCAGCCACCGAATCGACCTGATGACCCTTCGATTCTAATACGGCTTGCATGAATTCTCTGCTGTCTTCGTGATCCTCGACCAGCAGAATCCGACGGCGCACTTGGGGAGGAGGTTCGTCGGGCTCCGGCTGCTGCGGCTGCGTCGTACTTGGGAACGCAAGCCGAATTGTCGTCCCAACTCCCGGCGTGGATTCGATTTCGGTCCGTCCGCGATGGCGTTTCACGATTCCGTACACCTCGGCGAGGCCGAGTCCAGTTCCGGCCCTGCCCTTCGTGGTGAAGAACGGCTCGAACGCTCGCTCCCGCACTTCGGCCGACATGCCGATGCCCGAGTCGCGAACCTCGAGACGGACCTCGTCCTCCGCGACGTATGTGCGCAGGCCGAGCGTTCCTCCGCCCCGCATTGCATCGAGCGCGTTCTGCACGAGGTTGAGCAACGCCTCGCGAATTTCGCCCCCGATGCCGCGCACAATCGCGTCCGCGGCGAGGTCGCGCTCGAGGAGGACTGTGCCCCCCCGAGCCCGCTCCGCCCAGAGCGGCCGCGTCATCGCAACCACCTCGTCACACACCTGCGATAGATCAACCGTCTCCTCACGCTCGCCCTGCAGCGGTTCCTGCCGGATGAAGCGCCCGACGCGCGCCGCCGTGGCCGCGCCGGTCTCGGCGGCTTTCGCAATCCGAACCGCGTAGTCACGCACGGCGGCCGGATTTTCGGCATTCGTTTCCAGCAGATACGCCGCGGCCATAATCGGGTTGAGCGCGTTGTTCACGTCGTGCATCACGCCGGCCGCCAGCTGGCCGACCGCCGCCAAACGACGCTCCCGCGCCCGGGCTTCCTGCAGTGCAAGTACTTCGGCGGTGCGCGTTTGGACCATTTTCTCCAAACGATCGGCTTCCGTCGATACCCGCTCGTACAATTGAGCGGTACGCCGCGCCTCTTCCTCGAGCGCTTTGCCGAGCTGGGTCTTTATCGTGACGTCCCGCTCTACTGTTACCGCGCCACGGATTTTCCCGTGTTCGTCGTAAAGCGGGTTGGAGTTCACCTCGATGATTTGCTCCGCCGCCTCGGGTCCGCGGCGGACGGACAGCGTCTCACCGCGCACGCGCTCGCCGCGCAGTGCGCGCGCCGTCGGATGCTCGTGCATGAACAGGCTCGTGCCGTCGGTCGTCCGCGGACGGTCGCGCTGCCACAGCTCGCGAAGCGTCGGCGGATCGACGGAGGCGTAATCGAGCAACGCCTGGGTGTTCGAACGGACCGTTCGACCATCGCTGTCGAACACACGAACGGAATCGGGAATGACGTCGAAGATCGACTCGAGCTGAGCCACGTTGCGGCTCAACGTCTCGCGCAACTCTTCTCGTTCGGTGACATCGTTGCCCGCGAACAGAAGGCCCCGTCCGCCCATTTCGTCGATCAGCGTGACAAACGTCGTCTCGATCAAGCGACGGCGCTCGCGCTGCTGGAACGGAATGCGGACCGGACTGGCCGGCGTGGTTCGACGGAGAGCCGAGTCGATCTGTTCGGTCAGGTCGGCGAGCGCGTTGGGGAACGCGTCGTAGATCGAAATCCGAACGGCCGCCGCCGCGTCGACGCCCGTGAGCTCGCGGTATCGCGCGTTCGCTGTCACCATCCGCAACTCCGGATCGAACACGGCGACAGCCATGGGCACCGCCTCGAAAAGCGCTTCGAGGCGCGCACCCGCGATCGTGCCGAGCGACAGGTCGAATCCGGCAAAATTCTGAGCCACGGGAGGGAGAGGTTTGCTCCGGGCGACGGTCGTAGTGGGGCTAACGCTCGAAGCAGCGCATCGTTGCCGTACGCGCTACCCTCGCGCTACGACCTAGGTCACCAAGTCGGCTTGATCGTGCGGCTCGAGGCAGGCGCCACCGGCGGCGGCGGCACCGTGATCAGCCGGGCACCACGGTCGTACGTGAAGAACGAATACCCCCATTCGAGCAAAACGCTCAACCGGTTGCGAAAACCGGCCAGATACATGATGTGGACAAACAGCCAAGTCCACCATGCCAGCCACCCGCTGAGCTGGCGTCCGGCGACCACTCCGACGGCTTTGTAACGACCGATCGTTGCCAGATCACCCTTGTTCCGGTACCGAAAGCGCTCGCGTCCTTCGCCTCGGACGGTGTGAACGATGTTGCGAGCCGCCGTTCGTCCGCTCTGCATCGCGGCCGGCGCCACCGCCGGTACGTCCGCGCCTCGGCTCCGCAGCACCGCCTGGTCTCCGACGATGAATGCCTCCGGGTAGCCCGGCACGCTGAGATCGTCGAGCACGCGCACGCGCCCCGAGCGATCACGGGGCGCATCGAACGCCGCGGCCAAACCTCCGACGGCGTTTCCGGCCGCCCAGAAGATCGTTCGCGCGTCGATGCGCTCGCCGTCGAGCTGAACGAAACCGTCACCGACGTTGGTGACCCGTTCGCCAATTCGAAGCTCGACGCCAAGCTCCTCCAGATCACGCGCCGCGCGTGCCGAGAGCGGCTCGGGCATCGCCGGAAGCAGCCGCGGTCCCGCCTCGATGAGGACGATGCGCGCCTTGCTCGTGTCGATGTGGCGGAAATCCTTCGGCAAGCCGAAGCGGGCGATCGTCGGCAACATTCCGGCGAGCTCGACGCCCGTCGGACCGCCGCCGACGATCACGAACGTCAATTCCGCGACGCGATCACTCTCGTTCGTCGTGCGCTCGGCGCGTTCGAAGGCGAGCAGCCACCGACGCCGGAGCTCGATCGCGTCCTCGAGACTCTTGAGACCGGGGGCGAATGACTCCCACTCGGCGTGCCCGAAATACGAGTGGCGCGCGCCGGCGGCGAGAATGAGGAAATCATAATCGACCCTTGTGCCATCGCGACATGACACGACGCGCGCCCTTGGATCGACCGACTCCACCTCCGCCATCAATACCTCCGTGTTCTTCTGCTTGCGGAGGAGCCAGCGGATCGGCACAGCAATGTCGCTCGGCGCGAGCGTCGCCGTCGCAACCTGGTAAAGCAATGGCTGAAAGACGTGATGGTTCGTGCGGTCGAGGACCGTGACATGGACGGGCGCATCGCGCAACGCACGAGCCGCGTACAGTCCGCCGAATCCCGCGCCGATGATCACCACCCGCGGCTCCGCGCGCATCCTGGTCACGACGCGCGCGCCGGTTCTTCCACGGCTCGCGGCAGCGCGAGACTCAGCGCCATTCCGACGACGACGACCGTCACCGCGCCGATCACGTTGTGCCAGAGAAACGACACGTCGGGCTGGCTGAAATTCACGAACCCGACCGCGCTCATGCCCGCTATCAGCCCAACGAAAGCGCCGTTCGCCCGCGCCCGCGGGATCATAGCGAGAAGAAATACGCCGAGGATCGAGCCGTAGAAGAATGATCCGAATCGATTCACGACTTCGATCAGCGAGCCGAGGTTGACGGCGAACTTGGCGACGATGCAGGCGAAGATTCCCCAGAAGACCGTCGACACGCGGGACACGACGAGGAAGTGCGATTGCGGAGCGTCCTGTCGGATCCATCGACGGTAGAAGTCGATGACTGTCGCGGTAGAGAGCGACGTCAGCTCGCCCGAGATCGCGTTCATCGCCGCGGCGATCACGGCCGCGATGAAGATGCCGGCGAGCCCGATCGGCAAAAACCCGATGACGAAACTCGGCACGACGTAATTGACGTCGGCCTTCTTCACATCCTTCACGGCCTGATGCGTTACCGTGCTCGCCAGCTCGTACGCCGCCGCGCGGGTCGAGTCGCGCGCGGCGAGCGACGTCGCGGCGTGAAAGCGTTGCTCCAGGGCGGCGAACTGCGCCGGTTCTGCCGTCTGGACAGCGTGGGAGTTCGTCGGATTGAAGAGGAGCGGTTGGTCGTGTGTCTCGTAAAACACGAACACGAGGACGCCGACGAGCAGCACGAGCGCCTGGAGCGGGATCTTCCAGTACGCACTGATGAGGAGCGAGCTGCGCGCCTCCGCCACCGATTTTGCGGAGAGGTAGCGCTGGACCTGGCTCTGATCGGTGCCGAAGTACGACAGCATGAGGAACGTTCCGCCGATCAACCCGGACCAGAACGTGTACGTGTTCGTCAGACTGAACGAGAAGTCGAATACACGAAGCCGTCCCGCGGCTCCGGCCATGTGCAACGCCGCGCTTGGTGAGAGCGGGATCTGAATGAGCAGCGTGATGATGACGGCGAGCAGCGCGCCGACGATCAGGAACATCTGCTTGACGTCCACCCAGGTCACCGCCTGGACGCCGCCAATCATCGTGTAGATGATCGCCGGGACGCCGATGATCGCGACGCACAGCCAGAGATTCCAGCCGAAGACCGCCGAGAAAACGACCGCCGGAGCGGCGATGATCGTGCTCGACGACATCGCGCGCGAGAACAGGAAAAGAAGCGCCGTGAAGGTCCGCGTTTTCGCGTCGAATCGTCGCTCGAGGTACTCGTACGCGGTGTAGACCTTGGCGCCGTGCAAGAAGGGCACGAGCGTGACACCAAGGATGACCATCGCCAACGGCAGCCCGAAGTAGAACTGGACAAACCGCATCCCGTCCGTCGCACCCTGTCCGGTCGTCCCGATCATCGTCACGGCGGAGAGCTGGGTGGCCATCACCGACAAACCGACGGCCCACCATGGCAGGCTGCGATTGGCGAGGAAGTAGCCTTCGAGCTCCTTCGTGCCCTTGGAGCGTCGAATGCCATGCGTCACGATATACGCAAGCCAACCGACGACGATCACCCAATTCAGTGGATGCACGTCACGCCGAGTAGTGGTGTTGGAGCCAACCGAGGAGCAGCAGTGTGATCACCTGAATGGTGAGCACGCGCAACAGCGTCACACGAAAGCGGTTGTTCATCGTCGCTCCCAGGCGAGCCGCGCGCCGAGTGCGATCAGGATGTGAATGCTCGCCAGCATCAGGCTTCGCGTGAGCACCGGCTCTCCCGGCGATATGAATTGCGGCAGAAAGGTCAGGTAGAAGAGCGCCACCTTCGGGTTGAGCACGTTCGTGAGGAAGCCCTGCATGAACGCGACACGCTTCCCAGCCGTCATCCTGAGCGAAGCGAAGGACCTACTAGTTGTCATCCTGAGCGAAGCGAAGGACCTATTGTCCCACACGTGTGGCCGGCCACTCGCGCGGGACAGTCGGTCCTTCGGTCGCTGCGCTCCATCAGGATGACTACGAATCGACTGAATTCCGAGCCACACGAGGTACGCCGCGCCGATGGTTTTCACCACGTTGTACGCCGTCGCCGACGTGGCGAGAATGGCCGAGATGCCGAGTGCCGACGCCGTGGCGTGAATCACGCAGCCGGCGCATATGCCAAGGATCGTGAGCGCCGTGCGACGACGGCCGAGCGCGAGGACGTTGCGCGTGACCAGCGCCATGTCGGCGCCGGGGAGAATAGTCAGCAGCGCCGCGACGCCGACGAACGCGAAGAGCCGCGGATCGCTCGTCACGGACGAATCGGCGACGACGTGGCGGACGGCCGGCTGGTCGACGACTGGTTCGCCGACAAAAGATTGATGAACAGTCGCGCCGCCCCCGGATTCCCCGCGGGAAGCTGACGGAAGAACGAGAGCGTCGTGTAGACGTACGTCCCCTTCCCGACCGCCGCCACGAGAACGGCCGCGTCGTTCGGCGGATCGTTCTTGTCGTTCATC
>JAICJQ010000245.1 GCA_025928335.1 Gemmatimonadaceae bacterium
CGCCAGGCGACGTGTCTCGCCTCGCGGCCGGCTCCGCGCACCACGCCCGCCGCTCGCGCCCGCGCAGCCGTCGGAGCGCCGGCGCCGGCGCTCGCCTCGAGGCGATTGACCTCGTCGCGCAACACTGCCGGCGTGCCGCCGCGAACGTGACCGTCGATCGTGACGAGCCAGAGACGGTCTGCCGGCGTCGCGCTCGACAGTACGTCCTTGGCCATGCTCTTGAACTGATCGAGCAACGGCCGGCCGTTGACAACGACCGATGCGCTGAGCGAATTGTCGACGACGATTGCGAGCGCCGTCGGGCCGTGGCCCGCTCCGAGCCAGCGGGCCACCGGGCGGGCCGCGGCGACCGTGATCGCCAGGAGCGTCACGATGCGGAGGAGCATCAATAGCAGATTTCTAATACGCAGCGTACGGCTGTGCTCCTTCTCGGCACGAAGCAGGTAGCGCGCCGCCGGGAAATCCAGTCGCGCGCCGATGCGGCGGCGCAGCAGATGAAGCAGCAGCGGGACGGCGACCGCGCCACCGAGCAGCAGATAGAACGGAGCGAGAAAGCTCACGGCAGCATCTGCCGGGCTGCGAAGGCCTGGCGAAGCGGCACCCCGAACGGAGCGTCGGTGGCGACGACCTCATAGCCGATCCCGAGCCCCCCGAACATCGACCGCCACTCGCCGATGACTTCGTCGACGGTGTTCTTGTAGGCCGCGCGGACGTCGGCGATGCTCGCCGGAACGGAGAGATCGGTCTCTGGGTCGACGAACACCGCTTCGCCACCGCCCGGCAGCTCGCGCTCCGCCGGATCCATGATGTGCAGCACCGTGACGTCATGGCCGAGGGCGCGGAGCCCGCGCATCGCGTTCTCCACCTCGCCGAGCTCCATGAGCAGGTCGGACACCAGCACGATGAGTCCTCGGCGGTTGATCAGCCGAGCGGCTTGGCTCAGCGCCTCGCCCGCACTCGACGCGCGGCCGGCGCCCGGTTCCTCGAGCGAGGCCACAATGCGCCGCCATTGCCCGTTGCGCGCGCGCGGCGGTACTGCCGTTCGAATTCTCTCATCGAATCGCACGAGTCCAACGGCGTCGCGCTGGCGAAGGAGCAACAGCGCGAGGGCCGCGGTCAGACGTTCGGCGTATTCGAGCTTGGTCAGCTGCGCGACGATCGCCGTCTCGCGTGTCCGTGGTTGCCCCAGCGACGCGCCGGTGCGCATCTGGGCTCCGCTCCAGGCCATCGAGCGGCTCACGTCGAGCACGATGCTCGCCCGAAGGTTCGTCTCCTCCTCGTACTGCCGGACGACCCACCGATCCGACCGGGCGGCGATCTTCCAATCGATGTACCGGAGGTCGTCGCCGGGCTGGTATGGGCGGTACTCCGCGAACTCGACGGAGAACCCCTTGCGGGGCGATCGATGAAGTCCGCTCATGAAGCCATCGACAATCCAGCGCGCGACAATTTCTATTCGGCCCAGCGCAGCGAGGCTGGCTGGGTCGAATAGGTCGGCGCGGAGGGCTCGGGTGCTCTCCATGGGAGCGAGAAAGGTAATCGCGGGGTTTGCCGGGAAGGCCTTGTTTTCGTCCTGGGGGTAGTCCCTCTTTAGTAAAGGATCTTGCGCGCCGGGTCCGTGTATGCTTATTTGTATACACCACAACTCCATCGGAGCCGCGCTCTATGTCGTCGCGTCGTCGGGTGGTCGTTTCGACAACTGGTCTGCTGCTGCTCGTCGGAGCGTGTTCCTCCGCTCCCGGAGGCGGCCCGATTCAGCTCGCGTCTACGCCGAGCACCGCCACGCCGAGTGGCACATTCGCCGCGACGCGCGATTCCATTTTTGCGCAGGCGATGGCTGAGCGGGAAGGCCCGCGAGTTTCCGTGTCGGCGCAGTTCGCGAACGCCTCGACCACGGGCTCGCGACGAATTCGCGCCAATGTCCACCTCGACGACGATGCGTACGTCGTGGTCGGGCAAATCAGTCCCGATGGCGTACTCCGGATCGTGTTCCCGGAAGACCCCGCCGACGACGGTTTCTTGCGCGGGAGCCACAGCTATCAGACGGCCGAGTTCTTCGCCGGCTTCGAGGATCAGTATCGCTTCCGCGCGACGACGAGTCCGTACGGGCGACTTGGACCGGGATCGCGCAACTCGTACGACGCCGGTTTCGGCTATCTGTTCGTGGTCGCATCGTGGCGGCCGATGCGGTTCGACCGATTCTCGACCGGCGGTACATGGGACAGCTTCGAGCTCACAGACCGCGACTACATCCGCGATCCTTCCCCAGCCGTCTACGAGTTCGCGGCGCTCCTCGCCGGACCAAATCGCGAAGCGTACACAGTGAAGTTTGCGAACTACTCGACCACGCAGTACGCGTACAATGACGCTTTTGGTCGGTCGGCCTACGGATACGGGTTCTGCAACGGGTACGCTCCGCTCGGGTTCGCGACGACGCCGTTCAACAGCTTTTCGGTGTTCAACTCGATGCTCGACTACGGGCAGTCGTTCTACTACCGCGGCCAGTATTACGCGTACAACGCGTTCGGTGATTGCTACACCAACACGACGCCGTGGCAACGCTACGGCGCGTACGGTGGCTACATCGTCGCGCAGGCCCCGCCTGTCTATCGGACGCGACCGTTTGACCTCGGCGCTCGCAATCCAATTACGCCGCAACCGCCTCACGCGCGCATCGCCGCCGACGCCGCGAAGGCGACCGACCACTCGCCCGGCGCGATGGTCTCACCGAGTTACCGTTCCCGCGGTCTGCTGACCAGCGACACACCTGACCCGCGTCGCACGGCGGGCTCCGAGCCCGCGCCGCGCACCCGTCCGACGATTCAGGAAATGGTGGGCCGGCACTTCGAAGGAACCGATCGGACAACGCGCGCGCAGATCGCCGGCGATGACGCAAACCCACGCGGTACGCGCAACCAATCGCGCTTCGACACGCCGACGCGTGGGCGTGAAACGACGGCCGACGATTCACGCGGCAGCTTCACCCGGCCGCGGTCGGACGATTCGCCCCGTCCAGCGCCGCAGTCACCACGAGTCGAGACCCCACGCTTCGAGTCACCGCGCGTTTCCGCTCCGCCGCCGCGCTCTGAAGCGCCGCGCAGCGAATCGCCACGGATCGAGTCGCCGCGCAGCTCGCCGCCGCCGGCACCCGCTCCGCGAACCGAGGCGCCGCCTCCGAAACCGCCCGAGGTCAAGAGTCCGGGTCGCTGAAGCAGCGAGGCTCATAGGATTTGAAGACAACTGCCGCGGGGCTAGCCTCGCGGCAGTTTTATATTCCCACGGCTAGCGCGTTGCGGATCTTCGCTTTTGATCCACCGTCGCGGCCCCGCCGTGTCGTCTCTCGTTCCCGTTGAGTCTGCCGTGAAGCTCGATCACATCCGCAACTTCTGCATCGTCGCCCACATCGATCACGGCAAGTCGACCCTTGCCGATCGATTGATCGAGGCGACGGGCACGCTGCAGAAACGTGAGATGAAGGATCAGGTGCTCGACACGCTTGACCTCGAGCGGGAGCGTGGCATCACGATCAAGCTCAACGCCGTACGAATGTCGTACTTGGCCAAGAGCGGCGAGCAGTACGAGTTCAACCTCATTGACACACCAGGCCACGTCGACTTCACGTATGAGGTCTCCCGCTCCCTCGCCGCGTGCGAAGGCGCGATTCTCGTCGTCGACGCCTCGCAGGGAATTCAGGCGCAGACGCTCTCGAACCTGTTCCTCGCGATGGACGCCGGGCTCGAGATCATTCCTGTTCTCAATAAGATCGATCTGCCGGGCGCCGAACCCGACCGCCGGAAACAGGAAGTGCACGACCTCATCGGCGCCGATCCGGACGAGATCCTTCTCGTCAGCGCGAAGGAAGGACTCGGCATCCCGGAACTCCTCGAGGCCATCGTGCGCCGCGTGCCGGCTCCGTCGGGGGATCCCGGCGCCCCGCTCCGCGCCCTCATTTTCGATTCGTACTACGACCGGTATCGCGGCGCGATTCCGAGCGTGCGTGTCGTCGACGGCACGATCGCGAAAGGGATGCAGATCCGATTCGCGGCAGGCAGCGGACAGGCGTACGAGGTCGCCGAAGTCGGCTACAACCAGTTGCGCCAGGTGACAACGGACGCGCTCGGGCCCGGCGAAGTCGGCTACGTCGTCGCCAACGTGCGCACCGTGAAGGAAACGCGCGCCGGCGACACGATCGTCGACGCGGCGCATCCCGACGTCGAGGCGCTTCCAGGCTATCAGGACGTGCACTCGATGGTGTTCGCCGGTCTTTATCCGACCGATACCCAGCAATACGAGACGCTGCGCGACGCCCTGGAAAAGCTTCAACTGAACGACGCCTCCCTGCACTACGAGCCCGAGACGTCGACGGCGCTCGGCTTCGGCTTCCGATGCGGCTTCCTCGGGTTGCTCCACATGGAGATCGTTCAGGAGCGGCTGGAGCGCGAGTTCGATCTCGACCTCGTGACGACGGTGCCGAACGTGGAGTACCACGTCCACCACACCGACGGCACGATGGAACTGCTCGAGAGTCCGTCGCGCTTGCCCGATCCGGGCGTCGTCGACCGCATCGAGGAGCCGTACGTCAAGGCGCGGATCATGGCGCCGGTGGATTACATCGGCCCGATCATGACGCTCGGCACCGAGCGTCGCGGCGTCTACAAGAACATGACCTACCTCGACACGACGCGCGTCGAGTTCGATTGGGAATTCCCGCTCGCCGAGATCATCCTCGACTTCTTCGACAAGCTCAAGACGATCAGCCGCGGCTACGCGAGCCTCGACTACGAGATGCTCGAGTACCGTGAGAGCGATCTGGTGAAGCTCGACATGCTGATCAACGGCGACCCGATCGACGCCTTTTCGGTGATCATCCACCGCGACAAAGCGTAC
>JAICJQ010000083.1 GCA_025928335.1 Gemmatimonadaceae bacterium
CGAGCGCGTCTCGGCAAGGCTCGTGACGTAATTGCCGTTCGCGTCGAGCAGCACCGTCACCGTGTTGACGCCTGACGCCGCGATCAGCGCGTCCGGCTGGTGCGCGGCGAGCAAGGCGCGCAGCTCATTGACCGTGAGAGAGTCCGGGCTCGCTGCGACGCGCTGGACGAACGGGCCGGCCGACGGTCGCGGCGCGCGAACGGCGGCAGTCGAGACAACCACCGCGAGCAGCACGAGGGTCGCGGCAGCCAGACGCGGGTGTCGAAACAGCGATGGATTCATGGCTTTGATCCGTTGTTCGAGAAAGCCGCGTCGCTCGGCGAGCGATGCGACGAAGAAGAGGGGCGTCCGCCGTCGCGCCCCGACGGCCAGCAACAGTTCGCCGTATGCGCGCGCATCGCTGAGCGCGCCGACGACTCGGCGATCGCAGTCGATCTCGATTGCCAATCGGAGGCGTCGCACGATCGCCCATATGGCGGCGTTCCATGGGAACGCCGCGTTCAGCAGGATCGCCACCGTGAGCACGAATGGATCGCGCGCGTTGATGTGCTCTCGTTCGTGTCTGAGCATCAGTGCGCGCGCCGGTGAGCTCAGCGACAGCGTCCATTGCGGCACGACGATGCGCGGACGAATGGCGCCGACGACCGCCGGTCCAGTGTCCGGCGAGACGAGCACCGTTTCATCGTCGATGTCGACGCTGGTCCATTGCTCACGTCGCCGGCGCAGGGCGATCAATGCACGAAGCAATACGAGCGCGTAGACGAACGACGCCGCGAGCCAAGCGCGCCCGAGGTATGGATCGATCTTGAGCAGCACGACGAGCGCACCAACGCCTAGGCGAGGGGCGCGGATCTGAGGTGGGCGCGGGGCACTCGCCGTCGCAACGCCTGTCGTAGTCGCGGGAGCGGCGGGCGCAGCGAGCGTTCGAGGCGCGTAGTGGGTTGAGCGAAAACCCGCAGCCATCGGCGCCGCGACCGCGATCAGGAGCGCGGCGAGCCATATGAACCGCGTCGGAACGCCGCGGCGCAGCGTGAGTGTATCGAGGGCGACGGCGGCGGCGGTGACGAGCGCGCCGATGAGCGTGGCGTATGCCATCCAGGTGAGCAGCATCAGCCCTCCTCCCTCGATTTCGCCAGACGTTCGTCGAGCAGCTTTCGAAGACGACGAATGTCGCTTTCGCTCAATTCACGATCGCTCACGAGCTGCGTGAGCAACAACTCCGGTGAGCCGCTGAAGATTTTGTCGAGGACGCGCGATAGGGCGCTTCTGCCGGCGAGCGCCGGGGTCACCGCCGGCAAGTAGCGGTGCGCTTTGCCCTCAGCCAGATGCGTGACGAACCCTTTGTCCTCGAGCGTGCGAAGGACGGTGAGGACCGTCGTGTACGCGAAGCTGTCGTCCAGTGCGTCGCGCACTTCGGCGACGGTGCCGGAGCCCTTCCGCCACAGCACCGCCATGACGTCGAGCTCGCGATCGGTGAATGAAATGTCCACGAGGCCGGCCCCCTTTCTACTAAAATTCTAGTAGATAGTAGGTCCGGACCTCGGAATTGTCAACTAGTTTTTTAGTAGTTGGCTGAGCCGCTCATCCCGAGGCCGCTGCGGCCGCTGCGGCGGCCTGCCGAGCCATCTCGGCGACGAGGTCCAATCCAGGCTGCGCACCGGGCGCTCGACTCGAGGCCAGGCTGGCGAAGCCGCGGCCAAGGCCTTTGAGCTCGTTGCGCCAGATCACGCTCCCCCGCTCCGGATCGATCCGCCATATCTCGCCGGCATTCGTCGCGTATACGGATTGTCCATCCCATATCACGTAGACGAAGCTCATCGACTTGAGCTCGACCCGCCACACCTCCGCGCCCGTCTTCTCGTCGAGCGCGATGACGGAGTTCTTGATGCCGATGAACACCATCGCCCGCGGATCTCGAGGCATTACATCTCCGTTCGTTCGGGAAGGGCCGGCGCTCGTCGCGCCAGCTTGATCGTCGCGACGCTCATCGCACTGCCCAACGCGCCGGCGAGCCCGATCGTGAGCGGCGCGACCAGGAGCGCGCGACTATAGAACGCCGCTGCGCCAAGGGTAAGCGCCGCCGCCGGGACCCCGACGGCGAGAAAACCCCAGAGGGCGACGCGAGGCATCGACAGTGTCTCGAGCGTCCGCCGTCGTTCTCCCCTCGCGAAGAAGAGCGAGAACAACGTGCCGGCCAGGCCACCCATGAGGAAGAACTCGATCGCGGCGATCACGATCTGCCGGGGGCCGAACGTCGCGCCGGGAAACAGTCCAACGGCCCATCGCCCGATGAGCAGCGTAGTCATGATCCCCGAAAACGCGACACCCCAGCTAGTCGCGATCCCCAATAGCCCGCGAAGACGACGCAGGAACCCCATTGCACCCCTCACTTGCTATGCGCGGCGACCATCCGCCTTGCCCCTAATACGCCGCGCCGAGCGTTTGGTGCCAGAGCGCGTTAGGGGATGACGGTGATCGATACCGTTGTGGCGACGAGGGTGTCGGACCCGGACCGCACGGTGAGGCGTCCGTTGCCGGGCGACAGGCCCGTTGCTCGCACGAATCCGAGCGACGTCGAGTCGATCTGAACGATCGTCGGGGTCTCGTTGCGGAGGAGCGGCGCCGGACATCCCTGCTCGACCGACAGCGCGATGCTCACACTCTGCCCCACCGCAACCGAGGCCGACGATGGCGAAGCCGCTACCGCCGCGCGGCATCCCGTTGGGTTTGCGCCGGCCAGCTGGGGTGCACTGTCGACGTTACACGCCACGCCGAGCACGACGCAGCCAACTACGAGCAGGGGTTTGATCGTGCGCATGCACCGGCCTCCGCGAGCGTCTCCCGATGCGACGATCCCTTTTCGGTCGCGTCACCACACCAACGCGCGACGCGCATTCGCTGCCGACGCGTCGCAAGAATTCTCGCCAACTCAGTCAACTTCATTGGCGATCGGCAACCACCGCCGGGCGACGATATCGCGACCCTGGGAGTTGCGGCGCCGCGAGTCGAGATGGAATTTCGGTGTATGAAGTCATCCGCATGCCTCGCCATCGTCTGCCTTGCCGCGCTTGCCGGCGCGCAGTCCACGACGCCCATTCGCTCCGGAAATCCGATTCTTCCCGGTTGGTATGCGGACCCGGAGGCGCACGTCTTCGAGGGGCGCTATTGGATCTTTCCGACCTACTCGGCTCCGTACGATCAGCAGACCTTCCTCGACGCGTTCTCATCGCGCGACTTGGTCACATGGGAAAAGCACTCGCACGTGCTCGACACGGCCGACGTTCACTGGGCCAAACGCGCCGTGTGGGCCCCGTCCATCGTCGAGAAGGACGGCTGGTACTACCTCTTCTTCGGCGCCAACGACATTCAGAACGATCAGCAGATCGGCGGCATCGGCGTCGCGCGCGCACGGACGCCCGCGGGGCCGTTCAAGGATTACCTCGGCAAACCGCTGATCGACAAGTTCCAGAACGGAGCGCAACCGATCGATCAAATGGTATTCAAGGATCGTGATGGCTCGTACTACATCGTCTACGGCGGTTGGCGGCATTGCAACATCGCCAAGCTGAACGCCGACTTCACCGGCTTCGTCCCCTTCCCCGACGGGAGCACCTTCAAGGAGATCACGCCGGCCGGCTACGTGGAAGGCGCGTTCATGCTGCTGAAAGACAACAAGTACTACTTCATGTGGTCGGAAGGCGGATGGACAGGACCGAATTACGCCGTGGCGTATGCGGTCGGCTCGTCGCCCTTCGGACCCTTCGAGCGAGTCGGCAAGATCCTTCAGCAGGATTCGAGCGTCGCCACCGGCGCCGGACACCACTCCGTGCTTCAGTCGCCGGCCACGGGCAACTGGTACATCGTGTACCATCGCCGCCCACTCGGCGAAACCGATCGCAATCATCGTGTCGTGAGTATCGATGAGCTGAGGTTCGACGACCGAGGCCTCATTTTGCCGGTCCGGATTACCAGGGCGGGTGTGGCCGCGGACCGGCTTCCGTAAACATCGGCTTACCTATGGGGGCCAACAGTCGTCATCTTGGTGATCGCCCTTCCCACCCGGACCAAGGACGGCTGCTCTGTGATCGTTCGTGCGCGTGATCACATGATCGAGGTCGACGACACGCCCGTGCAGTTCTGGATCTACGCGCTCGGCTTCGTCATCGTCGGCGCGATCTTCGTCGCCGGGCCGATCGCGCTCTTTCCCGACGTCGATCGGATGCGCGGGTGGCTTCGCGTTGTCATCGCCACCGTCGGCTCCCTCTCGGTGAGCGTGGGGACGTGGCTGATCATCGGATCACCTCGGTCACGCATCATCGCGGACAGAAGCGAGGCGCTGGTTCGCCTCGACCGCTGGGGGATCGGCCGTCGCGAACGTCTCGAGTGGCCGATCGACGCGCTCCTCGCCGTGCAGCTCAGCGAGCGACGCGACGTCGACGGCGATCCAGTGTTTCGCCTCAGCCTCGTCGTTCGCGACGGACGGACGGTCCCGATGTCCGAGGTCTGGCATCGCGGCCGCGAGCAAATGGCGAGGGCGGCGCGAGAGTTGGCGAACATGGCGAACGCTCGCGCCGTGAACGCCGGCGAGCCGATTCGTCTCGACGCACGGCAGCGCGTCAGTCCCCTCGTCTAACCGTTGCGACCGGTCTATCGCGCCACGGAGCTCGCGTCGCCAATCGTCGACGTCCGCAAGAACTGAAGAACCCGCCGGTCCAAGTAATTGGCGATCTGGCGCGGGATGCGACGACGTTGCGCCGACGTCAACAGATCATTCGCGCGCGGGACGAGTGTGATCAGATAGTCGACCGTCCGCTCCCGAGCCGAGACGTACTCGGCGTACGCCTCACCGTGACTGTACGCCTCGGGGAGACGCTCGAAGCGCGCGGCGACCGGCGTCCACACGGAATCCGCAAAGACCGAGAAGACGCGGGACAGAGTCGCCAGGCTATCCGCCTGATCGCGTGTCATGCCGAGCCCGCGCTGCTGCGTGAGCAGCATCGCCATGGGATTCGGGATGGCACTCGTTCCGAAGTCCTTCAGTGTTTGCGCGTCGGCACGGTTGCCCGGACGCCCGCGCCCCGCGTCGAGTCGCTGGGTGAGCAGTTGCCGCTCGCGCGAGACCCCCAAATCGAATGCAATCGACAGACTCATGAATGGCAGCGTACGCGTGGCCGACTCGCGTGGACGCGTCGAACCGAAGCGTTGGTTCACGTCATAGATGAAGCGACGCGTTGTCGGATCGAACCCGCGGACGTAGAGCAGGTTTTCATCGGGTGGAATGAACTGTCCCCAGCCGCGCAGGCCGGGTGTTCCATGAAGCGTGAGATCCGCGATACCCAGGGGATTGGCCACGGTCAGCGAAACCGTCGCGCGCTTCGGAAGACCGATCTTTCGCGGATCGAACTTCAGTTGAATCGCGTTGGCGACGATCCACGGCGCTTGGCAACTAGCGCGCTCGGCGAGGCGACCGAGCTGCGTCTCGAGGCATGTTCTCGCGGCCGACGAGCCGGAAGTAAGCAGCGCTTTGATCGCCGCGCCGGCCGGATCGCCGGAGCGCGGGTCGACGATGAACGCACGATCGTTGATCGTGCCGTCACCGTTCACGTCAGACGCGATCATCGGGGTGAAGCGAGCGCCCGATTGTGCTCGCATCACCACGGTGAGATAGAACAGATCGAAGAGCGGGAAGTTTGACCAGCGCAAATCGACGGTGTGCCGCGGCGCCTGCGGCTGCGCGCCCCACTGCACGGTGAACGGATCGCCCGTCGTGCTCGAGAAACCGTAGTACTGTTCGCGGACGTCGAGTCTGGAGTACGTCAGATCCCATTGGAACCATGGACTCGCCGTCACGGGCTTGAGGTTGATCGTCGCGCTCCGCGAGTGAATGCCGAGATCGGAGCTCAGGGCCCAGACCCGCTGAAAGCCAGGCGAGAGCTTCCCGGAGCCGGCGGCGATCGCACCCGTACCGGCGACGATCGCCGCGGGATCGACAAAGACCGGCCGTTGCTCTTCGCCCGCGAGGGAAAACTGAGGCACGCGTCGCACGTTGAGATCGACGCCGCCGGGCTGATGAAGACCGTTCGAGAAGATTCCCTGCACGCCGAGCACGAACCGATTGTCGAGTACCGGCCCTGACCAATCGGCGGCGGCGCGAAGCGCGCGCGGCTCACGGAAGCCGGGCGCGAACAGCGTGACGTTCGGCGACGTGGCGGCGAAGATAGACCCGGTCGATCCGTCGGCGCACGCGGCGGGAATCGAAGCAGGGTCGCCGAGAAACGCCTCCCAGTTCGCAACCGGAACGGCGGCGCCGACGCAGGTAATCGTTCGCGCCGACGACGGCAATCCGGTTGCGCCCATTGCCGCGGCGGTGAACTGAGAGAGCGCGACGTTTTGGAATACTCCGATGCCGGCGTGCACCACGGCCTGCGGCGGACGCGCCGCGCCCGGCGCATAGGCGATTTGCGACGACTCGCCGTAGGCCCACTGCATTCCGATGCGCGGGCTGACTGACACCCGATTCGGGAGGACGTCGTTGGGCACGCCGAACGTCGCCTCCACGGAGGGATTCGCGTCGGGCGTCGAGAGGAAGTGATTCCCATCGACGCGCATGCCGTACTGCACCTGGACCCGCGGCCAAGGACGCCAATAGTCGCCAACCGAAAGTGCACCGACGATTTGACTCCCCGACTGACGGCTCGACGAGAACGTCCGGCTGAAGCTCGACGGCGCATTGTCGGCGAGATCGCCGAGAGAGTTGAATTGGAACGTGCCGTTCAACCCTTGGCCCAAATCGCTGGTGAACCGATCGTGAGCAACACTCGACGTCACGCGAATCGTGTGGGTGTTGTCGAGGCTGAACCAGCTCAGCTGATTGTTCACCTGAAATGTCCGGCTGCTCGTCGCCGAACGCAACGCATTACCGCCGAACGAGAGCGATCGCACCGACGAGCCGCCGCCGGGAAGCGCGGACGTAACGCGCACGGTCCCCTCAGGCACGGGGTCGAACGGGTTGATCGTCGCCGACTGTGCGGCGACCCCGAGTGTCGTTTTCGACAGCACGCCAAACCAGAAGTAATTCGTGTGCACCAGCGACGCGTTCGTACCCCAGAACGTCGTCTCGTCGGCGTGGCTCGGCGTCGCCAGCAGCAATGTGCCTCGGTCGACCGGTCGTGATCGCCGAAAGTCGCCGGCCACTCCGACGGTGAACGAATGACCGGTACCGGAAGCGCTCGGCATGATATCGAAATTGGCGAGCGCTTGGGCGACGTCCTGCGTTTGCTCGGTGAACGAGGCGCCAACGGTGGCCGCCGCTCCCTGTTGTCCGAGCAGCCCGAGCAGACGTTGGACAGAATCTCCGGCGACCCCCGCTGTCGTCAGCCCGAGCGGCGACGCGTCGATGAGCGATTGAGCATCCTTGAAACGCCTTCCGACATTGTACGCCGTGTTGTAGAACACCTGGTCGATCGCGATCGGCCCGGCGGCGTTCCCGCCCACGCGGACGTTCGTGTATTTCTCGCCGACCGCGGCCGCCGCTTGGTCGCCCCACTCGAGCGCCGGGGCGATGTTGGTGTTGGTGATCGCGCGGCGTGAGAAGTTGGAGCCGGGGATCGTCTGAATCGTGATCTGCGCGCCGCTGAATCCGCCCTTCGAGACGTCGAACGGGTAGGCATTGATCGAGGTCGTCGCGAGCACGTCGGGTGGGAGTGCGCTGATCCCGGAGCCGAGCCCATTGAATGTCAGATTGTTCTGATCACCCGACAGCCCGAGTACAGAGTACATGTCCGGTGCGCCGTTGAGGCCCGGCACCAGCTGAAAGCCGGCGGCAGCCGCCATCGCCGCGAGATTACCTGCCTGATCGGGCGAGAGGTCGGTATTGGTGAGCGGCTTGTCCCCGCCGCCGGCGTCGACGTCTTTCGCGTTTCGATTCGGCAACGCCCGCTCTCGCTGCCCGGTCACGTTCACTGCGTCGAGCGCCACGATCGCCGACGACAGTCGCGCGTCGGCGATCAAGACTTCCTCGTCGCCGACCTTCTTGGCCTCGAATCGCTTGAGCTGGAAGCCCAGCTTCCGCATCTCGATCCAGTAGTCGCCCTCGCCGTTGATGAAGACGATGGTGAAGCGACCACCTTTGTCGGTCGTCGCGATCTTCGTCACCCGGCCCTGATACGAGCTTGCCTTGACCTCGACGCCCTGCACCGGGTGAGCTTCGAAGTCGGTGACGCGGCCGCGAATGATGTCCGTCGATACCTGCGCGCACGCGGCGCGCGCCGCCGCGGCGAACACCGCGGCGTAGACCCATTTGCGTCGCATCGTTAGCGCTGCGCTTTTGTCTCGAGCTTCACGCGCTCGAGACAGAATCCGTTCGCCCGATTGCCGCTCTGCAGATAAATCACGCCGTTGCCGAAGCCGGCGATCGAACGACCTTCCGGCATCCGAACCCGCTCGAACAATCCCTTCTTTGGGTTGACGACGTCGTACACGAGCTCACCGTGCTTCGACTGCGCGGTGGTCGTCGTCAGGATCCACAGATTGCCGTCGAGATCCGCGATGGCGGAGTTTTGCCGAATCGGCGGGTAGTAATCAGGGATTTCCGAGAGCGGGACGGAGATCATGTGCTGGATACTTCCGCCTTGCGATGATCCAGGCTCGCCCACGCCGCCGCCCGAGCGGCCGCGTCCTTGCTGCGCGTCGCCACCGGGAGCGTCACCACGGCCGTTGGTGGCCGGTCCCGCGTTTCGCTTGTTCCGGATCGTCATCAAAGAATCCCAAACGACCTTCGCCGAGTCGGCGAGTTTTTGCTTGTCCTCGTCGGTGAGTCGCTTCCAATCGAACGGAAGCTTGGCGGTGGACGATTTGCTGCCGTCCTGCATGACCCAGTCGATGTGATAGTCGCGACCGCGGACGAAGGCGAGCGTTCCATCGGAGAGCACGGCCCACGAGTCCACGGTCGGCACCGGCTGGATGATCGTCGTCACGACGCGCTTTCCATCTTCTGGCGGATCCGAGCGGTTCCGGCCACCGTCGTGATGCACGGCGCCGACGATGTCGACGGTTCTTGACTCGAGATCGGCGCGCACGATCAACGTCGAGTCGGCGATGAAGCCACCGGCTCGCACGGCGGTCCCGGCCCTGCCGAAGAGTCGACCTTTCTGATCCATCGCCTGCGGTGCCGGGAACGGTTGTGGGAACGGCACCCAGCCGTCGTCCCATTGGGGCATGGCCAGCGCGCGAACGAAGTGTCCGTCGTGATCGAGGACGAGCGCCTGGCGATCCACGTTCTGCGCGATCAGTGTCGAGTCACCGAGGTACGGAACGATCATCGCTGGCTGCGGTCCATAGCTGTTGGTCGTTCCCGGCGTCGAATCCAACGCGACGGTTGCCGTGCCCAACGACGCGTCGAGGACTTTGAGCTGGTGGCGTCCCGCATCGTTTACCAACAACCGTTCGCCGGGCAGCTCACGAACACCGAGAATTGCGCCGAAGGTCGTCGTAGTACGGGCGAGCGGCGCCGACACCGCGAAAATGGGGACGCCGCTCTGCGGCTTGTCGGGCGTTTGACCAGTCGCCGTGATGGCTCCGCACGCGAGCGCGGACAGTGCATTTCGCACCGGCGCAGCCTTCAGGAGCGAGAGGCAGGAGCTTCGCGGTGGAGCACTCATGCTCTTCGCATCGACCTCCACACGCGCAACGTTGGCTTCCATGCTGTCGACCTCTTTTCGGGCGGCGTCGAGCGACGCCTTGGTAGTCTGTCCCGCGGCGAATGCGCGCCGAAGCGAGTCATAGTTGGCGCGTGCGATGGCGAGACGTGAGTCGGCGAACTGTCTGGTCGTCGCGATCGAGGTCGCGATTGCTTCCCGTTGACTCGCCGCCAATGCTTCTGCCGACGCCGAACCGGTGTTGGCGCCGAGCACCAGCCCGAGCGTAAGCGAGATGACGGCCCCAGCCGCAATGCCGATGATCACGCCCAGCCGACCCGGCATTCTACCTCCCGACGACGACGGGCCGAATTGCCGCTCGGCGCGATACGCGCGGCGCAGCTCGCGTTTGAGCGAGTCACGAAACTCCGGTGAGAGTTTATGGATGTCGTTCTCGTCGCTCATGCGAGTCCTCTGATGTCCTTCAGCACCGACTGAAGCTCCCGCCGTAAACGCTCTCGCGCACGCCGGAGTCGGCCCTCGACTGCCCGCTCGGAGATCCCGTGCAGCTCAGCGAGCTGGGACATCTTGAGCCGGTCGTAGTGAAACGTTTCGAGCAACCGCGCCTCGGACGGCGGAATTCGCGACAGCGCCTGACTGACGAGCCTCGCGACTTCCGCGGAATCGCTTACGGCGTTGGCGTCAACCGCGGCGAGAATCTCCTCCGCCGAGATAGAATCGAGCGCCACCGGTTCGTGCCGCCGGAGGTAGCTGACGAGGAGATTGCGCGCGACGATCGTCAGCCATCCAAGGGGTCTTTCCGGTGGTCCATGCACCCGCCAATGCCGCAAGGCCCGAAACCACGCTTCCTGCGTGATATCCTCCGCGAGTTCCCGCCGCCCGCCGCATCGCCGAGAGACATAGCCGTACAACTCGACGATGGTGTCATCGTAGATTCGTTCCAACTGGGCTTCGGTGATCCGATCGGGCATCGCGGAGAGAGGCGTTGTAGGTAGAAGACGCACGGGTCGCGAAAAACCCACGCCGTGTCATCCCGAGGAAGCGGAGCGACCGAAGGACCTATTGTGAATCACGCAGGACTGGCCAAGGCGCAGGGAGAGTAGGTCCTTCGCTTCGCTCAGGATGACAGAAGCTCGCTCAGGAGGACAGAAACGTCCGGATGTTTTCGACCGCCTGATGGAGACCGCGGTCGATGACCTCAGCGGTAGACCCGGCGTTGTGGGGAGTCAGGACGACGTTTGGTAGCCGGAGCAGCGGGTCGTCGGCACGAATTGGTTCTTCGTGAAAGACATCGAGGCCGGCGCCGGCGATTCGTGAGTCGCGCAGTGTCTCGAGCAGCGCATCACGGTCGACCAGACCGGCGCGCGCGGTGTTGACCAGGAACGCGCTCGGCTTCATGAGCGCCAAACGGGCTTCATCGAGATATCGCGCGGTTTTTTCGCTCAACCGCAGATGAAGGCTCACGAAATCGGAATCGGCGAGCAGCGTTTCCAGCGGCACGTGCGCAGCACCAACCGCCGCGGCGCGTCCATCATCCTTGTCGAGGGTCGAGGCGAGCACACGCATGCCAAACGCCGACGCCAACATCGCGACGCGACTTCCTATGGCTCCGAGTCCGATGACGCCGAGCGCCTTTCCCTCGAGTTGCACGAGCAGACCGCGCGGCCACTCGCCGGCGCGCACACCGGCATCCATCGACGGAATCCGTCTCGCGACGGCGAGCATCAATGCAACGGTGTGCTCGGCGACGGCACGCGCGTTGACTCCGGGCGTGTTGCAGATCGTGATGCCTCGCACGCGCGCGGCGGCGAAATCGACGTTGTCCGTTCCGGTGCCCCAGATGGAGATGAGGCGGAGGCGGTCGCAGGCCGCGATGACGTTGGCGGTAAAGCGCGTATAGCCCCGAATGTTGAGCACGACGTCGGCATCGTGAATGCGGCGAATCAGCTCTGCCTCCTGATCCGCTCCGCGTTCCGTACAGATGGCGACGTCGCCGAGCGATCGGAGGGATTGCTCGGCCGGCGTGCCCGAGATCGCGATCGGAAAGTCGTCCGGGACGACGATGCGCGTCACCGGCGGTCAGCTGTGCAGAGCGACGATCGCGGCGCGGATTTTGGCGACGACGGCTTCGGGGTCTGCGACCTCCAGCACGAGACGCGTGTAATGCTCGTGCTCGAGATCGATGACGATCGTGCGCTCAGGGTCGTGCACGTCGAAGAACACGACGCCGTCCAGCTGATAGAATGTCCCGGCGGTGATCACACCAGGCAGGTTGGTGCCAGGAAGCTTGATGCCGTGCCACCAGCCACGCGCCGGCTCGGGGTCGACCCGCGCGTCGACGATGTGGAGCAACGGAATCTCGAGCTGACTCTTCAGCGACCAGAGCTTGTCCCACCCCTCGACTTCGAAGCGGACGCGGGCACCTTCGATCGACACGGTAACCATCGAACACTCTGCGGAAACGGTCCGCTCAATGTACGCTCCGCCGCCGCGCCGTGCATGCGCATGACGATCGCGCCTCGACCAGCCGATGCGTTTCGCGACGTCAGCGCTGCGGTGCGTGCCAGACGAGCGGAACGAACTTGTCGTCGCTCCAGGCGAGAGACTGGCAGAACCCGTCGGTGCGGTCGGAGATCTCGTAATTCCGCTCGACGCAGTCGATGGCAATGATGCGGAAGCCAGGCGCGGTATCGATCGTGTCCCAATGCACGAGACCCGCATACCGCCGATCAGGGCTGAACGCGCTGACGCGGATCCAACCGTCCACGGGGAGCGACGGCGTCCACTCGCCTTCGAGCCGCAGCTTGCATGCGTGATACGGCGATCCGACCTGGATCTCTTCGCACTCCTCGAAGCGAACACGAATCCGGGCGTCTTTCGGCGATGCCATGACCGGCTCGCGTGCTCGCGCGGCCGCCGCCTTCCCGGCCCGCTCAGTCTCGACGTCCTTCATCATGCCGCGAACGGCCCGGAACACTTTGACCTCGAGCGCGACGTAGGCGCCGGCCGGTATCAGCACGAAGAGGTCTGCCGGCCCGGCCCCGATGCCCGTTGATTCAGCGACGGTCGCGCCGAACGTGCTCACGAGACCAATCAGGGCGAAGGCGCCGACAAGCGCGCCCGACACCAGCAGCGAGACGACGAGTGGCGTTTCACCGGGCTTCTCATCGCGCAGGAGAACCCACGGCACCACCGGCAGGAACGCCAAAACGATAATTGTCGCCACAGCGTTGACGTCGGGATCGCGCGGAAGATCGGTCAGCAACGCGACGGCTATGAGAACCGAACACACCGTTGCGGCGATGCTCGCCACGCGCGCGACTGTGCGCTTCGGCGCTCCGCCAGTCCTCGCCAACACCACGCCCAGCGCCAGGACGGGCGCGGCGAAGATCGTGATCGCGAAGATGGCAGACGAGGTGTGAGACATGGTCCGGGCTCGTCATCAAGACTTTCGTTTATTCGGCTGGCAACAAGGCCTTGTGGGAGTTTGAACCGGTTCGCCGAGGCCTGAGCCGCCCAGACGGTCGCCCCGTCAACGAAGCGTGAGGGCCAACCCGGCGTCGACCATCTGGACGCTGCGCGACGCGGAGTGGGCGAGGAGGGCGTTGGAGAACAGGGTGATGGCGATTGGCGCCGCGGGAATCGTGAAGTCGTACGACGCGCCGAGATGGATTGCCGTGCCGGTCGCCTTGCCAGAACCATCGGGGTCCCCAGTTCCGTAGCCCGCGCCGGCCTTGAGACGGAAGCCGGTGAGTGGAACCGCGACTTGGAGAATTCCAGTAAGAAACGTCGTGTTCAACGACCCGGTTCGCCAACGGTTGGCTTCGGCCCCGATGCCGACGAAGGGAAGAACACTGCGGACGATCTGGGCCATGTAGACGGTGCCACTCTTCCCGTCGGAGAGGGACGATTCGGTCGAACCGGCCATGCCCAGTCCCGCGCCGACGGAAATTCGCGTTTGGCCGAATGCGGGGATTGCAGCCATCGAGAGGGTTGCAGCGAGGAGAATTGTGCGGTTCATCACGAAGAGCCTTGGTAAGCGCCTTGTTGTAAGCAAATGCGGCGCCAGGCCAAACAGGAGCTTGACAGCGGATCGCCGCCGGCACACACTAGTCACTTCGTGATATGTAAGACGCTTACTGGAGCAGCCATGACATCGCCCGCTCTCGATCTGATGCCCGGTACCGTGGACATTCTGGTGCTGCGCACACTCGCCTGGGAAGCGATGCACGGCTACGCGATCGCCCAGTTCGTCCGCAATCGCACGGGCGGCGCCATCGGGCTGGAGAGCGCCGCGCTGTATCAGGCGCTGCACCGACTCGAGAAGAAACGGCTCGTCCGCTCCTGGTGGGGCGTTTCCGAGACGAACCGTCGCGCCAAGTTCTACGAGCTGACGACGACGGGTCGAAAGCAACTCAAGGACCAGTCGACGGAGCTTCGCGCGTACGTTGCCGCGCTGTTCGCCGTGCTCGACGCGAAATAACGTGGCCGCAATGCACCGTCACCGAGGCATTCGACGCTTTCTTCGCCTTCCGCGATCCCCGGCGCGCATTCGCGCCGACGTCGATGACGAGCTGCGGTTCGACATCGAGATGCGTGCGAACGATCTCGAGCGTCAGGGCATTCCGCCGGAGGCGGCGCACGCCCGGGCCGTCGCGGAATTCGGAGATCTCGAAGCAACGCGCCGCTACTGTGAGGAAGCAGACATGTCGACGGAAGCACACTTCGGTCGGGCCACGATCCTCAGCGACCTTCGCTCCGACTTGTCGATCACCTGGCGCACGATGCGGCGAACGCCGGCATTCGCACTCGTCGTCGGTACCACGCTCGCCCTCGGCATCGGCGCGAACACGACCGTGTTCTCCGTCGTAAAGCGCGTCCTTATCACGCCCCTTCCCTACCGCGCTCCGGAGCAACTCTATCGCCTGTATACGTCGCCATCGTCCGTCGACGGCGACAACGACAAGCTCTCCGCCCTCGAGATCGTGGCACTGTCTGCCGATGCACGATCGCTCGCCGGAGTGACGGAATTCGGCAACTATGGTGGAATGACGTTTACCGACGGCCGCACCGCCGAACCATGGGGAACGGTTCAGGTCGGGCCGAACTTTTTTGACGTGATTGGCGTCCGCCCGCGAATCGGACGGCAGTTCGTCGCGGAGGACATCGGGCCGAACGGCGCGCGCGTCGTGATCATCACCCACCAACTCTGGCAACGCGCATTCGGCGGCGATCCCGGCATCGTTGGACGCCGCGTGCAGCTCAACAACATCGAGATGACGATCATCGGGGTGATGCCGGAGTCGTTCGTCGGGCCGACGTTTACCGCCGAGGCGCTCCTTCCCCTGCCCTTTGCCAACATTCTCCGCTCCTCGCCGAGGAATGTGCGTTCCCGCGCGTGGAGAACGATCGTGCGAACGCGCGCCGGCGTCTCCGAAGCGGCGTTGAACACCGACCTGGCCACCGCCGGCCAGAGGGTGCGCGCGCAATTTCCGGAGATCAAGAACGCCGGTGTGTTTCGCCCGGTCTCGTTGCATGCGGCAATGGTTGGCAACGCGAAGACGGTCCTCCTCCTCGTGATGGCCGGCGGGTTGCTCGTCCTCGTCATCACCTGCGCGAACATCGCGGGTCTCTTTCTCTCGCGCGGCGCGGCGCGACGCCGCGAGCTGGGCGTGCGGGCAGCGCTCGGCGCGGGTCGATCACGGCTCGTGCGGCAGATGTTGACCGAAAGCGCCGTCTACGGGCTTGTCGGTGGGGCCGCTGGGATCGCGCTGGCTGTGGTCATGACGCGCGTCTTCGTTGGGCTCGCCGACTCCTCACTCCCCCATCTCGGCGAGATTCGACTCGACGGAGTCGGCCTCGCCTTCGCGGCGACGATCGCGATTCTTTGCGGGCTCGCGGTGGGTGTCGCACCAGCGATCGCCGCGACGCGGGTCGACTTGCGCGAAGCGCTAGGCGACGGTGGGAGCCGCGGCGCGTCGTCGGGCGTGACGAGCGTTCGCGGCCGGCGGGCACTCGTCGCCGGCCAACTCGCGGTCGCGGTTGTGCTTCTCGTCGGCGCGGGATTGCTCGTGCGCACGTTCACGGCGCTGACCCGCACGCCACTCGGCTACGCCGTCGACGCGCAGACGCTGACGTTCCGCGTCAACCTCCCCTATGCCCGGTACTCGGACAAATCGTCGAGCGCCGCGCTGGTCGCGTCGTTCGTCGAGCGCGTCAGAGCGCTTCCCGGCGTGCGTTCAGTCGGGTACACGGCCGTCGCGCCGTGGAACGGCGGCATGATGGGCGTCGGATTTCGTGTGGACGGGCGGGAGGTCGACTCGAGCGCAGTGCCGAGCGTCGAGTACGCGACTGCCTCCGAGGAGTTTTTCCAGGCGAGCGGCACGCCGCTCCGCGCCGGTCGCGCGTTCACGCCGAACGACCGCGTCGGATCGCCGATCGTGGCGATGGTCAGCGAGAGCGTCGCACGACGATTCTGGCCGAACGGCGGCGCAGTCGGCTCTCGCATCCGGCTCGGCACTGGTGCGCCCGGTGACAATGGGGAGCCCCTCGAGGTCGTCGGGGTCGTCGGCGACGTCCGTCAGAGCGTGATGGGCGATATCGTACCCACCGTCTATGTCGCGGAGCGTCAGTGGGCCGGTCACGGTGGCGAGTTTGTCGTCCGCGCGGCGGATGACGGGGCGGCGCTCATTCCAGGCATCAAGTCCATTCTGCACGACCTGGATCCACAGCTCCCGCTCATCTTCCCTCGGACAATGCGCGAGGTGCTCGACGCGACGATCGCGCGGCAGCACCTCGCGATGATCCTGATGGCGTCGTTCGCCGTGCTCGCGGTCGTGCTCGCGGCGCTGGGCGTCTATAGCGTGATGGCGTATGCGGTGATCGGGCGCACGCGCGAATTCGGCATTCGGTCAGCGCTTGGCGCAGAACGATGGAGCATCGTCCGTCTCGTGCTCCGTCAGGGAGCAGCGACGACCATTGTTGGTGTGGGTTGCGGGCTTCTTCTCGCCACTCTCGTCTCCAAGTACGTCGCGTCGCTGCTCGTCGGCGTGACGGCGCACGACGTGCCGACCTTCACGCTCGCCGCGTTGGTCCTCGTGGCTGTCGCCACGGCGGCGTGCCTGGCACCGGCTCGACGCGCAACCCGAGTCGAGCCGGTGGAGGCGCTCCGAGCGGAGTAAGCGTTGCTACTTATTCGCCGCCAGCCTGTTTGCGTCGACGGTATCCGCGATGTATGCGTACAAGAGACGCGTGCGGAGATCCGTGATGCTGCGCGTCGAACTTCGAATAAGGTCATGATACGCGACGCGGGCCCCCGAGCGGTCGCCGATAGCCAGTTTGGCGATCACCGCGCCGTCGCGTAGCTCGTCACCATCGAGCCAAAGCGTGCCCTTCGCCGCCTCGGACAACAAGGGATCAGCCGCGCGCGAAGCCTGACGATAGTCCCACGTTGCGAGACCGTGGAGGAAATCGATCGCCGCGCGCGCGGGAATTGGCGCATGCGCCCGGTCGAGGTAGGCGTAGAGCGAGGAGTAGAAGGCGCTGTCCACCACGCCCGCCATGCCCCCGTGCAACCCCGCTTCAACCCAGGCCACGGACTGCACCCACACCGGCCAGTTCGCCGGCGCCCTGCCCGTCGACATCTCGGCGTCGAGCATTTGCTTCCGCGCGGAGATGAGCGCGACATCCGCACCGGCGCGGGAGTCACCCGTCCGCAGGCCGGCGGCGGTGGCCATCGCTTGCAAGCGCGGAATGCCGGTGACGACAGCATACGAGTCACCCGGTCCGTTCCGATGGCCGTCGACCATCGCCGCGAAGTTGACGCGGTTCGCCGCCAGCCCCACGAAGCCCTCGGCGTCGACCTTCATGTAGCGCGTCCGCTCGGCGTTCAGGTCGAGCACGGGGTAAAAGTCGGAGTTGGGATTGCCGGCCATTCGTACGAGCGGCATTAACGAGCGACTATCGGCGACGCGAAGGGTCTCCATCGTGTGGGACGTGATCGGCCAGACG
>JAICJQ010000043.1 GCA_025928335.1 Gemmatimonadaceae bacterium
GGAGATTGGTCCGCGCAAGCGCCGGCGAACGCGAGGGCCAGCGAGGCGAGCGAGAGTCGAAGTGGGTGGGAGCGGTACATGGATCTTCTCTCCGTTCGGGTGGTTGTCCGGCCGTCCGACGGCGTTGTGCCGATTGGACGACGCGAAGATCACAGCGAAGGGAGACGGGCCCCATACGTCCCATGACGTAGCCGCGGCCCGGACTCGCGTACGTCACTACGTAGCGCACCACGGGTGACGACACTCAGCCACACCCTTGCTTGACAATCGGATATATTCACCCTAAAGTATGAATATGTCCGCCGCCGATCGACTCGATCACACCATGCTCGCCCTCGCGGATCCCACGCGCCGCGCCATTCTCAGCCGGCTCGCCAAAGGCGAGGCGCGCGTGACCGATCTCGCCGCGCCTTTCGAGATCTCTCTCAATTCGGTCTCGAAGCACATCCGCATCCTCGAGCGCGCCCACCTCGTCACGCGACGCCGCCTCGGCCGCGAGCACTTTCTGTCGCGGAACGCCCGCGCACTGGACGAAGCCGCCGCATGGATCGACGGCCTCCGCCACCATTGGAATCAACGACTCGACCGCCTCGAGCGGGCGCTGGAGAGACGCTCATGACCTCGACCAAGACCACTCGGCCCGCGCAGTTCACCATCGAGCGAACCGTGCGCGGCTCGGCCGACGCCGTTTGGCGAATGTGGACGACTCGCGAGGGGCTCGAGGCGTGGTGGGGACCCGACGGCTTCAGATCGTCGGTGCGGCACCTCGACGTTCGGGTCGGTGGCCGCTTCGAGATCGCGATGACCGCGACAAAGCCCGACATCATTCGCTTCCTCGAATCATCCGGGCTGCCGACGACCAGCGTCGCGAAGGGCGACTACACGGAGATCACCCCGCCGCGGAGGCTGGCCTACACGAATGCCGTCGACTTCGTTCCCGGCGTCGCTCCCTACCGGACGACCACGTTGGTCGAGATCACGGCGATCGATGAGCAGACGACGCGTCTCGTCGTGACCAACGACGCCATGCACGACGCGCACTGGACGTCGATGGCATCGCAAGGCTGGGAGCAGCAGATCAACAAGCTCGTCTCAATCTGCGACGCCCGCGTCGGGGGCTGACAGAATTCCACGCTCGATGTAGATCGGGCGAACGAGTTGTCGAAGCCCGGCGAGCCGAAACGCCAGCCACATGCCGCCGCCGATGCAGGCCACGCCGCCGGCGACGATCGTTGCCGGCGCCCCGATGCGATCGGCAACCACGCCGCCAAGCAGGCTGCCGAGCGGCGCGGTACCGAGAAAGGCGAGCGTGTAGAACGCCATCACGCGCCCTCGCAGTCGCTCCTCGGTCACCGTCTGCAGGATCGTGTTCGTCGACGCTGTCTCCACCATGAACCCCGCGCCGACCACGGGAAGGATGAGTAGGGCGAGCCAGAGCGCGCGCGTCGCGCCGAAGGCGACGAGTCCGATCCCGAACGCGAGCGTCGCCAGGACCATGACGCGCCCAAGGCCAAGCACCGAACGTCGCGACGCGAGGTAGAGCGCGCCCACCACCGCTCCCGCGCCAGACGCCGTCATGAGGAAGCCGAGCGTGTGCGGCCCACCGTGAAACACTGTCGACGCCATCGCCGGCATCAGCACGGTGTACGGCATTCCCATCGAGCTGACGAGCGCGAGGAGCAGCAGCGCGGTGCGCACCGGAGCGAAACGGGAGACATACCGGTAACCATCACGGAGGTCCTCGAAAAGGGTGGCCCTTTCCGCGCCCCGGTCGATCGGCTGCACGCGCATCGCGAGGAGCGACGCGATCACCGCGATGTAGGAGATCGCGTCGATCGTGAAGCACCACGCCTCGCCGAACCCGGCGATGATGATGCCGCCGATCGATGGCCCGATGATCCGGCTGCCGTTCACCATCGTCGAGTTGAGCGCGATGGCGTTCGGCAGATCGGCGCGGTCCTCGATCATCTCGACGACGAACGCCTGCCGCGTGGGAGTGTCGAAGGCGTTGATGATCCCCTGCACCACCTGCAGGAACAGGATCCAGCCGACGGTGATGGTCCCCGTGAACGCCAACACCGCGAGCGCCGCCGACTGCGCGGCCGACAGGACTTGCGTCCAGATGAGCAGCCGATGCCGGTTGACGCGATCGACGGCGACACCGGCGAATGGTGCAAGCAACGTGGTGGGAATCTGGCCGCAGAACCCAACGAGTCCGAGCAGTAACGCCGAGTTCGTCAGTCGGTAGACGAGCCAACTCGTCGCGATGCGCGTGATCCATGTTCCCATCAGCGACACGCTTTGGCCGCTGAAGAACAGTTTGTAATTCCTGTGTCGGAGAGCGCGCCCTATTCCAGCGCGGTTCGTTTCACCCGGCATGACTTTGGACGATGGCAATATGAAGGCCGATTCGCCGCGGCCTCTCAGACGATGGCTCGCGCCTCGCGCCGTAGGAGTTGCGCGTTGAGCGCGACGATGATCGTGCTGAGCGACATCAACACCGCGCCGATGGCGGGACTGAGCACGATGCCCTGTCGTTCGAGCACCCCGGCCGCGAGCGGGATCGCGACGATGTTGTAGCCGGCCGCCCACCACAAGTTCTGAATCATCTTCCGGTACGTGGCTCGACTGAGTGAGATGATTCGCGCCACGTCGCGCGGATCGTTGCGCACGAGAACGATGTCGCCCGCTTCGACCGCGACGTCCGTTCCGGCGCCGATCGCCACGCCGACGTCGGCCTTCAGCAACGCCGCCGCATCGTTGACGCCGTCGCCGACCATCGCCACGCGTCTGCCGCCGGATTTCAGCTCGTCGATCTTGCCCACCTTCTCTTCGGGGAGCACCTGAGCGAAGACGGTGCCGATGCCCAACACCCGCGCGACGCGATCGGCAACGGCCCGCGAGTCGCCGGTGAGCATGACGACTTGGATGCCGGAGTCGCGCAGGCGCCGCACAGCCTCCGCAGATTCCGGTCGCACGGCATCGTCGACCGCGAAGGCGGCGAGCGCGTTCCTTCCTTCGATGAGATACACGACGCCCTGCCCGTCGGCCGCGGCGCTCGCCGCAAACTGCGCGAGCGACGACGGCGGCTCCGCTCCGAGGCGCGCGAGTAGATTCGGGCCGCCTTCCGCCAGCCGTCGTCCGTCGACGGTCGCTCGAACACCGTGGCCGGGAATCGCCTGAAAATCGGTCGCATGCGGCACCGCGATCCCCTTTTCCTCCGCTGATTTCACGATCGCTCGCGCGATGGGATGCTCCGCATCGCCCTCGACGGCGGCGGCGAGTCGTAGCGCCTCGTCGTCTCCAACACCGTCCACCGTGCGCAGGCCAACGACGCGGTGCTCGCCGAGCGTCAGAGTACCCGTTTTGTCGAAGACGACGGTGTCGAGACGGCGAGCCTCCTCGAGTCCGCGGCGATCGCGCACGAGCAATCCGGCGCGGGCGCCGACAGTCGTCGATATGGCAACGACGAGCGGAATGGCGACACCGAGCGCGTGCGGACACGCGATCACCAGGACGGTGACGACGCGCTCGATGACGAATGACGCCGGTCGTTCGAGCGCGGCCCAGACGATCCCCGTGACGACGGCTGATCCGACGGCGACGATGGTGAGATAGAACGCCGCGCGGTCGGCCAGCACTTGTGCTCTGGAGCGCGAGCTCTGGGCTTGCGCCACGAGCCGCATGATCCCGGCCAGCGCGGTCCGGTCCCCCGTGCGTGTGATTTCGACGCGAAGCGAACCGTCGCCATTGATCGTGCCGGCGATCACCTCGTCCGCGGGATGCTTGTCGATGAGGCGCGATTCGCCAGTGAGCATCGATTCATTGACGGCGCTGTCGCCATCGCGTACGATGCCGTCGGCCGGTATGCTGGCGCCCGGTCGCACAAGAACGATGTCGCCCTCGCGCAACGCGCCGATCGGAACCTCGATGGCACGATCGCCCTCGATTCGGGTCGCGGTGTTCGGAAGCAGCTTCGCCAACTCGTTGACCGCGCCCTGCGCCTGGGCGATGGATCGCATCTCCATCCAGTGCCCGAGGAGCATGATCGTCACGAGCGACGCGAGCTCCCACCACAATGACGTCCCGCTGAAGCCCAGCGTGACGGCGAGGCTGAACCCAAACGCCACCGTGATGGCGAGCGAGATCAGCGTCATCATGCCCGGCTGCCGATCTCGTAGCTCGCGCCAAGCTCCGCGCACGAACACCCAGCCGCCGTAGAAGTACACGGCGGTACCAAAGGTGGCGGGAATCCAGCGCGCTCCGGGGATCGGCGGGGGAGTGAAGCCGAGCAGGTGCGGGATCATCTCGCCCCAGACCAGGGTCGGGAGCGTGAGAAGAAGCGTCGCCCAGAATTTTTTGCGGAACATCGCCACCGAATGGCCGGCGTGCTTGTCGTGGCCGACGTGGGCGTCGCGTTCGGGTGACGCGGGATGCGGCCCGGCGTGCTCCGAGTGATGATCGGTAGCCGCGAGTTGATCATGTTGGTACTGCGAGTGTTTCATGCCGCTCGTCGCTCCGCGGTCGTTTCGGCAGTTCCCTACGAGATCTTCCCCATCCGACGACAAGAATCCATCGTCGTTTAGAGTCGTATCTTACCTACTTGGAAAGCCGTCGCTCCGCCCGGTCCCGCGCCTTCTCGCGACGGCACGCCCATGGGGCAGGCGGGACTCATAGTGACCTCCTGAACAAACGAAAAGTTGGGCCTCTTTGGACGCATTCACCGGAGGCCCGACCGTGGCTCCTCGCTTGTCTCACCATCGTCGCGCGACCGCTGTCGGGGCCGCACTCGTAGCGCTGTTCCCGCTCGTCGCCGCGGCGCAACTGATCCAGATCAAAACCCTGCCGATCGCCGACGGCGATCAATGGCGGATCTTCCCGTCGGCCAATGCTCCGATGGGCGATCTCTCGATCGCGCTCGCCGACTCGCTGCTCGATCCGTTCGTGAACCCGGCGAAGGGCGCGCGAGTGCCCGATCGCGGATTGTTCTTCGGCTCACCGACTTTCTACAGCGTCTCGCAAAACGCGGGCGGCGGACGGACGCTGCCACTGGGCGGCGTCTTCCGATTCGGCTCGATGTTCGGCGGATTCGCGCTCGCGCTGCAGGAGCTCGACACCATCCGCGGGAAGGGTCAAGTGTTTTTCCCGCCCACCGCGACGACTGTCCTACCCGGTGCGGGCGGCAGTACCACGACGACGACCGTCACACCGGCGGCTCCGTCGCGAGACAACCGCTTCGCGTTCGCGAGCCTTGGCCGGTCCTTCTCGACGCCGGGTCTCTCGGTCGCGGGGAGCGTGCTCTGGTCCGGCCTCCACAACATCGACGGGGTCGATCTCCTCTATACGGGCAGCCAGGGCGTGAGCCAGCACGGCACCGCGCTCGACGCTCGGCTCGGTCTGACCAAAGAGTGGGCGACGCCGCGAGGCGCGCGCACGGCCGAAGCCATTCTGCTTCGCAACCGCTTCGACATGACGCACGACGTGACGTGGGCGGATCAAGTCTGGGATCCGAACACGCGGAATTTCCTCAGCCGGCCACGACTCGATCACAATCTCGACCAGACGAATACCTGGGGTCTGCACTTCGCGTACTCACAGCCGCTTGCCGATAGCGGCTGGCGGATCGGCGCGATCGCGACGACGAATCTGGCGTCGCATCCGAAGCTGCCCGACTTTCAGATCGCGCAGGTGATGGTCATTCCGTGGGACCCTGGCCACAGCGCCGCATACGATCTGGGACTCGGCGTTTCCAAGTCTCACGGGCCGACGACGCTCGGCGTGGAGGCGATCTTCGAGCCGATCGAGACGCATACCTGGGGCGAAGCGCACGGTCCGATGCAAAGCGCGTCGGGGGCGGCAATCCCCGACGGCGGGAAGACGACGGAGAACCAATTCCGCTTTGCCAACGCGATTCTGCGCGCCGGTGCCGGCCACGACTTGCGCCTCGGTTCGGACCAGACGCTCCGCCTCCAGGCGGGTATGGCCCTTCGGTCGATCAGCTACGGACTCGATCAGACGGATCACGTTGCCGAAACGAGCCGCCACCAGGACGAACACTGGGTCGAGTGGACGCGCACGTGGGGCTTGAGTTTCCGCTTTAGCGATCTCGAAATGCGCTATGCCGGCCGGATGACGTCGGGAACCGGGCGGCCGGGCATTGCGCAGAGCGGGGGCGTGTTCCCGGTTGTCGCGGACGCGTTGACGTCGAACGTGCTCGCCGCGCCGGCAGGCCCGCTGACGCTCACCGACGTAAAGGTCACCACGCACCAGTTCTCGATTTCCGTCCCCTTGCGGTGAGGCGCGGCGAGCCCATGACCATTCTCGTTCACACGCGCCGCGCGGTCGTCCCTACCGCCTTTGTGACGCTCGCCCTCGCGGCGGCGTGCAGCGACGCTCCATTTGTGCCGGTCGATTCGACGCCGGCGCTCGATGCCCAGCTTCGTCAGGCAATTGCCCCGTGGGGCGTGGTGCCGATCCTGCCCGTGAATGCGCCCGACCCAGCGCTCGTCTCGCTCGGCAAGATGTTGTTCTTCGACAAAGTGCTGAGCGGCAACCGCGACGTGTCGTGCGGAAGCTGTCATAGCCCCGCCACCCACACCGGCGACGACGCGTCGCTCGCCGTGGGAACGGGAGCGGCGATGATCGGCGGTGTGCGCAGCCTGGGGGCGGGCCGACAGTTTACGCCGCGCAATGCGCCGTCGCTGTTCAGCGTCGGACTCAAGCCGTTCTACATGTTCTGGGACGGCCGAGTGAACGAGGAGCTCGGACCGGGACGTTTCAACACTCCATTCGGCTCGGTGCTCCCCTCCGGTGTGACCAGCCTGCTCGCGGCGCAAGCAATGATCCCGGTGACGAATCGCGTCGAGATGCGCGGCAACGCCGGCGACCACGATGTGTTCGGCAACGTCAACGAGATCGCGCAGCCCGCGGATGCCCAGGTCACGGAGATCTGGACTGCCGTGATGCACCGATTGCTGGCCATTCCGTCGTATGTGCAAATGTTCGCTTCGGCATATCCCTCGATCTCACCGGATCGGCTCGGTTTCGAGCATGCGGCGAATGCGATCGCGGCCTTCGAGACGCAGACGTTCACCAAAACGAATACGGCGTTCGACCGGTACCTCGCGCACGAAGACAACGCCCTGTCGCTGGACGCGAAACGAGGTGCGTTGCTGTTTTTCACAACGGCTCGATGCGCCTCATGCCACAACGGTCCGTTGCTCGGCGCGCAAAACTTCGCGAGCGTCGCGGTACCGCAACTCGGACCGGGAACGGGCAACGCGGCGCCGCTCGACGTTGGACGCGGTGACGAAACCGTCTCGGGTCCAGCGCGTTTTCCGAAGTTTTTCTTCCGCGTCGCGCCGCTCCGTAACGTCGAGCTTACCGCGCCATACATGCACAATGGTGCGTATCCCACGCTCGAGGCAGTCGTCCGACATTACAACAACGTGGACTCCGCGGTGAAGTCGTACGACGTCAATCAATTGCCGCCGTCGCTTCGATCGACGTATCACGGGGACGCGGCGACGATCTCGGCCTTGCTCGCGTCGCTCGATCCGCGGTTGCAGCAACCGATGCAACTCACGAGCGAGCAACAGCGCCAAATTGTCGCGTTTCTCAAATCGCTGACCGATCCGTCCGCTCGGGACCTGGCCGGCATCGCGCCGGCGGCCGTTCCGAGCGGCCTGCCGATTCCGTAAGTCCGCAGCACGGAGCCGCTCAGAATGCTCCGGCCCCGAATGTGCGAACCTCCCGGCCGTGGCCGCCGAGAGCGTCATCGAGTCGCCTGAATCGAATGCACCAAAGCAGCGCCTGCGCCTCGGCGACTGGGTGCGGATCGCGCTGCCGATTGCTTTCGTCGTAGCCTTCATGCTGCTGGCGTGGCGGCTCGGCTATTTCAAGCTGCGTCATCCGCAGCACCTTGGTGAAGCCGCCGATCGCGTTCGCGATGTGCCATGGCTCGGGCCGATTTTCGTCGGCGTGTATGCGCTCATCGGGGCTTTCGCCGCGCCGGTATCGCCCCTCGCATACGGTGCCGGCGCGGTCTTCGGTCCAATTCGCGGAACGTTCTTCGTGTGGCTCGCGTCGCTGATCGCCGCCGCCATCGGCTACTGGATGGCGCGCGGCGCCTGGGCGGGCACCGCGCACCGGCTACTCGGGCGCTACGCCGGAAAGCTGAATCGTCTGCGAGAGCAGAACACGTTTCTCATGACGTTCCGCGTGCAGCTGCTGCCGATCGTTCCGTTCGGCGTTTTCAATTATGCCGCCGGCACGAGCCGCGTTCCCTTTCTGCCGTTCATGCTCGGCACGGCCCTGGGGATCCTTCCCGGTACTATCGCGGCCGTGTACATCGGCGATCGGATCAGCGAAGGAGTCGGGGCGCACGATTCGCGCGCCTTCGAGGTCGCGGGGATCGTTGCGGCGTTGCTACTTGTCGTGTCGTTTCTTCCGACGCTGATCCAGAAGTTGAGAAATCGCTAGCGATCGGCGACGAGTCGCAACTTCGTTCCCCAGGGGTCGCGCACGGCATGACCTTGGGTCGAACGCTCGACCGGATGTCCGGCGTCGGAAATACTCTGGGCAGCCGCATCGGCGTCGGACGTGGTCGGCACGACGACTTCCCAATCGAGGAGTCGTGCATCGTCATCGGTCGCCAATGGCGCGCCGGCGGCCCACGTGTTCGTGCCGAGGTGGTGGTGGTAGCCGCCGGCCGACAGGAAGAGTGCGCCGGGGTAGCTCCAGACGACCTTGTCGAGCCCGAGCCCTTCGTGGTAAAAGCGCGCCGCTTCGTCGAGATCCCGGACGTAGAGGTGCACGTGGCCGATCGTCGTACCCGGCGGTGCGCCCGTCCAACCCTCGCCCTTCGCGGCTTCGATGACACCGTTCACGTCGAGTGGCTCCGACGCCATCGCGAGCTCGCCTTGCGTTTCGCGCCAAGACGCGCGCGGACGGTCGGCGTAAACCTCGATGCCCAAGCCATCCGGATCGGTGAGATACAACGCCTCGCTCACGAAATGATCGGCCATCCCGGCGCGGACGCCGAGCTCGCCGAGATGGGCGAGGAAGCGGCCGAGCGCGGCGCGATCCGGAAGGAGAATGGCGAAATGATAGAGGCCGATCTGGCCCCGCCGGGCGACCGGACGCACGCCCGCCTTCTCGTGCAACTCGATCAACACGCGGTCGTCGCCGTGCGCGCCCATGCGCGCGACGCCGTCCTCGCGTCCGAGCAGGCGAAAGCCGATCACAGTTTCGTAATAGGCTACCGAACGCTCGAGGTCGGACACCTGGAGGCGAATACGGCCAACGTGCGCCGATTCGGGGAGACGATAGTTCGGGGGTTTGATGCCGTACGCCATAGTTCCCTCCGGGAAGCCCGTTCCTTGCGAAACCTCACCGCCGCGCCAAGCCTCACCGGTCCTTTGGCTGTTTCTCCAGCCAGGAGAGAATGATCGAATCGGTGAATGCCGCGCGCTCGAGAATGGGCAGGTGGCCTGCGTCGCTGATCGAGTGGAACTCAGCGTTCGGTAACGCCGCTCGAACGGTCGTGTTGTTCGCGAAGGGCACCGTGTTGTCTTTCTCGCCCCAGATGAGGAGCACCGGGACGTTCGCCGTCGCGACCGTGTGATAGACAGAGTCCATCGACACGCCCGTGCGCGCGCTCAGCGTCGAGAGCAAGGCGCGACCGAAGCCGCGATACTGCATTTGCTCGCGATAACGGCTTTTCCAGTCGGGAAACCGATCCGGATGAACGAAGTCCGACATTTGGCCGTCGGCCATCGTCGGAACCACAAACGCCTGCCAGGCGAGTGGACCAACGGCGGGGATTCGAAAACCCGATGGAGGCCCGCCGCTCTTCCCCGCCACCGGATCGACGAGAATGAGGGAGCGAACGCGGTCGGGGTGCCGGCCGGCGAACGTACCCGTTACCCAGCCGCCCATCGAGACACCGGCGATGTGAACTCGCCCGGTGACGTGAAGACTATCGAGAAGTTCGCCAACCTGACGGTCGTACAGATCAGCGTTGTACGTCGCGTTCGGCCGGTCGGACAGGCCGCGCCCGTACTCGTCGTAGCGAAGAACGCGATACCCTTTGCTCGACAACGCCGCCGCTGTCGAATCCCAGATGTAGAGTGGCACCGAGAAGCCATGCACGAGCACCACCGTCGCGCCGCTGTCGGGGCCCGACAGCTCGTAATGCGTCACTCCGTCGGACAGGCGCATGAACTTTCCCGGTGCCGAACGGCGGACGTCGTCGTCGAGAGCTCGTTTCTCCGGATTGCGGCTCAGGTAGACGGCGAACAGGCCGACACAGGCGACGATGAGGAAACCGCCGATGACGGCGAGCGCGCGCTTCATTCGAGAACGCTCATCATTTGCTCGCTCCCGATTCGGATTTGAGACCACGTTCCACGAGCAGGGGTTCGACGCTCGGCTCTCGCCCGCGGAATTCGCGGTATAGCTCGGCTGCATCGCGGGTGCCGCCGCGAGAGAGTATCATGTCTCGGAACTTCTGGCCATTGGCTCGCGTCAGGCCGCCATGCTCCGCAAACCAGGCGAAGGTGTCGTGGTCGAGCACTTCAGCCCACAAGTACGCGTAATAGCCCGCCTGATAACCACCGTCCCAGATGTGCGCGAAGTACGTGGTGCGGTAGCGCGGTGGGACCTCGGGGACGTTGACGCCGTACTTCTCCAACGCGGCCCGCTCGAATGACGGGATGTCGGGCACCGGCTCTCCGGCGGACAGCGTGTGCCACGCCATGTCGAGCAGCGCTGCCTCGACGTACTCGGTCAGCGCAAAACCCTGATTGAACGTGCGTGCGCGCTTGATCCGCTCGACGAGAGCAATCGGCATTGGCGCGCCGGTTTGGTAGTGCTTCGCATAGTTCGCAAAGACCAGCGGGTCCAGCGCCAAATGCTCGTTGAACTGCGACGGGAATTCGACGAAATCCCGCGGGACGTTCGTGCCGGACAACATCGGGTACTGCACGTTGGACAGCATGCCGTGGAGCGCGTGCCCGAACTCGTGGAAGAGCGTCGTGACGTCGTCGAACGTGAGCAGCGCGGGCTGGCCGGGCGCCGGCCTCGTGAAGTTCGCCACGTTGTAGATGATAGGCTTTCTGCCGAGCAGCATGGACTGGTCGGCAAAACTGTCCATCCACGCGCCGCCGATCTTGTTCTCGCGCTTGAACAGGTCGCAGTAGAAGAGCGCGAGCGGCGATCCGTCGGCCTCGCACACCTCATAGACCCTGACATCCGGATGGTACACCGGGATGTCATGTCGCTCGGCGAAGGTGATGCCGTAGAGCTTCGTCGCCGCGAAGAAAACGCCGTCGATCAACACGCGATCCAGCGCGAAGTACGGCTTGATGTGCTCCTCGTCGAGCTCGTACTCGCGCTTGCGGACTTGCTCGGCGTAATACTGCCAGTCCCATGGCATCAGCGAGAAGCCGCCGTTCTCGTCGTCGATGAGCTTTTGCATTCTTGCCGCTTCGCTGCGCGCCTTGGCGGCGGCGGTCGCGCCGATGTCGAGCAGCAGCTTTCCGGCAGCGTCCGGTGTCTTCGCCATTTGATCGTCGAGCACATACGCCGCGGTATTCGCGTACCCGAGCAACGCGGCCTTCTCGGCGCGAAGCGCGACGAGCCGCTCGACGAGCGCGCGCGTGTCCGTCGGGCCACCACGGTCGGCGCGGTGGATCGCCGCCTGATAGAGGCGCTCGCGGACGTCGCGCCGGCGAAGCGATGCCTGCACCGGCTGCTGGGTCGTGTTCTGCAGCAACAGCACCCACTTGGCCTCGAGCTTTCGTTCCTTGGCCGCCGCGGCCGCGGCGGCAACGTCCGCTTCGCTCAGCCCATCGAGATCGTCGCGGCTGTCGATGACGAGCGCGCCTGCCTTGGCCGCGGCCAACAGGCGGGTCTGAAACTCCGTGGTGAGCGTCGACTCTTCCTGGTTCAGCGCGCGCAGGCGCGCCTTGTCGGTTTCCGGGAGGCGAGCGCCCGCCCGAATGAACTCGAGATGGTAGCGCTCTACCAGATGCTTTTGTTCGGGCGAGAGGCCGAGCTCGTCGCGCCGGTCGTAAATCGCCCGGACCCGCTGAAAGAGCGTGTGGTTGAGGAGAATCGCGTCGTTGTGAGCGGCGAGCTTGGGCGCCTCGTCGCTCTGAATTTGCTGGAGAAAGTCGTTCGTGTTGGCCGACGTCAACGCGCCGAACGTCTTGAGGACCCGAGTGAGCAGCTCGCCCGACCGCTCGAGCGCGACAATGGTATTGTCGAACGTCGGCGGTCCGTGCTGCCCAACGATGTCGTCGACCTCGAGCAGCTGTCGGCGCATGCCTTCGCCGATTGCCGGCTGGAAATCCTCGTCGCGAATCCGGTCGAGCGGCGGCGCGCCGAATGGAAGCGCGCTGGGCGCGGCAAACGGGTTGTCTTCAGTGAAGACTATCGTTTCGGTCGGCGTGAAAGAGGTCGTCATCAGTGGCGGAGCGATCGGCGATCAGCGAATGGCGAAAGCTATCTAGCTGTTGGCTAGGCCGCGGTCGCCCGGCTCGGACGGTCGGAAGCTCAAATCCCACGCCAACCAGAGCGTTCGCGAGAACGGAAAGAACACGATCGGCAACAGGACGCACAGCACCGCGGCGAGAACTTCGACGCTGTTCCACGGCGGGTTTGGCCACGCCAGGATTACCCAGACGATCGGCACGCCGATCGCCAGCAGCTCACCGATCGCCAAATTGAATACGTAGGCGCCGATCCAAAAGTCCGAGGCCTCGCCGCGCTCGAGCGCCAAGCCGCAATTCGGGCAGTGATCGGCGAGCCTGAACCACGTCGCGAGAATGCCGCTCGAGCCGCACCGCGGGCATCGAAGGAGCAACGCTCGGCGAAACTTGGTTCCGGCCGACGAACGTGGGGGGGCGGGCGCCGGAGGCATCACGGCGCGAGTCAGACCGGGTACGAACCGCCCTGCGCGAGCTCCATCAACCGTCGTCCGATCACCACGTGGACGGCGATGAGTGAGACGAACACCAGCCCAAGCGAGATCCACGTGACGGCCGCGAGGGCGTTTGTCATTCCGCCGGTCGCCGTGTGGCGACTCACATAGGCAAGCAGGGCAAACAGCGCGATGAACGCGGCGCAGGCGCCATACGCGCCGATTCCGGCAAGTCGTGCAATCTTTGGAGGCATTCTGTCTCGCCTGGTGTTAAGACGTTTCGGGACGTTTCGGAGTCTGACCCGTTTTGAAATTCGGAGTCTGACCCCGTTCGAGCTCTCTAATGCGTCGAACCGGCCTTTAACGGCTAAATCTCGATGGAATCTCGACGGAGTCTGACCCCGTCGAAAAGACGGAGTCTGACCCCGAAGGGGACGTTTGGGTACTGGGTGAAAGGAATTAGAAGGGGCGGGACGGTGCAACTCAGTCCGTTTCGTACAGCTCGACGCCGGAGATCGTGACGCGGTGAGAGACGAGTGGGAGCGGTGGCTCGGCTTCGTCGGCAATGAAAATGGCCGCGCGGAGGGCCTGGCGTCCGATGCCGACGCCCGCCCGATCATGGGCAAACACTGTCGCCAGGGGCTCGCCTTCCTCGACCCAGTCGCCCGGCCGCGCGGTGATCACGAATCCGACCGCGGGATCGACCACGTCCTCGACCCGCGAGCGCCCACCGCCCATCTCGACGATCGCCCGTCCCACCGCCTTCGGCTCGACGCGCGCGATGAACCCGCGGCGACGCGCCGTGAAGATCTCGCACTCCGCCGCCTGAGGCAGCACCGCCGGATCATCCACAACTCCCGGATTCCCGCCCTGCGCCTCGATGATTTTTTGAAAGCACTCGGCGGCGCGCCCGGTACCGATCGACTTCTCCATCTCGCGGCGCGCGTGATCGAGATCCGGTGCCGCGCCGGCGAGCACCAGCATCTCGGCGCCGAGCGCGTAGGTGACCGACATGAGGTCGGGCGGACCCTCGCCTTTGAGCGCGGCGATCGCCTCTTCCACCTCGAGTGCGTTCCCGCAGGCCCGACCGAGCGGACGGTCCATCGCCGTGACGAGCGCCACGCATGGGCAGCCGTGATCCTTCCCGAGCTTGATCATGACCTCGGCCAGCTCGAGCACTCGATCGAGCTCGGGCAGGAACGCGCCGCTTCCGCGCTTGAGATCGAGCACCAATCCGGACAGGTCCTCCGCCAGCTTCTTGCTCATGATGCTCGACGCGATGAGCGGGATCGATTCGACCGTCGCCGTGGCGTCACGGAGGGAATACATGCGACGATCCGCCGGCGCGATCTCCGGCGACTGACCGATCAGCGCGCAGCCGATCCGCTGGATCTGCTCCGTCGCCTCAGCCAGAGTGAGCTTGGTTCGAAAACCGGGAATCGACTCGAGCTTGTCGAGCGTTCCGCCGGTGTGGCCGAGTGAGCGTCCGGACATCATCGGCACCGCGACGCCAAGCGAGGCGATGAGCGGAGCGAGGACGAGTGACACCTTGTCGCCGACGCCACCAGTGGAATGCTTGTCGACCCGCGGCTTGGCGATGCCACTGAGGTCGAGACGGTCGCCGCTCATCAACATCGCTTCGGTGAGCGCCGCCGTCTCGATGCGATCCATTCCACGGAGGAAGCACGCCATGAGGAGCGCCGACATCTGGTAGTCGGGGACGTGACCGGTCGCGTATGCGGACGCCAAGGCCCGCCACTCACCGGGCTCGATTCGTCCGCCGTCACGCTTCCGTTCGATCAGACGGCGTGCGAGCATTTCACCATGCGTCTGGTCACGTTCATCCTGATTGGGCTCCTCGCGGTCGGGGGCGCTCGACTCGTGCACGGCCAATCCGCCGCCGACCACATCGCCGCCGGGGACCGCGACCACGCCGCGAGAAATGCGCAGGGCGCGCTCGCGCACTATGAAGCCGCGCTCGCCCTTGATTCAACGAATTCCGACGCGCTGATCAAGGCCGCGTACGAAGCGGTGGATCTCGGCGAATTCACCGTGAATCCCGAGCAGCGAGCGTCGTTGTTCCGAAGCGGAGAACACTACGCGCGGCGCGCGGTCGCGGCAAATCCGCGCGACGCCGAGGCGCACTTTCAGCTAGCGCGCGCGCTCGGTCGTACCGCGCTCTCGGTCGGCGTTCGCGATCGGATCAAGTACGCCACCGAGGTCCACGACGAAGCGCTGGCGTCGTTGGCGATTGATGGCCGGCACGCCGGCGCGCTCCACGTGATGGGGATGTGGAACGCAGAAGTCATGCGTCTCAATGGACTGTCGAGACTCATCGCGAAACGATTTCTTGGCGGAAAAGTGTTCGGCGAAGCGAGCTGGGACAACGCGCAGCGATACCTCGAGCAGGCGGTCGCAGCCGACCCCAGCCGCATCGTGCACCGGCTCGACTTGGGCGGGGTGTACGCCGACCGGCATGAGACCGTCAAAGCGGTGGAGCAGCTCGAATGGATCGGTCGCGCCCCGGTCACCGACTACAACGACCCGAGCTATAAAAAGGCTGCGGACCAGCGACTGCGGGAGCTGCGCTAGCTGTCCAGTTTTTCCTCGCGACGACGTTCGCGCCGATCACGCCACGCCTTCCGTCGACGCTTGGCAGCCGATTTGAGCTCGTACGCCAGGTCGCCCCAGGCATCCCGGCCACGCCGGCCAAGGCGGCGTCCTCGGCGGGCAATCAGGCGTCGCGTATCCGCCCCGCTCTGGGGTGCAAAAAGAAGTGCCATCCCTGCCCCAACGGCGATCCCGACGGCGATCCCGGCGGCGAAGATGGCTGGTGAATTTCTTGACGGCATTCCACGCGGCGCCGCGGGGTTACGGCGTGCAACTCCGCTTCGGGAACCGCTTTCCGCGCGGATAGGTTCGATCGTCGCTGTGCGTTTGCTTCGCGCTGCGGGGCCGGCGTAGGACATCGGGAGTTGCTCCTGCTCGTTCGTGGTAAGGAAATTGCGGCTTGGGGCCGTCACGAAGGTGCTTGCCCTGACACGGACCGGACGACCGCAGCTCTCGTCGACGGTTGAGGACTCGCATGACCGCTAACGGAAAAACGGTTCTTCTCGTCGAAGACAACGAAGACAACCGCATCGTCTATTCCACCATCTTACGCCACTTCGGCTACTCCGTCACGGAGGCGCTGAATGGCGAGGAAGGAATTGCGAAGGCGCGGAGCGAGCATCCGGATCTGATTCTCATGGATATCTCGATCCCGGTGATCGACGGCTGGGAAGCTACCCAGGTATTGAAGCACGATCCGCAGACGCGACAGATCCCGATCATCGCTCTCACCGCGCACGCCCTCGCCTCCGACCGCGAGAAGGCGATGGAAGTCGGATGCGACGGCTATCTGGCAAAGCCCTGCGAGCCGAGGGCGGTAGTGGCGGAGGTTCAACGCTTCCTCGGAAAAAATGATGGAAAGTCCGCGTGAGAACGACCACCCGCGCATCCTGATCGTCGACGATCACGAAGACAACGTCGAGTTGCTTCGTGCCCGATTGGAGTCGTGGGGCTATCTCACCGAATCCGCGGGCGACGGCGACGAGGCGCTGACGAAGATCGATCAGTCGGCGCCCGACCTGATTCTCCTCGACGTCATGATGCCGAAGGTGGACGGCATGGAGGTCGCCCGGCGCGTCAAGGGCAACCGACGCCTGCCCTTCATCCCGATCATCATGCAGACCGCTCTCGACACGACCGAGAGCAAGGTGGAGGGGCTGGAGGCTGGGGCTGATGACTATATCACCAAGCCAATAGACTTCGCGGAGCTCAAGGCGCGCGTCAACTCGATGCTGCGCATCAAGAAGCTCCAGGACGCGCTCGAAGAGCGCGAGCGGCAGCTGCTCGAGGCCAACCAGCGCCTCCGCCACATGTCCCAGACGGACGCGCTGACGGGGTTGGACAACCGGCGGCAGCTGGAGGATCGACTCGAGGAGATGTTCGAGCACGCGCGCCGGCTCAACGAGCCCTTCGCCTGCGTCATGTGCGACCTCGACCGCTTCAAGAGCGTGAACGACGAGCACGGGCATCAGGCGGGCGACGCGGTGCTCAAACAGTTCGCGCGCATCCTCAAGGGCGAGGTGCGCGAGATCGATCGGGCCGGCCGGTTCGGCGGCGAGGAGTTCATGCTCCTGCTTCCCGGCACGGTGCTCGACGCGGCCGTCACGTTCGCGGAAAGGGTGCGCAAACAGGTCGAGGCGAATACATTCACGTTCGACGGAACGTCGATTCGCCGCACGGCTAGCTTCGGCGTATCCGCATGGCCGCATCCGCGGATCCCGCCCGATTGCGACGCCCTCGTTCGCGCCGCGGATGACGCGCTGTACGTCGCCAAAGAGACGGGACGAAATCGTGTCGTTCGGTTCGACAGCGACGAGTTCAACGAGCATCTTGCCGCCGAACATGGATCAGACGAACGGACAACCGACGTTCAGCCCGCCCCCGCCCCCGCCTCCGGACATACAAGAGGAAGCGTCCCCGTCGCCGACGCCGGCATTCGATGGGAGAGATGACGAGGTCACTCGGCTCCGCGCGCGCGTAGCCGAGTTGCAGCGCGAGCGCGACCATTTGGTCGCCATCGTCGACATCCTCCAGGAAATCTCCGCTTCCCTTCACTTCGTCGACATCCTCCAGACCATCGCCCGCAAGCTGGGCGAGGCGTTCGGGCTCGACCGCTGCGCGATCTTCCTCTCCGGCGCACACAACGAAGTGCGCCTCGTCGCGAGCTACGAGGATCCCTCGATCCGCAACCTGGTCGTCGACCTCGAGCGGTATCCGGAGCTCAAACGCGCGTTCGATTCGGGAGAGACCGTGTTCATCCCCGACGCGGTGACCGATCCGACGCTGAAGAGCATCAAAGCGACGCTCGACATGCGCAATGTGCGGTCGATCATCGTCGTGCCGATTCGATGGCAGGGCACCGTCATCGGGGCCATCTTTCTCCGCACCGACCGCGACGCCGAGCCCTTCTCAGACGCCGACGTCCGCTTCTGTCAGGTCGTCGCTTCGCTCACCGCAAAGTCGCTGCGCAACGCGCACCGCTTCGAGGCGCTCCTCCGCGATCAGAAGGACACCACCGAGACGCAGCGCAAGGCCGAGCTGCAGCGCATCGCCCTTATCGCGTTCGTGCGGCGACTGCTGGCGCGCTACGCGCGGAGTGACGACCACGTCTGGGCCGAGACGCTCCTGCCCAAGGCCTCGGACGAGGAGCTCGAGCGGCTCGTGACGGTCGCGATGCAAGTGATCGATGAAGAGTCCAAGGCCTAGCGGCGACGACGGTCAAAATCTCGCCGAGCTGTCAGCGCGCGCCGACGAGTTGCGCCGGGAGCTGGACCGCGCGTCGTACGAGTATCATGTACTCGATCGCCCGACGATCTCCGACGCACAGTACGACCGCATGTACCGCGAGCTCCTCGAGCTGGAGGAAGCCCATCCGACGCTGCGCACGCCCGATTCCCCGACGCAGCGTGTCGGAGCCGAGCCGGCCAGCCAGCTCGCCAAGCACACCCACCTCGTGGCGATGCTGTCGCTGTCGAACGCCTTCAACGACGAAGAGCTGGCGGCGTGGGAAGAACGCATTGTCCGACTGGCCGGCGACAGCGTGCGGAAAGCGGGTTACAACTGCGAGCTCAAGATCGACGGCGCGGCGATCGCCCTCACGTACCGGGAGGGAGTTCTCGTGGCCGGGGCGACGCGCGGCAACGGGACGATCGGCGAATTGGTCACGACCAACCTGCGAACGATTCGCGAGATCCCGTTGCGGCTGCGCGGATCAGACCACCCGCCGATGATGGAGATTCGCGGCGAGGTCTACATGCCATTCAGCGGCTTCGAGCGGATGAACGAGCAGCGCATCGCGGCTGGCCAACCGGTGTTTGCGAATCCACGGAATGCAGCCGCGGGTGCGCTGCGGCAACTCGATCCGAAGATCACCGCGTCGCGGCCTCTCAAATTCTACGGCTACGCAATCGCGCTGCCCGACGGTGAGACCCTGCCGGTGAGCACGCAAGACGCGCTGCTCGATCTGCTGGAGAGCTGGGGAATTCCCGTCGCGCCACATCGGCGCTGCTGCCTCGGTTTGGAGAAAGTGAACGAGTGGGCGCACGAGATCGAGCACAAGGTGCGGGGTTCGCTCGACTTCGCGATCGATGGTGGCGTGGTCAAGGTCAACGGGCTGAGTCTCTGGCCGGACCTTGGGGTCGTGGGCGGACGCGAGCCGCGGTACGCTATCGCGCGGAAGTTCGCGCCGGATATCGCCGAGACGAAATTGCTCGGCATCGAAGTCAATGTCGGTCGTACGGGGACGATCAATCCCTTCGCCGTGCTCGATCCGGTGGAAATCGGCGGCGCGCAGGTGAAGCTCGCCACCCTGCACAACTTTGATCTCGTCGCGAGAAAGGACCTGCGCGTCGGCGACCTGGTGCAGGTGAAACGCGCCGGTGAAGTGATCCCGCAGGTGATCGGCCCCGTACCGGATCGGCGCGATGCGGCGAATCCGCCGGCGCCGTATGTGCCGCCGACGCATTGTCCTTCGTGCGGAACAGCGCTCATCACCGGCAGCGAGCAAGGGATGCTCTACTGCCCGAACTTCGACTGTCCGTCGCGCCAGCTCGAGGGGCTGGTGCACTTCGCGTCGCGCAACGCGATGGACATCCGCGGCCTTTCCTATGCGCGCATTCGCCAGCTCGTCGACGCGAAGCTCGTCCACGACCCGTCGGATCTCTACGATCTCACGGCGGGACAGCTCGTGGAGCTGGATCGGCTGGCCGAAAAGAGCGCGTGGGCACTGATCCAGGCGCTCGAGGCGTCCAAAGCCCAACCGCTGTCAAAATTGTTGTTCGCGCTCGGTGTCGAGGGCGTTGGCGAGATCGCGGCGAAGCAGATAGCAAAACATTTTGGCACGATGGACGCGATTGCCGACGCGACAGCGGAGCAGATTCTCGAGATTCATGGGATCGGGGACACGATCGCCGAGTCGATAGTCGCCTGGTTCGCGAATCCGCGGGCCCGCCGGCTGATCGACCGCCTGCGAGAGCGGGGATTGACTCTTACAGAACCCCAAACGCAGACAAGTGGCGCGTTGAAGGGGATGACCGTCGTAATAACGGGCTCGCTCCCCACGTTATCGCGCGATCAGGCGATTGCCCTCGTCGAGGCCAACGGGGGCCGCGTGGCGAACAGCGTGTCGAAGAAGACCAGCTTCGTGGTGGTCGGCGAGGATGCCGGCAGCAAGCTGGAGAAAGCACGCCAACTGGGCGTCGAAACGATCGACGAAGCGGAGCTCAAACACCGCGTCGCGGTCACTTAGGAGACCAAATGCCGGAGCCGATCGACTTGGCCAAGAACGCGCTCGTCGCCGTCACCCACGATTCTCTCGTAACGCTGCGAACCGCACTCTTTCGAGATGTCGGAGCAACGGCGGCCGCGGTGCTGCAGGAAGCGGGGTACGCCGGTGGCCAGCCGATGTTCGGCGCCTTCGGGGAATGGCTCGCGTCGCGCGGGCTTCCGGCGCCGCAAGACTTACCCGCAGGTGATTTCGCAGCCTACGCGACGGAGTTCTTCCGCGATACGGGCTGGGGTTCGATCGAGCTCGGCCGGCTCGAGTCTGTCGCGACGATCGATTCGGGGGACTGGTCGGAAAGCGATCCGAACGCCCCGCTCGAGTTCCCAGGGTGCTACTTCACAGCCGGGGTGTTTGCCGACTTTTTCGGTCGCGTGGCGGGATCGCCGGTGGCGGTCATGGAGGTCGAGTGCCGGTCGATGGGAAACGACCGGTGCCGGTTCCTGTTAGGGAGCGCGGAGACTCTCCAGCACGTGTACGACGAGATGGGACAGGGCGTGGGGTATCAAGAGGCAGTGGCTGCCTCGTAAGACTGGGAAAATCGGCTTTGAACTGCGGGGCTGAGAGGCGGGGATGAGAAGCGGGGCTGAGAGGCGGGGCTGAGAAGCGGGGCTGAGAAGCGGATCTGAGGGGCGCCCCGCGGTTCATCACCGTTGTTCACCGCCGTAGCTCACCCCCGTGGTTCACCCCCGTGGTTCACCCCCGTGGTTCACCCCCGCAGTTCGCCACCGCAGTTCGCCACCGCAGTTCGCCACCGCCGCTACCGCCCCTTCAACGCCTCCGCATACAACGGATTCAGCAGTAACTCCCCGTCGATCAGCACTTCCCGATCCCAAGGGAGGATGATCGTGCTCTCGGTGGCTAGCGCGTGGAAGTCCGGGGTGAACGAGCCGGTTTGGAACGCCACCGCCGTTCGTACCTCCGAAGCACCGGCATTGACCATGGCAGCGACCGCCAAACGGATCGTGTCGCCGGTGTCGCACGTCTCATCTACCACCAAAACCCGCTTGCCGCGGATCGTCGGCGGGGCGGCGCTCAGGACGGCGGGTGTCTCACGAACCGACTCCGTTCCGAACCGTCGGCTCACGACCATGGAGTGAAACTCCCGACCGAGAATGGCGGCGATCACCGCGCCCGGGATGACCCCCGCCGTCGCGATGCCGACGACGATTTCGGGGTCGTAGGTGCGGGCGACTTTGAGGGCGAGGCTTCGGGACAACTCCCCGAACAACGGCCACTCGACCTCGAAAACTCCCTTCGATTGCTCGACCGTTGTTCGGCGTGGAGACATTCGGCGTAACCTACCCGGCCCGCGGAATGCGTGGTAGCGCGGTCGACTCAAGGTGAGAAACAACGTTGCTCCAGCGTGGCAGCGACCGTACCTTAGGCCTACGCCACACGTTCCTCGCTCGCCGACGATCAGGCGACCGGCGTGTCGTCCCTGCCCTCCCGTTTCAGCCCCCGATACGTTCAAGTCGTATGTCCTGGTTGAGCCGCCTGCTAGGCGGGAAGTCCGAGAGCGACTTGAAGCCGAAACGTCTCGATTATTTGAGCGAGGCGATGGCGCTCGAGCGCCAGGGCGATTACGATGCCGCGTTGACATCGTATCGCCTCGCGCTGCGCGATCGGCCGAACGATACGAAGATTCTTCAAAACATGGCCATCGCCTTCACAAAGACGAATCGGCCGGAAGAAGCGATTCGCTGCTATCGGAGCGCGTTGGAGCTGAGGCCCGAGCTGTCGGGGGCGCACTACGGGCTCGCGTTCCTCTTGCTCAAGCGCGGCGAACGCGGCGGAGCACGGAAACACCTCGAGGCATTTTTGGCCAAACCTCCTACGGACGAGGAATCGGAGCGCTGGATCAAGCACGCCGAAGAAACCCTCGCTACCATGGATGGAGATGCAGACGGGTACGGTGACGGAGCTGACGCCGGCGCAAGCGACGCCCGCGAATAGCGTGGGCCAAGTCGTCGCGGTCGTCAGCCAGAAGGGCGGCGTCGGCAAGACGACCACGGCGATCAACCTCGCGACGGCACTCGCGCGTCGCGGGATAAAAACGCTGCTCGTCGACGCCGACCCCCAGGGCTCCGTGCGCCATGGCCTCGGCCTCAACTCAGCCGCGACGAAAGTCGGGTTGTCCGACTATCTGACAGGCACGCACGGCATGCACGAAGTCGTGCGCCCGACCAACCTGCCCTGGCTTCGCGTCGTCTCCGTCGGCAGCGTCAGCGACAGTCCGACACACGACGCCTACCTTCAACAGGTCGCATCGTCGCCACGCACGAGCGAGCTGTTCGAGCGGGCGCGCGAGCGCGGGTACGTCGTCATCGTCGATACTCCCCCGGGCCTCGGTCCGGTCGTTCATCGCGTACTCGCCTGCAGCCAGCACGTGCTCGTTCCGCTCCAGTGCGAACCGCTCGCACTCCAGACCACGACGCAGATTCTGCGCGGCATCCGGTCCTCACTCACCGACAATTCGGGACTGACCCTCGACGGCATCCTGTTGACGATGGTCGAGCCGGGAAACCCGACGTCGGAGCGGGTCGCGAAATACGTACGGGAACAGCTTCCCGCCGGACTGGTACTGGATACGGTAATCCCGCGGACGGCGGCCTCGGTCGAGGCGTTCGCCGCTGGACAGCCGGTCGTTCTGCGATCGCCGGATGACCCGGCGGCGCAGGCGTATCGGAGCCTCGCAGCGTATCTCGCTGGAAGACTCGAGTGATCGATTCGTTGTTGCGCACGACGTACGACACAACTGCATGCGGCTGACCCAGGAATTGAAGCGACGCGTCGTCGTCGGTCTGCTCGCGTGCGCCGCCGTTACGGTCGCGTGCGTCGATATGTCCGCGCCAAAGGGCGCGGCGTCGATCTCGCCCTTGCAGCTTCCATCGCCGTTCGTCGTGCGCGGCGACACGATGCGCGACAGCGCCGGCAACGTAGCGCCAGTCACGGTGACGTCGTACACGGCGGACGGTGTGCCGATCGCCGAGTTCCCGTTCGAAACGTTCGTGATCGATACGATGCTGAGGGCGCATTTCACGATCAACCACCTGCTGATCGGTGATAAGCTCGGCACGGTCACGACGGTCGGTCAGGCGAGCGGCGTCCAAACGCTCACGGTCAACGTGCCGGTCACCGTGCGGCCGACGCAGCTCCTGCTCGGCAAGACGCCCGACACGTTGTTCGCGCCGCTCGGCGCGGACTCGGCGACGTCGGTGGGACACTCGACGCTGCCGACGATCGTGAAGGGCGTCGGCGATACGGCTGTTCAGGGCGTGATCGTGCGCTACCGTATTACGAAGACGCTCGGAAGCTCCTCGCCCACGACGCCGTCCGCGTACATCAGCGACGCGTCGGGCAAACCGATGAACGCCGACACGACCGACACGCAGGGCAACGCGAACAAGCGCCAAGTGACCGTATTCACGCGCTTGCTGACCGACCAGGCGGTGATCAGTGGTCAAAAGACCGACAGCGTCGTCGTAGAAGCGACGGCATCGTACAAGGGAGCACTGCTCGCCGGCGCACCGCTGTCGATCGTCATTCCGGTAAAGGTGACGATCTCGATTCGTTGATCGGCCGCGGTGGTTTCCAGGTCGGCCGTCGCGCGATATACTGGGGTTTCTGTCATGGAAGCGAGGCCGTCGATGATTACGACGGGTGGTCCGCGGAATTCCGCGCCCGGCACGCTGAACCAACTTTTCTTCGCGGCCATCGAGAAGCATCGGCGGCCGGACACGCTCCAAGTCAAACGCGACGGGCGTTATCACCGGATCTCGGCCGACACGCTCCTCGAGCGGGTGCGCCGCGTCGCGCTCGGCGTCGAGGAGCTTGGCGTCCGCGCCGGCGATCGCGTGGCGATTCTTTCGGAAAATCGACCGGAGTGGGCCATCGTCGATTACGCGACGCTCGCCCTCGGTGCCGCCGACGTTCCGATCTATCCCAATCTGCCGGCAGACCAGGTCGGCTATATTCTGCGCGATTCAGGCGCGTGCGTCGCGTTCGTTTCCAACCCGGACCAAGCGGCGAAGGTTGTCGCGGCCCGCGCGACGTGTTCCGCCTTGCGCCACATCATCACCTTCGGCTCGCCCACGAGCGGCGTCGACCGCTCGCTCGACGCGGTCGAGATGGCCGGTGCAACAGCCGACGCCAACGGAAAGCGTGACGCGTTGCGCGAACGGGCATTGAAAGTTCGTCCCGACGATCTCGCCACCATCATCTACACGTCGGGCACGACGGGCGACCCGAAAGGGGTGATGCTCACCCACGACAACATTTACTCGAACGTCATGGCTGGCGCGGCGACAATTCCGTTCGCCGGCGATGACACGTGTCTCAGTTTCCTGCCGCTGTCGCACATCTTCGAGCGCATGGCCGGTCACTATCTGATGCTGCACGCCGGCGCGAGCATCGCGTACGCTGAGTCGACCGACACGGTTCCGCTCAACATGACCGAGGTGCGGCCGACGATCGTGCTCTCGGTTCCGCGACTGTACGAGAAGATGTACGCGCGCGTGCTCGAAAACGCGCTTTCCGGCGGGGCGGTGAAAAAGCGGATCTTCTTCTGGGGCCGAGCGGTAGCGGAGCGATGGGCGAACGTGAAGCTCGCCGGCGGCGAACCAAAGAGATTTCTCGCCGCGCAGTACGGCATGGCACAACGCCTCGTGTTCTCCAAGCTCCGCACGCGCACCGGCGGGCGACTCCGCTACTTCGTGTCTGGCGGCGCTCCGCTCGCTCCGGAGATCAACAAGTTCTTCTACGCGGCGGGTCTCACGATTCTCGAGGGATACGGGTTGACGGAGACGTCCCCCGTGATCGCCGTCAACACGCCGACAGCCTTCCGCATTGGCACCGTTGGAAAGCCGGTCCCCGGAGTAGAAATAGCGATCGCGGCCGACGGCGAGATTCTCACCCGCGGCCCCCACGTCATGCGGGGCTACTTCAACAAGCCGACCGCGACCGCCGAGGCGATCGATTCAGAAGGCTGGTTCCACACGGGCGATATCGGTGAGGTCCGCGACGGCTTCCTCGCAATCACCGATCGCAAGAAAGACATCATTGTCACAGCCGGCGGGAAGAACATCGCGCCGCAACCGATCGAGAACAAAATCAAGACGAACAAGTATGTGAGTCAGGCGGTGATGATCGGCGATCGGCGCAAGTTTCCCGTCATTCTCGTCGTCCCGAACTGGGATCAGCTCGAGAAGTGGGCGAGGATCCACAACATCCTCTGGACCGATCGCGCCCAACTACTCGCCATGCCGACGGTCCACGCGAAGATGGAGAAAGAGGTGCACGCCGAATGCGCCGAGCTCGCGCGCTTCGAGATGCCGAAGAAGATCGGCCTGCTCGAGCACGATTTCTCCATCGAGCGAGGCGAGCTGACGCCGACCCTCAAGGTCAAGCGTCGTGTGATCGACAAGCAGTACAAGACGTTGATCGACTCGCTCTACGAATCGGGTGATCGCGAGGCCGAGCCGGCTCACTCCTGAGGCGCGCCGGCGCCGATTTCTCGCACCAGCGTCGGCCACGCGTCTCTGATCGACGGTGTTGTTGGACGCCAGGCGCTGACGTCCTGCAGTTTTTTCGCGGACAGTCGCTGCGACCGTCCGAGCAAGTCCGATTTCGAGCCACCCAACGCGGACAACCACCCTGGGATCATGCGCGGCGGACGGACGCCGAGCGTTTTCGCCAGCGATCCGACCCACTCCTGCCGAGTGAGCGGCTCATCGTCGGCGACATTGTAGATCCCCGCGGGGACATGGAGCGCGGCGAGCACCGCCATCGCCGCATCGTCGTGCGACACTGTCGAGTAATAGGCGTCCGGCGCTCCGACGAGTGGGCTGACACCCTTCCGCACCATCTCGATCATGTCTCGCGTAGCAAAGCCGTCGGCGCCGTAGAAGTACGCGAACCGCAGAATGACGCCGCGCCCGCCGCGCCGAGTGAACATCGTCGCCGCGCGCTCGGCCTCGAGCGTCGATTTGTTGTATCGTGCCGGCCGGACCGGCCAGCTTTCGTCGATCCACTTGTCGCCACCGTCCTCGTAGATCGGTCCGAACGATTCCTGGATCAGACCGTCGGCCCCGCCCGCCTTGGCAGCTGCGGCCAGATTGGCGGCGCCGACCGTCCGAATTCGATCGTTCTCGCGCCAGGCACCGGGCAGGAGCATTCGCTTGCTGCCGGCGGGAACGTGCGTGGCGAGGTTGATCACAACGTCCTGCTCGCCGACGGCGCGCTTCACGTCTGCCGCGTCGAACAGGTTCATCGGGACGGACTCGGCACCGAGGCCCTTGAGGACCGCTCGCGATCTTTCCGAGCGCGACGATGCCGTGACGCGAAATCCCGAAGCGAGAAGCTCCGGGATCACCCGCCGTCCAAGAACGCCTGTGCCGCCCGCGACGAAAATTCGAAGCATGACCTACGGAAAGATACGGCCGTGATCGGTATTTTCAGCGTGCCCGACGCAACGAAACGAGGGGCGCTGAGGCGTCCAGGCCTCGCTCAGCTACCCAACTCCTCCCATCCCGGGTCAAGTCCGCGGTTTCTCGCGGAACGGCAAGATCTACCGGTCCGATAATTCGGCCACCGCCACGAACGGCGGCCGCGAGTGAATCAAGCATCTCCGGCGACGCGCCGGAATCGAGCGCTGCCGCGTCCATCGAACCTCGCGCGACCGGTGCCACCGTCGCGGTGCGAACGATCGACACGCCGTCGCCGCTCGCCATTCCAGCTGGTGGGTTGACCAGAAGGAGGTGGGCGGGCGAAAAGCCGCGGATAGCCGGCGCGAAGGCGCCGGACGACCCGAACAGCAAGCCGACCATCCGCGGGTCGGTCAGGTCGAGGCCGGCGGCGACGCGAACAGCGTCATCCTCGGTGACTCGTTCCGGCATTGCGCTCGCCATGGCCTCGGCGGAATCGGCCCCGAAGTAGGCGACACCGTCGCGAATCGGATATTCGGCGAAGCAGATCGGACAGCCCAAGAACCCCTCGCGGATATCGCGCTCATCGACTCGCTCGATAGACGCGACCAGCCACGTGTCCTCATGGCCCGCGACGCAGCGGAGCGAATCCACCAACGGAATGAACACGTCAGCTCCGCGAAAGACGGAGCTCGTCGACGTTGACCGTCGCCGGTTGTGAGACGACAAAGCGGACGGCCGCGGCAACATTCTCGGGACGGAGCATGGCGGAGCGAGGGGTGAAACCCCCACGCTCGTCAGGGTTCACCTCGTCCCAGAGCGGCGTGTCCACGGGACCGGGCGAGACGAGCGTGCTTCGAACACCGCTTCCTCTCAGCTCCGCGCGGAGCACGGCGTGGAGCCCACGGAGTCCAAACTTGGCGGCCGCGTAGCCGCCATTTTCGGGAAAAGCCATCCGGTCGGCAATCGATCCAATCGACACGATGTGCCCACTCCCGCGCTTTTTCATTTCGGAGAGAAAGGCGCGAATGAGGCGGAATGGCGCCGACAGATTGATGTCGAGCGACGCCGAGAATTCCTCGGCGCTGGTTGATTCGATGCTCGAGAGTTTGAAGAACCCGGCGTTGTTGACGACCAGATCGGGCGCGCCGCCAGTCATCGATCGAATTCGTTCGACGGCGGCGTTGGTCGAGGCAACGTCGGCGAGGTCGCAGGGTAGCGCACAGGCGGCATCGCCGATCTCCCGAGCGGCTGCGCCGAGATGGTGGGGATTTCGCGCGATCATGATGACCGTGTGGTCGGGAGCCAGTGCTCGCGCCACAGCCAACCCAATCCCGCGCGACGCGCCCGTAACGACCGCGGTCGGCCGGGATGTCATTTGCCGTCGTACTCGACGTAGTTGTTCGGCGTCTCCCAGAGCACGAGCTTCGTGAGCTTTGCCGGCCGCATCGCCGGCTCGATCACGCGCCACATGGCGACGACGATGTTCTCCGTCGTCGGAATGACACCCCGCATGAAATCGACTTCGAGATTGAAGTTGCGATGGTCGACCTTGTCGATCACTTCGCGCTCGACGACCCGCTTGATGTGCCCCAAGTCGACCACGTAACCGGTTTTCTCTTCCACCGGGCCACTCACCGACACATCGAGCGTATAGTTATGGCCGTGCCAATTCGGATTGTTGCACTTCCCGAATAGCGCCTTGTTCTCGGCGTCGGAGAGCGCCGGGTTGTGGACGCGGTGAGCGGCGTTGAATTGGAGCCGGCGGGTGAGCGTGACGATAGGCATGAAGAGAGCTGTCAGCGAATA
>JAICJQ010000241.1 GCA_025928335.1 Gemmatimonadaceae bacterium
CTGGCCCAGCAGCCGCGGCGCGAGCCACTCGCGGATCGCGAGTCGCGCTGTGTCGATCGTTTCCGGGGTGTAGTTCGGAGTTTCGAACGCGACGCACTCCGACCAGACGGACGCGCCATCCGTGTCCTGAAGCTCGAGCAGCATGATGCGTCGCTCCGACTGAACGCCGGAGGAGATGCGGAACGGCTCTTTGAGCGCGAGACGAATCTCGCGAAGCGTAATGCGGTCGAGCCGGAGCATGCGGATCGTCGAGGGGGGACGGCGTGCGGCGGGGGAACAACAAGGGCCGTGCGGACGAGCGATTCGACGCGGCCAAGTCTAATGCGCGGCACTCCGCCGCGATAGACCGCTTTGGTATACCGGTTTGGTTACCGATTTCGAACATTTCGTTTGCGGTGGATCGTGCTTGCTCGAACAGTGGGCGACCCGTAGGTTGCCTCCGTGCCCGGATCACCTTCGAATCGAAGCCGGGCGGGCGGCCCTTCCCATGCCGGAAACGGCGCAACCCACCCGCCGACGGACAATGTTTCGCGCGTTTACACGGAGTTGCGCGCGCTGATCGTGAGCGGGCAGCTACCGCCGGGCGCGCGCGTCGCCGAACGCGCGGTCGTCGCGCGCATGGGGCTGAGTCGAACGCCGGTCCGCAGCGCCCTGCATCGGCTGCAACAGGAAGGCTTCGTCGCGTCGGTCGGACGCGCCGGGGACCAGCGACTCATCGTCACGCCGCTCACCCGCGGCGACGGCCATGAAGTCTTTCTCGTGGTCGGGCATCTCGAGGGCCTCGCGGCGCGCCAGGCCGCTTTGCTTCCGGCCGATCGGCGCCGCAAGCTCGTCCAGCGGCTTCGCTCGGCGAACAAAGAGCTCGCGCGCGCCGCGCGCGCCAAAGCCGCTCCGTCTCGGCTCTTCGACCTCGACGTCGCGTTCCACGAAGCATATGTCGACGGCGTCGCCGGCCCGCGCGTCGTCGCGCTGCACCAGGCGATCAAACCGCAGTGCGAGCGGTACGCGCGTCTCTACATCAACGTGCTGCTCGATGAGCTGGCGACCTCGGTTCACGAGCACGACGCGATCACGTCGGCGATCGCCAAAGGTGATCCCCGCGCCGCGCAGCGCGCCGTCGAGACGAACTGGCACAACGCGGCGAATCGACTGGCCAGCGCAATCGAGGAAGTCGGCGAGCGCGGCATCTGGCATATTTGGGACGCCGGCGCGCCGCCGTCGAAGGCGGCGCGCGGGAAAACTACCTAACAACCCGGCGCCGCCGTCGCTCCCGCTCTCGCAATCGTCACGGCTTTTTCAACTTGTTCGACGGCGCGGGACGCGGCACGCGATGCAGCGCGTCCTTCTCGAGCATTGACAGCGCCACTTTGACCGAGCGCTCGAGCTGCGGATCGTGGCCGCGAATGACCTCGGACGGCGTGTATTCAACTTCGACGTCCGGCGCGATCCCTTCGTTCTCGACCGCCCAGCGACCTTGTAGATCGTAGAACGCAAGGCTCGGCGCAGTGATGCCGCCGCCGTCGATCGTCGTGGGAATTCCGAGCGTCCCGACCAGGCCACCCCACGTCTTCGTCCCAACCAGAGTTCCAAGCTTCCGCAGGTGGAACATGTACGGCAGTGCGTCACCGCCCGAACCAGCCGATTCGTTGATGATCATCACCTTCGGGCCGTAGATGCCGGTGCCGGGGGACAGGTACGTCTCGCCGGTTCGGCGGGCGAAATATCCGTCGGGCTTGCGACCTAATTCGTTGACGATGTAGTCGGCGATCTGACCGCCGCCGTTGTAGCGCTCATCGATGATCGCGCCCTGTTTGTCTTGCTGCGCGAAGTAATAACGATTGAAATACTGGTAACCCGCCGCCGCGGTATTCGGCAGCCACACATACGCCAGCCGTCCGCCCGAGAGCGAATCGACCGTCCGACGGTTGTCTTCGATCCACGCCCGCGCGCGAAGCCCGGTCTCATTGGCGATCGGCATCACGGTGACGAGGTGCGAGCCCTCGCTCGCCGACGTTGTGCCAACGCGAATCACCGTCTGACGCCCAGTGGTTCCCTGGAACGCGGCGTAGAGATTTGCCGGCGGGACGATCGGCCGGCCGTTGACCTCGAGCAGGTAATCGCCTTCCGCCACCTGGATTCCCGGCGCGCTGAGCGGTGCTTGCAACTCGGGATTCCAGTTCTCACCGCCGTAGATGTGCTTGATGCGGTAGTGGCCGTTCTCGACGGCGAAGTCGGCGCCGAGCAAACCTACATCGACCGGATCCTCGCTCGGCACATCACCGGCGGCGCTCAAGTAAGAGTGTCCAACATCCAACTCTCCTCCGACCATGGCGATGAGATAACCCAGGTCCGACCGATGACCGACGTACGGAAGCATCGGCGAATACTTCGCGTACACGGCGTTCCAGTCGGCGCCGTGCATCTCGGGGTCGTAGAAGAACTCGCGCTCGATACGCCACGTCTCGCGGAAGATGTCGTTCCACTCGCGCTTCGGATCGACCCATGTCTCGAGACGCGACACGTCGAGTATGCCTTCGCCCGGGCGGATCGGTCGATCGGTGGGCACGATCGCCCAACGTGCGGTAGCCGCTCCGCGACCAGCGCCTCTCCCCGCACCGCCACCGCCCCCCGCCTCGGAATACAGCACGCGACGCCTGTCGCTCGACACGATGTACGTGCCGACACCCTCGAGGAATGGCTGCGCTGTGCGATCGCGCAGTTGGTAGCGCATGAGCCGCGAACCGCCGCCGCCCCCTCCCCCTGCACCGCCGCGACCACCGCCGCCGACGGCCGGCGCGAGGTAGAAGAACGAACCCGCGGGTCCCGCCGAGAGGCTGCGGTACTCTGCCGCCGGAACGTTCAACGCGAGAATACGCTGCCCGATCTTTTCAGCATCGACGCGAACCATCACCGCCGATGTGTCGCGGCGACCACGGCCCCCCGCGAGCGACGGAGCGGCCGCATCGTCGGTCGTAGTCTCGATCAAAAATGGTGACGGCTCGTTCGCCGGAAGCACGGCGAGATAGATCGCGCGGTTCGACGGGTGATCGATCGAGCTCATGTCGAGCGTGCTCGTGCTCGGACCGAAGTTGGTGCTGGCGAGGAAGTACAAGTACTTGCCGCCGGCGTCGAAGGTCGGCGACGTCGCGTCGGCCAGACCGTCGGTGACTTGAATCGATTTGCCCGTGGCGAGCGAGTGCACGAAAACGGCGCGCATTCGGCTCTCGAGACTCTTCGAGTAGGCGATCCATCGCGAGTCGGGCGACCACACCGCGTCGCGCGTTCGACCGGACTCGTCATAGGTATCCGTCGCGACCTTCGTGAATTTGCTCGTGCCGACGTCGACCACCCAGAGGTTCAGGTGGTTGTCCTCCATCAGGATTTGCTTGCCGTCGGGCGACCACTCGGGATTCGAGAAGAACGCCGTCGACGGAAGCGTGATGGCGCGCGGCTTCGCGAACGTCGCCGGTTCGCCGATCATCAGTTGATATTCACCGCTGGCGTCAGAGAACCAGGCGAGGTGTACGCCGTCGGGTGACCACGCAGGACTCCGGTCGTGCGCGCCGGAAGTTTGCGTGACGTTGCGCTGGTCGGCCTTGTCGGCGGACATCGCGATGATCTCGCCGCGCGTCTCGAAGGCGACGCGACCGCCGTTGCCGGAGAGCGCGGCGGCGCGGATCGGCGACGTCTTGAACTGGGCCCGGGTCCACGGCAGATCGCCTTTGACGTCAATGTCGAGTTGGTGCGACTTGCCGTCCTTGAGGTCGACGAGGTGGATGTATCCCGCCTGCTCGTAGACGATCGCGTCGGGTCCAGCCGACGCATTCATGATGTCGAAGTCGTCGTGATGCGTGAGCTGCGTGACGGTCTTCGCGTCGGTGCGCCACGAAAACAGGTTCACGGTGCCGTTCCGATCGGAGAGGAAATACACCGTGTTGCCGATCCACATCGGATCGCTGTCGTTGCTGTTCGTCCAGGGCAGTTTCGCCGTCGAGTAGTCGGCGAGGTTCATCACCGTGATCGGATGCGTCCGGCCGCCGCGATAATGTCGCCAGAAGCTCATGCGCTCCTCCGCCCAGTTCGGCGTGAGCGCCGATGAGACCTCCTCATAGGCGACGCGCCGGCCATCGGGCGACTCGACGCCGGTGTACGCGCGCGGCATCGGAAGGGGCTCGGGCAGTCCGCCGTCGAGCGAGACGGTCCACAGGCGGAAATACGCCGTGGGGGCGCTCGTCCGACCGGAGGCGAAGATCACCCGCTTTCCATCCGGTGTCCATCCACGGACAGCGTCGGTCCCCGGGTGGTACGTCAATCGCCGTGGCTCGCCACCGGCCGTGGGAATGACGTACACGTCCATGTTGCCGCCGACCGTCGCGCTGTAGGCGACGAGGGAGCCGTCGGGCGAGAACTGTGGCTCGCCCTCGACGCTCACCGTACTCGTCAGTCGGCGGGCGAGGCCACCGCTCTTCGGCACGACCCAGATGTCGCTCGCATACGCGAACGCGACTTGATCGCGACTCACCGTGGGGTTGCGCAGGAGCCGGGTCCCTTGGGCGCCGGCCGAGAAGGCGACGAGCGAACAGGTGGCGGCAATCGCACCGCATCGATGTCGGATCATACGCATACACTCGTTTGAGAAATGGTACACGATTCGAAACATGACATCGCCGACGGACCGCTCGAGGCTTAGGCCTTGTCAGCCGCAGCCCCGGGCCCCCTCAGCGCCCTGCCCGCTTTGGCTCCCGTGTGCTTCCCGTGATCGATCGTGACGACGCCGTTCACGAGTACCCACTCGATCCCCGTCGGAAATTCCATCGGCTTCTCATACGTCGCGCGATCCTGGAGCGCGTCGTAGTCGAAGATCGTCACGTCCGCCCAGTTGCCGACCTGGATCGTGCCGCGGTTCGCCAGCTTCATCCGCGTCGCCGGCCAGCCGGTCATTTTGCGGATCGCCTCGGGAAGCGTGAGGACGTGGCGCTCCCTCACGTACTTCGCGATCACTCGCGGGAAGTTGCCGAAGCTCCGCGGATGCGGTACGTCAACTGGTCCGTGCGCTTCTTGATGGGATCGGGAACCCCGAACCACATGACCGCAAGGGGGAAGTAGAAGTCCACACACTCCTCACCTTCCTCCGAGCAATAATGCATTGCATTGCGTGGCGTGTGTTGTGCGTGTTTTCTCTGATTCTCTCCCTCACTAGTCTATACACTTATACACCCATCTTACCTACAAGCCATCACCCTCAGCA
>JAICJQ010000057.1 GCA_025928335.1 Gemmatimonadaceae bacterium
GCATCATCATGCTGATCGGCATCGTCGAGAAGAACGCGATCATGATGATCGACTTCGCGCTCGAGCGGCAGCGGAGCGAACGGATTCCGCCGGCGAAGGCGATCGTGGAAGCGGCGAGCGTGCGGTTCCGACCGATCATGATGACCACTGTCTCGGCGATCGTAGGCACGCTGCCGATCGCGATCGGCGTCGGCACGAGCGCGGCGTCGCGCCGTCCGCTCGGTGTGGCGGTGGTGGGTGGGTTGGCGTTCTCGCAGATCGTGACGTTGTACGTGACGCCGGTGTTCTATTCGTACTTCGACGAGCTCCAGAGCTGGATTGGAAGAAAGGCACCGATGCGGGTTCCCACGGAAACGATGCCGCTGCCGGTAGCTGGCGATTGATTGTCATCCTGAGCGAGCGGAGCGAGCGAGGGATCTACTGTCCTTCCTCCGTGGCTGGCTAGGATGTTTCTCATAATAGATCCTTCGGCCGCTTCGCGGCCTCAGGATGACAGCAGATGAATTTTACGACTCTCTTTATCAAACGCCCAGTCATGACCACGTTGGTCATGATCGGGATTCTCGTCTTCGGCATCGTCGCGTACCGGCAGCTGCCGGTGAGCGACTTGCCGAACGTGGACTTTCCGACGGTGACGGTGAGCGCGACGCTGCCGGGGACGAGTCCGCAGACGATGGCGGCGACGGTGGCGACGCCGTTGGAGAAACAATTCTCGACGATTGCCGGCATCGACAACATGACGTCGACGTCGAGCCTGGGGCAGACGCAGATCGTCATTCAGTTTGCGCTGGATCGGAACATCGATGCGGCAGCGCAGGATGTGCAGGCGGCGATCGCGCAAACGGCGCGGCAGCTGCCCCAAGGCATCATTCCGCCGGCCTATCAGAAAACGAATCCGGCCGACGCGCCGATTCTCACGTTGGCGTTGACGTCGAGCGAGGTATCGCTGTCGGCGCTCGACGAGATCGGTGAGACGACGATTGCCCAGCGCCTCTCCATGGTAGGCGGCGTGGCGCAGGTGCTGGTGTACGGCGCGCAGAAGTACGCGGTCCGTCTGCAGCTCGACCCGGGGCAGCTGGCGACGCGCGGCATCGCGCTCGAGGACGTTGCGACGGCGATTCAGCAGCAGAACGTCAACATGCCGACGGGTGTGCTGAACGGGCCGCGAACGGCGTTGACGGTACAGGCCACCGGGCAGCTCGAGAACGCGAATCAGTTCTCGGACGTGATCGTCGCCTATCGGAACGGCGCGCCGGTGCACCTCGACGAGATCGGTCGCATCACGGACGACGTCCAGAACAACAAGACGGCGAGCTGGTTCAATGGTTCGCGGTCGATCGTGCTGGCGGTGCAGCGGCAGCCGGGTACGAATACCGTGGACGTCGCCAATCGGGTGAAGCAGGCGTTGGACAAGATCGGGGCGGAAATTCCGCCGACCGTGCAGATGTCGATCCTCTACGACCGGTCACAGACGATCAAGGCGTCGGTCGATGACGTGACATTCACGCTCGAGCTGACGTTGTTCCTGGTCGTCGCGGTGATCTTCGTCTTCCTGCGCAATTGGTCGGCGACGATCATCCCGAGCCTCGCGCTGCCGATGTCGATCATCGGCACGTTCTCGGTGATGTACCTGCTGCACTACAGCCTGGACAATCTGTCGCTGATGGCGCTCACGCTTGCCGTGGGCTTCGTGGTGGACGACGCGATCGTGATGCTCGAGAACATCGTCCGGCACATGGAGATGGGGAAGCACAAGATGCAGGCCGCCATCGACGGCGCATCCGAAGTCGGATTTACCATCTTATCGATGACGTTCTCGCTCGCGGCCGTGTTCATCCCGTTCCTGTTCATGGGCGGCATCATTGGTAAGCTGTTCCATGAGTTCGCCGTAACGATCGGCGTGGCGATTCTCGTGTCGGGCTTCGTGTCGCTGACGCTGACGCCGATGCTGTCGAGTCGCTTCCTCAAGTCGGATCACGGGAAGCAGCATGGACGGCTCTACCAGGCGACGGAAAACTTTTACAACGGCTGGCTGCGCGTATACGAGCGGAGCCTTGGCTGGGTGATGGCGCGACGCCCGCTCACGCTGGTCTTCTCGTTCATCATCCTCGTCGCCACCGGCTACCTGTTCTGGTCGACGCCGAAGGGACTTTTCCCGACGGACGATACCGGCCAGCTGCTCGCGACGACCGAAGCACAGGAAGGCGTGTCGTTCGACGCGCTCGTGCAGCATCAAGCGGAAGTCGCCGAGGTGATTCGGCGCGATCCGGATGTGCGGTCCGTGACGTCGTCGGTCGGCACGACGGCGGCGGCGAATCAAGGCCAGATCACGATCGACCTCAAGCCGATCGACGAGCGCAACCGAAGCGCCGAAGACATCGCCCGCGACTTGATGAAGTCGACGGCGAGCGTGTCGGACATCACGACGTTCATTCAGAATCCGCCGGCGATCTCGATCGGCGGTCTGGCGTCGAAGAGCCTCTATCAGTACACGCTGCAGAGCGGCGACATGGCGGCGCTCAACACCGCGGCGCGCGAGATGGAGCGCCGAATGCGCAACATCCCGGGGCTGATCGACGTGACGAGCGACATGCTGATCGAGAATCCGCAGGTGACGATCGACATCGATCGCGAGCAGGCGGGGCAACTCGGCGTGTCGGCGAGCGAGATCGAGAACACGCTGTACGATGCATTCGGCCAGCGACAGGTCTCGACGATTTATACCGCGACGAACGAGTATTGGGTCGTCATGGAGCTGCTCCCCGAGTATCAGCAGGACGTCGATGCCCTCGGCAAGTTGTGGGTACGGTCGTCGCGCGGGCCGCTCGTGCCGCTGAGCACCGTGGCAAAGTTCAAGTACACGGTGGGTCCGGTGACGGTGAACCACTCCGGACAGCTGCCGTCGGTGACGGTGTCGTTCAATCTTGCGCCCGGAATGTCGATCGGGACCGCGGTCAAAGCGGTCGAAGCCACGGCGAAGGACGTGCTGCCCGGCCAAGTCGGCGCGAGCTTCTCCGGAATGGCGGAAGCGTTCGTGACGACGCAGCAAGGTCTGCTCGTGCTGATGCTGCTCGCCGTGTTCGTGATCTACGTGATTCTCGGCGTGCTGTACGAGAGCTTTATTCATCCCATTACTATCCTCACCGGGCTGCCCTTTGCCGCATTTGGGGCGCTGGTGACGCTGCTTTTGTGCGGTCTCGATCTCGACATTTATGGTTTCGTCGGGATCATCATGCTGATCGGCATCGTCGAGAAGAACGCGATCATGATGATCGACTTCGCGATCGAGGCGCAGCGCGATGGCAATCGAACGCCGTCCGAAGCGATTCTCGAGGCGGCCAGCGTCCGCTTCCGTCCGATCATGATGACGACGATGGCGGCGTTGATGGGCGCGATTCCGATCGCGGTCGGTTGGGGCGCGGGTGCGTCGACGCGGCGGCCGCTCGGTGTAGCGGTGGTTGGCGGTTTGGCGTTCTCGCAGCTGGTCACGTTGTACGTGACGCCTGTCTTCTACACATACCTCGACGAGTGGCAGCAGTGGATGTCGAGACGGCGGGCGCGGGCGAAGCAAACCACCGTCGTCGGCGACGCGGCGCCGGCCACCGGCGACTAGCCGTCATCCTGAGCGAGCATCAGCGAGCGAAGGACCTACCGTCACTGACAAGTTACTAGTCGAAGACAGTAGGTCCTTCACCGTCGACGAGTGCCCTTGATGCCGACGACCTCTTCTCGACAGCTTCGCCGTGATCATTGTTGACAGCCCATCGAGGGAAGACCAGTATCCGCAAACGTCGGATCTTCCCGCGTCCATGGAGATTGAACAATGAAAGCGCTTCCGATGCTCTCCGCCCTGGTCGTTTCGCTCTCCACGACGCTTGGCGCGCAACAACCAAGCACCGATGGTCCGTACAAGGTGCTCATGCGGGCGAAGGTCGGTGGTGAAGGCGGGACGGATTACATCTACGCCAACTCGGACGACCGACGCCTCTACATCACGCGCAACGCGGTACGCGGCGCGCCGGCGACGGACAGCACTCCGGCGCGCGACTCGGTTCCCGGTCGAGTCACGGTGTTCGATCTCGAGACGCTCAAGCCGCTCGGTGAGATTCTCAACGGCGGCGGAAACGGAGCGGTCGTCGACGCAAAGACGGGACACGGCTTCGCGAGTAGTCATCCGAACATCTCGATGTTCGACTCGAGGTCGATGAAGATGATCAAGACGATCGACCCGAACGTCGGCATGCCGCCGCGACCGGCACCGCAGTTCAGCCCGGACGGTATCTACTTCGACCCGTCGGACAGCCGCGTGTACATCGGCAGTCATCCGACGAAGGATCTGATCGTCATCGATTCGCGCGACGGGAACGTGCTCGGCAAGATCGATCTTGGCGGCGTGCCCGAGCAGACCGTCTCCGACGGTCATGGGACATTGTATGCGGTGCTGCAGGATTCGGCGGGCGGAGTGGCGGTCGTCGATGAGAAAGCGATGAAGACGACGGCGCACTATCCGTTCGGCGACATCGGCCGCTGCAACGGGTTGGCGATCGACGCGAAGAACAAGATTCTGTTCGCGGCGTGCGCCGCCGCGCGGACCGCCGGTCAGCCGCCCCAGCCGGTGATGGTCATCATGAGCGCGACCGACGGGAAGATCATCACGACGTTGCCGCTCGCCGGCGGGTCCGACGGCGCGGCGTTCAATCCGCAGACCATGGAGGCGTTCAGCTCACACGGCAACGGCACGCTGACGGTGATCAAGGAGAAGAGCCCGACCAGCTTCGAGGTCGAGGAGAATCTTCAGACGATGAACGGGGCGCGAACGCTGTCGCTCGACACGAAGACTGGCCGGATCTACGTGATGAGCGTCGAGCGTGGCCCGGCACCGGCCAACCCGCCCCCGGGTGGCCGGGGCGGTGGAGGTCCGGTGATCCCGGGCTCGTTCACGGTGGTCGTCGTCGGGAAATAAAATGATAAAGGAGTCTGACCCCAGTTCTTAGACGGGGTCAGACTCCGTTTTTTGGACGGGTTCAGACTCCGTTTGCGCTGTTTTTGGGGTCTGACCCCAATGGGAGCTTTTCATTGCGGGAGCGTTAACGCCGAATCGGCGGGTTGGATTCGCCGAGGTGCGCGCTCTCGCCGACTGAGCGGGTCCGAGCGCGGTCGTGGGTGCCCTCGGCGAATTCTTCGATCATTTTCTTGTTGAAGGCGGGGATGTCGTCGGGTTTTCGGCTCGTGACGATGCCTTCGTCGGTCACGACTTCGCGATCGACCCAATCGCCGCCGGCGTTGCGAATGTCGGTTTGGAGCGACGGCCACGAGGTCACGGTGCGGCCGCGGACCGCGTTCGCCTCGACGAGCAGCCATGGACCGTGACAGATCGCGGCGACGGGTTTCCCCGAGCTCACGAACCGTTGAACAAACTCCACGGCGCCGCGATTCATGCGCAGGTGATCGGGGTTCATGACGCCACCGGGAAGCATCAGTGCATCGAAGTCGTTCGCGTCAGCTTGCTCGAGCGGAAGGTCGACGCGGAGCTCGCCATCCCAGTGGTCGTGTTGCCATGCCTTGATCGCGCCGGGTTTCGGTGAGACCAACGTCGTGCGCGCGCCGGCCTCGTCGAGCGCTTTGCGCGGTTCCGTCAGCTCGGCTTGCTCCACGCCGTCTGTCGCGAGAATCGCCACGCGTTTGCCATTGAGCTTGCCAGTCGCCATGCGTCCTCCGGAGAAGTCGGGGGGAATCGCAGCAAACGGCAGGCCCATTCCCTCGCCGTGTCATGCGAGCGACAGCTACGCCCGGTAGCTTCTTCGCACATATTCGGAGACAGACATGAAGCCAGTCATGCCCGCCGTGTTGGCCCTCGCAGGCTTGGCGCTTCTCGCGATCACGGGCAAAGTCGTGTCCGCCGAACACGAGTCTCCGGCTGCGGAGAGAAAGGAACAGGCAACGGACAAGGCGAAGCCGCCGGTAAAGAAACCGTAAGGCCGACCATGCGTGTTCTGCTCGTTGAGGATGATCGCGAGGTCGCTTCCGTGATCGAGGAAGGACTCTCGGAATGGGGAATGAGCGTCGCGCGCGAAGCGACGTTCGCCTCGGGACGATCGCGCGCGCTCCTGTCGTCGTTCGACGTGATCATTCTCGATGTAATGCTCCCGGGCGGCGATGGGTTCGAGCTGTGCAACGCCTTACGGCAGCGCGGCGTCGCCAGTCCGGTGTTGATGTTGACGGCGCGCGACGCGGTGGACGACCGTGTTCGCGGTCTCGAGGCGGGTGCGGACGACTACCTGACGAAGCCGTTCGCGTTTCGCGAACTGGTGGCGCGCGTGCGCGCGCTGGCGCGACGGCCGCCGCCGACGCTCGCCGAAACGATCGTCATCGCCGACCTGGCGGTCGACCTTCCCGCGCATCGCGTACGACGCGGTTCGCGCGACATCGAGCTCACGGCGAAGGAATTCGCGCTCCTCGAATGTCTCGTACGGCATCGCGGCCGAGTCGTCGATCGCGCGACGATTACGGCGGACGTGTGGGACGACAATCACGATCCGTTCACGAACGTGCTCGAGGTGCTCGTGCGCCGCCTGCGCCGAAAGATCGACGACGGCTTCGACGTCAAGCTGATTCATACCTTGCGTGGCGCGGGGTACAGGCTCGGAGCATGACATGGGCGGCTCGGCGGCTCGGCGGCTCGGCGGCTCGGCATTCGGGGGCGCTTGCAAAGCTGCGGCGTCGACTTACTGCGTGGTATGCGCTGACTTTTTTGGCGGTGCTGGCGCTGCTCGGTATCGCTGTGTTTGCGGTGATCACGAGGCAATTCGATGGCGAGCTCGATGCATCGCTGGCCGCGGACGGCCACGAGCTCGCCCGAGTGACAGCGTCGAGGACGATGGCGGCAGATTCGTCGGCGTTGTACGATCCGGCGCGCGATATCCGAATTCCCGGTCGAGAGCTGTTCGTGCTGGACACGAATGGCCGTGCGCTCGTGGCGTCGTCGAGCGTGCCGACATGGATCGGAGATCTCGCTCGCGACACGTGGCGACGGGCGATGCCGCACTCTGCGCAGCATCAAAGCGAGTCGAGAATTTTGCGCGCGTACGCCGAGCCGATACGCAGTGGACCTGTGACAGCCGTCGCGGTGGCCGTTGCGGATGAAGTTGAGCTGGAGGATCGCTACACGCCGCTCATCATCGGGTTCGCGGGCGCGTCTTTGGTCGCACTCCTGCTGGTTGCCGGTGGTGGTTGGATTATCGCCCGACAGGCGGCCGAGCCGATCGAGCGCGCGATCGACAACATGCGGCGGTTCATGGCCGACGCGGCGCACGAGCTGCGGACGCCGGTGACGGCAATCCGGAGCCGCGCCGAAGTCGCCGCGCAGCGCCCGCGCTCGTCCGAGGAGTACGTGCGCGCGCTCGGCGCGATCGAAGCGGAGAGCGCGCGGCTGGGGCGGATCGTCGAAGATCTGCTGATATTGGCGAGAGCGGACGCACGTGAGCGTCCGGTCGAGCCGCGGCGGCTCTTTCTCGATGACGTCGCCCTCGACGCGGCGGAAGCGGCCCGCGCGATGGCAGACCGGAAGGGCGTGGCGATGGAGGTCGGCGAATTCGAGGAGGCACCGGTGCTCGGCGACGCGAGCTTGTTGCGACAGCTCGTGATGATTCTCCTCGACAACGCGATCAAGTTCACACCGGCCGGCGGCCGAGTTCGAGTGGACGTACAGCGCGCGGGCGCTGCCGCCTCGGTGATCGTGAGCGATACCGGTGTAGGCATCACGGAAGACCAACTTCCACACATCTTCGAGCGCTTCTATCGGGGCGACCAGTCGCGTACGCGGGCATCCGGGCAGGGCGCCGCGGAGCCGGCCGGCTCGGACGGCGTAGGGCTCGGGCTGTCAATCGCGCGCTGGATCGTGGACGAGCACAACGGATCGATCGCCGTGGAGTCCGAGCCGGCGCGAGGGACGAGCATTGCCGTGACGGTGCCGGCCGATTCCAACGGCTTGTCATCCTCCTGACAGGTCGGCGCGGCTAGGTTCGTCGCGACCACCCCGATCGTCGACGGCCCGAATTCAAAGCGGTGGACCAGAATTCGCTTTGGTCACGCGGAGTTCCCAGCTCCGGACCGGCCGATTTGGACAAGAAAGTCCTCGAGAGACTCCAGCGATTTCTCCGCAACCGTCTGAATCCAGAGACCTACGTCGGACTACACCTCACGGTGAGCCTCGTTGTCGCCGGTCTGGCGATCTGGCTGTCGGGGGCATTGCTCGACTCGGTGCTCGACAACGCGACGGTGGTCCGCTTGGACATTGCCGCGGCGAATTGGATTCATTCACGGGCGCGGCCGACCGGACTGACGGTCTCGCAGATCATCTCAGAGGTCGGCTCGCCGACGACGATGGGCGTGATCGCGGTGGTCGGGGGAGCGATCCTGCTCGTTCGACGTCGCATGACGATGCTCGTGACCTGGATCGCGGTCTTCGCCGGGGGTGGATCGCTCGAACGGCTGCTCAAGCTGGAAGTGCATCGCACGCGGCCAGCGTTCACACCGACGCCGCCGGTCGAGCAGTCGCTGAGCTTTCCCTCGGGCCACACGATGATGTGCGCGATCGGCATGGGCATGCTCGTGTACATGCTGACTGTTCCGAGGCACATGCCGCGACCCTGGCGGGGTATTCTCATCGGACTCGCCGTGTCGCTGGTAGTAGCGGTCGGGATCAGTCGGGTGTATCTCGGAGCACATTATCCGAGCGATGTTTTGGGCGGCTTTGCATTCGGCACCGCATGGGTGTCGGTGTGCGTCGCCGTCGCCGGCCTTGCCCATCATCGGCGTGGCCGGTCGCTCGTGCGCAAGCGATGAACGCACCTCACTGAAAACATGCATCGGTCTCTCACGCCGTTGGTCCCAATTCTGGCCGCGTCGATCGCATCGGTCGCGTCGGCGCAGCTGACGCCAGTGAGTCGCAATCAGGCGCTTCAGACGGCGCTCGATCGCGGAGCGCGACTCGCCGCCGCCCAAGCCGATACGGCGGTCGCGGCGGCGCAGGTCATCGCGGCGCGCGTACGCCCCAATCCGTCGTTCAGCGCCAGCTACAGCAAGTCGGTACCGAACTACCATTACAGCTTCGACATCCCGTTCGACTTTCCGACGATTCGCCAGCTGCGAATTCGTGCGGCGCAGACGGGCCTCGAGGCGGCGAATCTGCGATACACGTTGGCGCGGGCGACGATCGCGCTGGACGCGGACACGACGTACACGCGCGCCGTCGCCGCGCGGGAGCGACTCGCGCTGTCGCGGCGAACGGCCTTGGGCGCGGATAGTCTGCGGCGCATGGTGGAACGGCGTCGCGATGCGGGCGACGCGAGCGACATGGACGTCGAACTCGCGCGTGTCACGGCCGGCCAGGCGGCGAACACCGCGGAGGGGGATTCGCTCGAAGTCATATCGGCGCTGCTCGACCTTCAAGCGGTGCTGGGCATGCGAAGCGAGCGTGTCGAGCTGGCGGCGACCGATTCGTTGGTCGCTCCTCCGGAATCGATGACGGCGCCGCCTGTGACCCTCGGCGAAGCGGCGGCATCGTTGTCGCTCGAATCGGCGACGCTGGCGGCGCGGATGCAGCATCGATCGATCTGGACGACTCCGAGCCTTTCGCTCGGATTCGAGCATGGCGATCCCGATCAACGGGGCATTCTGCCGACGTTCGGGCTTGGCATCGCGCTTCCGCTGTTCGATCGAAACCGAGGCGGCATCGCGCAGGCCGAGGCGGAGCGTGCACGAGCCGCAGCCGAGCTGACGCTCGCTCAGGTGGAGGCACGGAATCAGATCGCGCACGCGACGCGTGAACGGGAGAATGCATTGGCGCGCGTCGAACGCGATCGGCAGGTGGCGGCGAGCGCGAATCGGGTGGCGGCAATGTCCCTGACGGCGTACCGCGAGGGAGCGGCGTCGCTAGCAAATGTGATCGAGGCGGTTCGTTCGTCGCGCGAGGTGCTGGCGCAATACATCACGGATCTGGCGGCAGCGTGGATCGCGACGGCCGAGTTGAGAGCATTGAGCGTGGCACCGGCAAGTGGGGGGACGGGCGGGAACACGACGCGCAATCAGGGAACCGATATGCCAGGAAAGATTCGATGACGGTCACACGTCGAGCCGCAGTACTCGTCGGTGTGATCGTCGCCGTCGGGTGCAAAGGCAAGAGCGAGGGTGGAGACGAAGCGACAGGTCACGGTGTCGTCAATGCGCAGACGGTGGTGGTTGCACCACAAGCCTTCACTGAAACGATCGGCGCGCTGGGCACTGTTGCCGCGCGGGCCGGTCATGTTGCGACGCTGAGCGCGCCGGCGGCGGGGCGTGTTGGCCGCGTCTTGACGGCCACAGGGCAGACGGTGAGGGCGGGTCAAGCGCTGGTGGAGCTCGATCAGGCTCCGTTCACCGCCGCGCTACAGAGCGCCGAGGCGGCACTCGCCGCGGCGGAGCGAGCGAACGAGCGGCAGCAGCGGCTCGCGCAGGAGGGGATCGTGCCGCGCAAGGACGCCGAGCAGGCGGCGGCTGATCTGGCGAGGACGCAATCGGATGCCGTGGCGGCGCGACGCAACGCACAGCTTTCTACGCTGCGCGCGCCGATTTCCGGCGTCGTAACGCGAATGTCGGCAACGCTCGGCGCGTCGGTCGACCCCGCGCAGCCGCTGATCGAGATCTCTGATCCGACGGCGCTCGACATTCTGCTGAGTGTCACGCCGACCGAGGCGGCCGACATTCGTCCCGGTGCCAAGGTGCAACTCAGCGCGGGCCAGAACGCGACGGGCGAGCCGCTGGGAACGGGAACCGTCAGCGACGTCTCGCGAACCGTTGATTCTGTAACGCGGAGCGTCGCGGTGCGCGTGCAAGCGCCGACGACGCGACGTCCGCTGCGCATCGGTGAGACGGTGAGCGGGGCGATTGCCGTGGCGACGCGGGCATCGGCGATCGTTGTCCCGCCGGATGCGCTCGTGCCGGAGGGCGAAGACTTCAAGGTCTTCGTGGTCGATGGGAACGGCGTTGCCCATGAGCGCGAGGTGAAAGTTGGCGGCCGCAGCGCGGCCGGCGTCGAGATCACCGAGGGGCTGAAGGCTGGTGAGCGGGTCGTGACGTATGGCGCGTACGGTATGCAAGACAGCGCGAAGGTCGCGCCGCTCACGCCGGAGAAAGCGAGTCCCTCCGCCGTTCCGTCGCAGCCTAAATCGCCGGCGAAACCGTAATGGCCAAACGCTCGCTCTTCGCGCTGCTGGCCGAGCAGCGGCGCTTCGTGTACATGGCGACCGCCTGCCTGACGGCGGCCGGCGTGTACGCGGCATTTCGCCTCCCGTCGGCGATCTACCCCGAGCTGACCTTTTCGCGCATCACGATCGTGGTCGAGGGCAGCTCGCTCGGCGCGCGGCAGGTGCTGTTCGGCATCACGCGTCCGGTCGAGGAAGCGGTGAGCATCGTGCCGGGCGTGATTCGGGTGCAGTCGCGATCGATTCGCGGCAGCAGCGAAACGAACGTGACCTTCGCGCCGAAGACGGACATGATTTTCGCGCTGCAGCAGGTTCAGGCGCGCGTGAATCAGGTGCGGAGCACGCTACCGCCGAATCTCGACATCGAAGTCGAGCGACTGACGCCGTCGCTCTTCCCGATTCTATCGTACAACGTGGAAGGTGGTGATCCGGCGACGCTGTACGACGTCGCGCGCTATCAGATCCGGCCGCTCATCTCGCGAGTGCCGGGCGTGGGACGAGTGGACGTGATGGGCAGCGATGTGCGGGAGATCGAGGTCGTCGCCGATCCCGCCAAGCTTGCGCAGCAGCAGATGACGTACGGCGATCTTGCCACGGCGATACAAGCGTCGACGGCGGTGAACGCGGTTGGCCGGATGCCGCAGGACTACCGGCAGTATCTCATCGTGACGACGACCGAGGCACACTCGGCCGACGACATCGCGCAGATTGTAGTCGGTCACGGGCTCCGCGTCGGCGACCTCGCCACGGTGACGGCGGGGACGGAAGATCACGTGCGGATCATCGCCGGCGACGGTCGACCGGCGGCGCTGATCAATATCACGCGTCAACTCGGCGGCAACACCTTGGCGGTCGCCGACAGCGTGGCGAGCATCGCGGCGACAGTGGCCAAATCGCTCCCGCCGGGCATCACACTGCGCCCGGTGTACGATCAGGCAGCGCTGGTGCGCGACGCCGTGAAGTCGGTGCGCGACGCGATGATCATCGGTGCGGTGCTCGCGGTGATCGTCCTGCTGCTCTTTTTGCGCCATGCTCGGATCACGGCGATCAGTGCGTCGTCGATACCGATCACGATGGCAATCACCGTGTTTGTGATGTCGCTGATCGGTCAGACGTTCAACCTGATGACCCTCGGAGCGATGGCGATCGCGATCGGCCTCGTGATCGACGACGCGGTCGTGATCACCGAGAACATCGTTCGCCACTCGCATCTCCAGCGGGACCGCGAGATCGCAATTCGGGACGCCGTGCAAGAGCTGATCTGGCCGGTGACGACGTCGACGCTGACGACCGTCGTTGTCTTTCTCCCCCTCGGACTGCTCACCGGAGTGGAAGGACAGTTCTTCCACGCCTTGTCGATCGTGCTGACGATCGCCGTGCTCGTGTCGCTGCTCGTCGCGCTGACGATCATCCCGTTGTTGAGTGAGCAATTCTTGCGGCCGGCGGATGTCGACGACTCGGCGACTGACGGAGCGGCGCCGCCGAAGGCGCGCGGGGTGCTCGCGGGAATCGGCCGAGGCATCGATTCGCTCGCCGATCGGTACGAGCGAGCGCTCGCCAGTACGCTGCGGCATGCACGATGGATCATCCCAGTCGCGGCGGCTCTGGTGATCGCCGGCGTCATCGCTCAGCGATATGCGCCGACGGGCTTCCTACCCGAGATCGACGAAGGTGCCTTCGTCCTCGACTATTTCAGCCCGGGCGGGACTGCACTGAGCGAGACGGACCGGATGGTCCATATCGTGGAACGCATTCTTGCGTCGACACCGGAGATTGTCGGCACGTCGCGACGGACCGGCGCCGAGCTCGGGCTGTTCGCGACCCAGCAGAACGTCGGCGACATCAATGTCAGGCTCAAACCGGAAGGGGAGCGCGATCGATCGACGGCGGAGGTCATCGATGAGGTGCGCGGAAAGCTCGAGGGCGCCGTTCCGCGGCTGCACGTCGAGTTCGTGCAAATTCTATCGGACGTGATCAACGATCTCGCCGGCGCCGCACGACCGGTGGAGATCAAGATGTTCGGTCCGGATCTGGACGCGCTGGAGACGTACGCGAAAAAGCTCGAGCCGAAGCTCTCCAAGGTGGATGGCATCGAAGATTACTTCAACGGTGTCGCCGAACCCGCCGCGGAGATGGACATGACGATCGACCAGGCGGAAGCCAATCGTATTGGCCTCACGCCATCGCAGGTGTCGGATGAGGTGAGCGGGGCACTGCTCGGCGAACCGGCTGGCGAGGTGCGACTCGAGGATCGAACGGTTGGCGTTCGGGTGCGAGCGCCGGACTCGGTCCGGTTCAATCCTCGTTTGCTCGGCTCGATCCCGGTGTATTCGGCTCAGACGCACGGATCCGCGCCGCTGGCCAGTCTGGCGACGTTCCATCCGACGGAAACCCGCGCCGAACTGTTGCGCGAGAATCAGCAGCAGATGATCAACGCGACGGCGGACCTCGCCGACCGATCGCTAGGCGCAGTGATGGCCGACGTGAAATCTGTTCTCGCCGAGGTGCCCCCGCCGTCCGGTATTCGCATCGAGTTGGGCGGACAGTACGCGGGCCAACAGCAGGCATTCCGCGCGTTGCTGCTCGTCCTGGGACTCGCCGCGGCGAGTGTGATTGCGGTCATGGTCCTTCAGTTCCAGTCGTTCGTCGAGCCGCTGGTGGTGCTGCTCGCGGCGCCGCTGTCGTTCGTCGGCGCGATCGGATTGTTGTTGATCACAGGAACGCCGCTCAACGTGTCGTCGTTCATGGGGCTGATTCTGCTCGTCGGCCTGATCGTGAAGAACGGCATCATTCTCCTCGACTTCGCGCGTCACCTCATGCGTAACGAAGGCGTCGCGCTGGAGCAGGCGCTGCGCGAGGCGGCGCGAATTCGCTTGCGGCCGATCCTGATGACCACACTGTGCACGCTTTTTGGCTTGCTCCCTCTCGCCCTCGGCATTGGCGCCGGCAGCGATTTGCAACGGCCGCTGGCGCTGGCCGTGATCGGTGGGTTGGCGTTGTCGACGCCGATTACGCTGTTCGTGGTACCGAGTTTGTTGGTGGCGATTCGGGGGAGAGAGTGGAGGGTGGTGGGGTGAGTTGGTTGATTGGAGCGTGCCGCCGCTACGGATGCACCACAATAAACCATGCCCCAACGATCGGCCCGCGAGGCCCGCGGCCGCGACCCGTCGGCGCCGGTGAGCCGGCGGGAGGGGGGCCGTACTCGGGGGTGAAGGCGTAGGCGATGTGCCGCTTGTCGTCGACGGCAATCGTCTTCGCGCCGGCCATCGTCGGAACGGTCGCGACGACGGTGTATTTGTCGGGCGAATCCTCGTGGATCACCGTGACGTTCCCGTCGCGGCCGGCGGGAATGTAGATCAGCTTCTGCACTTGATCCCAGCCGAGCGCGTCGACGCCATTGCCGTTGGCAATTTGCGCGACGACCTTGCCCGTCGCGGCATCGACGACGACCGACTTGTTGCTGCAGCCGGCGAAGATGCGGTTCGTCGTCCGGTCCATCGCGATGCCGGTCGGGCCGTCGCATGGTTCGATCGGCCACGTGGCGACGACCTTCCAGGTCTTGGTGTCGATGACGTCGATGGCGTTTTTGTCTTCGAGATTGATGAAGATCCGGCCTTTGCCGTCGCTCACGCCGCCTTCCGGGCCCTTGCCGGTCAGCGTGACTTTGCCGACAACGTCGCCGGAGTTCGGGTCGATCACCGTGGCCGTTCCCTCGGGCGTGCTGTGGTTGATCGTGAGCACTCGGTCGGACGCGTCGTCATACATGATGCCGTCGAGACCGTTGATCCCGGCCTTGATCTTCTTGATCGGCGCCAGGGTCTTGAGGTCGAACATCGTCGACGTCGAGTCGCGGCCGTTGGTGGTAAAGCCGTGGCCGGATTTGGCGACAATCGCGATACCGTGAATTCCAGGGGTGTCGGGGATGTCGCCGACGACCTTTCCGGTCGCGGCGTCCACGACCATGACGTGCGTCGCGCGCGAAATGAAAACGCGGCCCGTCGCCGGATCCGAGGTCAAGTAATCGGTGCCGCCCTCACCGCCGATGTTGTACTTCTCGACCTTGTAGGCCTGCGCGGAAACCAAAGCCGGCGCGACGAGGGCGCCGACGAGAACGAACGAAGCCAAGCGACGCATCAAAAACCCCCGGAGGATATGGAGTCGTAGGGAATGCGACAAAAAGCTACTGTCTCAACCTGTCGCGAAGATGACGAGAGCGTAATTCCGAACCGAAATGCTCCGCCCGAGCCAACGGGGTCAGACTCCATTATGAGAACTCTAAATGGGGTCTGACCCCAATAGGACCATACGAACTCGAACCCGAAAACGGGGTCTGACCCCGATAGGACCAGATTATTGCTAGAGGATCAAGTCGCGGGTGATGTCGGCGACGGTTCGACAGCCGGAGAGGGCCATCGCGAGATCGAGCTCGGCGCGGAGGTGCTGGAGGACAGCCCGGACGCCGTCGACCCCGTCCAGCGTCAAGCCCCAGAGCACCGGACGGCCGACGAGGACGGCGCGCGCGCCGAGGGCGAGGGCTTTCAGCACGTCGATTCCGCGACGAATGCCGCCGTCGACCAGCACCTCACAACGGCCGGCGACGGCGTCCACCACTTCAGGCAGCATTGCCACGGGCGCGGGAACCGTATCGAGCTGCCGCCCACCGTGGTTGGAGACAATCACGCCGGCGGCGCCGTGGTCGACGGCCAGCTTCGCATCCTCCGGCGCCAGGATGCCCTTCACGACGACCGGCATGGGCGAGATGGACTGAAGCCAGGCGACGTCGTCCCATGTCAGACCAGGATCCCATTGATGGGCGATGTACTGGGCGAGGGCGGATCCGGGACCGCTGCCATGGTGGTGCTGAGCCGTGTGCGAGGCGGGGAAGTTTGCCAGCTCGAGGTGGGCCGGCATGCGCAGCGAATTTCTGCGGTCCCGCTCGCGATTTCCGGCGAGCGGGGTGTCGACGGTGAGACAGAGCGCGGAGTATCCGGCCGCGGCCGCACGTTCGACGAGACCGCGCGTGACGGATTTGTCGCGGTAGACGTAGAGCTGAAACCAGCGGGGTCCGGCGCCGTTGGCCTGAGCAATCGCCTCCAGGCTCGTGTTCGATACCGTGCTGGCGCAGAAGATCGTCCCTTCGGCCGCCGTCGCGCTTGCCGTCGCCACCTCGGCGTCCGCATGACAGAGACCCTGAAAACCCATCGGCGGGACAAGCACCGGAAAGGACACGGGCGAACCCAGTACCGTTGTGGTGAGCTCGCGGTTGGCCACGCCGCGCAGCATTCGGGGGAGTAGCTGAACGCGGTTCCACGCCGCGCGACTCTCGCGGAGCGTCCATTCGTCGCCGGCGCCGCCGGCGATGTAGTCGTACAGCATCGGGTCGAGACGCTCGCGCGCCGAACCCTCGAGGTGCTCGAGATTCAGAATGGTCAACATGGCGGGAATGTTACCGCGACCTCCCGCTTGTGGCAGGGGCGCGGCCGATTGAGCTTTCGGTCCGCGCCCGGCGCCCACCCAACCGGACACTACTCCACCCCGCATGCTCGACGTCGTCAGCCAATGGGTTGCCCACTACGGCTACCTGCTGGTCGCCGTGTTCCTTCTCATCGAGGGCGCCGGTCTGCCGGTTCCCGGTGAAACGGCCCTCGTAACGGCCGCGGCGCTCGCCGGCCGCGGGACGTTGTCCATCGTCGGCGTCGTCATCGCCGGTATCGTGGGCACGGTGGCCGGCGGACACGCAGGATATTGGATCGGTTTGCGCGGCGGGACGGCGCTCGTTCACCGGTACGGACGCTGGATCCGCCTCACGCCCCCTCGGCTCGAAAAGACCCACCGCTTCTTCGAGCAGCACGGCGCGAAGACCGTCCTGCTGGGGCGGTTCATCGCCTTCCTGAGGAGCTTCATCGGCATCTTCGCCGGGATCTCGCGCATGCCGATGAGAGTCTTCGCGTTCTACAACGCGGCCGGCGGCGTGGTCTGGGTCGCCGTCTTCAGCACGCTTGGGTACGCGTTCGGCCGGAACCTGCCGCGACTCGTTCACTACATCGGTCGTGTGAGCCTCGTGCTTGCGGTGTTGATCGCGATTGTCGCCGGCGTCGTCGCTCTCTGGCGATGGTTCGAGCGAAACCGCACCGCTGTCGCCGCGTCGCTCGACGAGCGTCTCGATCGCGCCGGTGCGACGCCGCGAATGGTCGCCGTGCGGCAGCAACACCCGCGGCTCTGGCGGGTCATGACCGTCCGCCCGCACGCCGAATACCTCGTGCTTCACCTGGGGATCGGTTTCCTCCTCAGCCTCGCCGTAATCGGCATCTTCGCGACGATTACCGAAGGTCTGGTCGACAGCTCGCCGCTGACGCGATTCGACGTCACACTCGCCGCGCGCCTTCAGGAGTCGGCGACGCTCGGCATGCTTCGCGTGTTCAACATTGTCAGCTCACTCGGCGGACGCGGCGCGATGACGCTGCTGCTGTTTGCCGGGGCGCTTCTCTACGCGGTCCGGCGGCGCGGACTGGAGCTCGTGGGGTGGTGTGCGGCGTTCATCGGAGGCGCGGTGCTCGACGCGGCGCTGCGGTTCGTCGTCCGTCGATCGGAGCTTCCCTTCGCCGACGTTGTGCTGATCGACTGGGGGACCGGACTGGCGAGCGGGCATGCACTGGGCGTAATCGTCGGCATTGGAATGCTGGCGTATTTGCTGACGTCGGCGATCCGCGGCGCCGCCGTGCGGACGCTCGTGATTACGATGGCCGCGGTGCTCGTCGTCGCGATCACGATCAGCCGGCTATTTCTCGGCCAGCACTACCTCAGTGACGCCAGCGCGGGGCTGGCGGCGGGGATCGTGTGGCTGGCGAGCTGCGTCTCGGGGATACAGATCGCGCTGCAGCGAAAGAGCTGATTACGCGTGCTCGGCTTCGCCCAGCATTGGCGGCGCGGCGAGATCGATCTTCGCCGTGGTCAGCCAGCGCTCGAGCAGGTCAGCAAGAGTGTCCTGATCGCTGCGCGGCATTTGGCGAAGCGCGGCGACGAGCTGCGTCTGGATCGTGCTCGGCGCGTCCTCGAGGAGTTTGCGTCCTTCGGGGGTGAGCCCGATCTCGATGCGCCGCTTGTCGGTCGACGAAGACGTTCGCGTCACATATCCGCGCTCAACGAGGCGGCGGACGACCACCGATACCGAGCTTTGGTGTGTGGCCGTGCGCTCGGCGAGGTCGTTGAGCGAATCGGCGGCTCGTTCGGCGAGCTGTTGGAGCACGAACAGCTGCGCGAGGCTGATGCCCATCTTGAGCTCGATCGCGCGCGTGTTGATTCGCAGCGCACGAACGATGCTCCGCACGGCGTTCATTGAACGCTCGGCCGGATAGGCTGGAGCGGCGGGTGTCCCGTGATCGTCACGCATGGTCGGAGGGAACATACGTCTCTCGCCGAGAATTGAAAGGGTCTCAATTCGTGGCGACTTTCGGCTTTTCTCCCTTGAGCTTGACGTCGTAGAACTGGAGCACCCGGCGCCACATATCGCGGAAGTCCTCGGCCGTCGCGGTGCCTGCCCCGTGTCCGCCGTTCATGTAGTTCACCCAGGTGACTTCCTTCCCGAGCCGGCGCAGCGCGTAATACATCTCCCGGGTGTTGTCGGCCGGCACGTTGGAGTCCTGCGCGCCCGTCACCAGCATCATCGGCGTGGTGATCCGGTCGGCGAAAAGGACCGCCGAATGCTGGACGTATTTCTGCGGCTGTTGCCACATCGTCGCTCCGATGCGGTCCTGGGTCTTTTCCGCCGCGTTGACATTCCGGACGCCCAGCCGCGGACTGTCGGTGTAGAAGCTGATGAGATCGACCTTGCCCGAGATGTTGACGGCTGCCTTGAATCGATTGGTCTGCGTCACGAGGAGATTGGTCGCGTAGCCGCCATAGCTCGTGCCCTGCACGCCCAGATGCGCCGAGTCGGCAACGCCGAGCTCGATCAGCTTGTTTGCGGCGGCGGTCACGCCTTTCAGCCAGGCTTCGCCCGGGAAGCCGATCTCGAAATCGACTGACGGCTGCACGACGACGTAGCCATGCCCGGCGATGAGATTGAGCTGCGAATTGAACGAGTCGTCGAAGAAGTCTTCGTAGATGTTGAAGACGGTCGGATACGCCTTCCCCTGCTGGTAGTCCGGCGGGTAGTAGACGACCGCGTACTTCTGGTGTCCGTCGGCATCCAGATAGGTCAGGAGCTCGGTCGGGCCGAAGTGCTTCTGCGCGAGCTGCGGATTGCTCTCGACGACGCGTCTCAGGTTCTTGAGGTCAGCGTCGCCGACATAAACATCGGGTGGGCGATTACCGTTCGCGATCGTGAGGACGGCTGTCGCGCCGTTCTTCGACAGGTGCAGCCCGGAGTACGAGCGTCCGTCCTTGGCCAGTGTATCGAGACGTTTGGCGGTGCGGTCGTAGCGCAAAATGCCCCTTTCCCACTTCACTCGCGACGCAAGGTTCAGGTAGACGCGCTGCCCGTCGCCGCTCCACGCCGCGAAGGTGACTCGCGGGCTGGTCGCGATGGAGTCGTCGGTCGTCGCGATTTGCTCGCGCGTGCCCGACGCGACGTCGACGAGCCAGAGGCCTTCGCGATTCGAGGCGAGAATGCTGCCGCCGGCCGGGCTGTATCGAACCACTGAGAATCGCTCTCGCGCGATACGCTCGCGTGCGGCCTTGGACGTATCCGGGGCCTCGCCGCGCTTGGCTTCAGCCGGGCCGAGGAGTTGCTTGGCGCCTTGCACGTCCACCGATCCGGCGTAAACACGACCGTCCTTTCCATACGCGTAGTGCTTGCCGTCCTCGGCCCACACCACCTGCATCCCTTTGGTCGTCGGGTAGAGCACGCGATCGGTGCCGGCTGTGATTGAACGCAGGTGTAACGCTGTTTCGCTGCCGAAGCTGTCGTAGTCGGTCTTCTTCTGGATGTCGCGGTTGTACGTGACGCCACTGCCGTCCTCGGCAAGCGTGTAATTGTTGACCATCGCCTCGGGGACGAGGTCGCGCATCTCGTTCGTCTTTGGGTCGAACGACACGATGCTGCGCACGTTGGCCATGCGGCGAAGGTCGTCCCACGAGAGGAATGGATCGAGGCTCGACTGCACGAACACCGGGCCGCCGGTCATGTTGGCGAACGTCTCGCGTGCCTTCTTGCGCCAATCGGCTGTATGGACCGCGAAGATGAGCGACGCGCCGTCGGCACTCCAGCGGATGTCGCTCGTCTCCGCGACGTACTTGCCCGCGGGCAGGTGGCTCACGGTGAGCTTGCCGGACGCGCGATCCCAAATTGCCGGTTCGTAGATGTCGCCGTTGAAGATCAGCATCGCCAGACGCTTTCCGTCGGGCGACCAGCGCGGCGCCCGCACCGGCCGCTTGTCGGGGAACACGGATTGTGTCGCGCCGGATTTGGTGTCGATCACGAGAAGCCGCGCTGGCGTTCCGCGCACGTAGGTCGGATCGCCGTCGCGACGATAGTCTTGCCCGTAGGCGTCGCGGCGCACGCTGCTCGCCACGGCGAGCCAACGGCCGTCGTCGGTGAGGTCGCCGATCGTCGTCGATACGACGTCGAGCGCATCCTCGGCGGTGAAGGCGGTGGTCGGCGGTCGCTGTGAGGCGGCGGGACGCGCCTGGCTCGGAAGCGTCGTCGTCTGCAACAGAAAGACGCCGCTGCTCGCCATGGCACAACGGCCGACGAAGGAAAGGCGTGCGTGCATCGTGTGGCCCCGTGAAGGTCGCCTCAATGTGGCCTGACGAATCCGGCGTCGCCAGCGGGGCCCTCCGGGCCTTTCCTTCGCGCGACCAAGTCGTTCTGGCCAGTCCTAAACTCCGGCGCTATCAACTTCCCTCAACTGGGGTCAGACTCGATTCAGGAAAGCCTAAACGGAGTCTGACCCCAGTTGAGGGGATTTGGTCGGTCAGCGGACCTCGATGTTGCGAGAGGAGGTGGCGGAGCCGTCGCGGGTGGTGGCGGTGAGGGTGAGGCGATATTTGCCTCCGCGCAGGCGGGAGAGGTCGACGCGAACCCCGCGGCTGAGGATGCCGTTGACCGTTCGAGGAGCATCGTCCCATTGCAGGCGAAGTCCCGTCGCGGGATCGGTCAGGCCCACACGTTGTGCGAGCCGACGCGTCCATCCGATGTCGAAGGGCTCGACACTCAGCGCGAACTTCACCGGGCCGCTCGCCGCCGAGAGGCCATAGACCTCCCAGTACGCTCCCACGACACGGTCATCGAGAAGGGTGCTGGTGAGCATGCTGTCGCGCACCTGATCGAGCTCTGTGACAGCTTCCGCGCTTCCGCGGTATAGCATCACGTCGGAGAGCGCGATTCCACCCCGCGCCCGCGCGGGAATTCCGATGCGCCGGCGGGCGGCTCGCCGCTCGTTGGCCGCGACAACCTCGAGGCTGGCGATTCCTGAATCGATCGCCGCGATCGCCACGATTGACCCTCGGGTCAACGCGCCGTGTTCGCCGATGGGTAGCCTGCGTGTCGTGCGAGTGACCAGACCGCTGTCGCTCGCAATGTTGAGGGTGGCCTCGAGCTCACGGCCGATCAGCGTCGTGTCTTTGCGCGCATCCCACGCGGCGACGACGAGCGCGGAATCGCCGCGACGAAACGTCGCGATCTGACCGGGAAGGTCGTGGACCGTCCGTGCGTAGGCAGGCGCATATCCGGTGGTGGCTCGCGGATCCTCCAGCTTCCAATCGTCATCGGCGATGTGTCCGAGATGGTCGATCGCATGGACCCGAGGGAAGAAGTCATACGGCATTCCCGCGTCGTGTCCGGTGATCGACGGCTCGAGTTGTGATCCCATGGCCGGAAGACTGCGCGAATACCAACGCGGCCATCCGTATCGCGTCATCAGCTCCTTCACGTCGTCGCCCCACGAAACGCCGTCGGGCGACGCCGATTGTTCGGCGATGCGCGAGCGCGTGACGCGCGCGAGATGTTCGGTGAAGAGATCCGTCGTACTGACCGAGTACAGCGGAGCGCCGACGAGGGCCGCTCGGCGGAAGAAACGCTCGCGTCCGGGGCAATCGAGGGCCTCGTAGCGTTTGGCGGATTCGCCGTCGAGCAGATCGGAAACGTCCAGCCAGCGGCAACGTTCGCCCGGTTCCATCGCGTTCAGCGCACGCTCGAACCCCGAATCTGCCGCGGCATACGCGCGGGCGGCGTGCGCGGCGTAGCCGGCGAGCGCGGCACACCAGTCAACCGATGCGGCGCAATCACGGCTCGCGTAGGCGCGCGCGTCATCGGCTCGGCCCGCCTCGACCAGGTAGCGGACCAGTTGGCCGGCCACCCACCGGTCGCCAGGGGCCGCGCTCGCCGCGTCGTCGAGTGTCCGAATCAGTTCGTCGCGCCGCTCCCGAATTCGTCGGTCCTCGTCCGGTGGATCTCCCTCGTCATCGTCGCCGCGCCAGTAGCAGTAGCGTCCCACGCGGACGTCGCACGGGCCGCCGCCGCGATCCTGGATCGGTAAGCGAAGCCGACGAAAACTCTCGAAGGAGCTTTGGGCCGAGCGAGCGTCTCCAACGCGATGCGCGGAGTCCGGCGCGGAGCGACGCAGGTCGGCCTGGGCGATCGAACCGGTCGCCGTCGGGACCTGGAGCAGCGTCGCTGTGAAGACGGCGCGCGTCGCGAAGAAAAATGCGGTGATCATGTCCTCATTGCTCAGCGCGGCACGCGGCGTGCCCAAGGCTTCCGCGATCGCACTTTCAATGGTCGTGACTTCGCCAAGCTACTTCACGATTCTCAGAACCGACAGGAGACCGCAATGCCCGACATGGAGAGGAACGATGTCAGTGGCCGCCCGGACGACTCGCCGGCTCGCGCCGAGGAACGGAACGGGGTTCGTGACGAGCTCGAGGGCCGGCTGATTCGGAGCGGCGTGGTGTTGAGCGGATCGGAGAGTGACGATCAGATTCTCGCCATCGCCGATGCTGTGGAGGCGTTCGAGGCGGCACGATCTGCCGCTGGTGGCGATTCGATGACCAACACGCCTGAATCGTCGCAGCCGGAGGACCCGCACTATGTCCTGCCGCGCCGCCGAGACGACGAGTCAGTGGATCAGTACGTGACTCGGGTGAGGGACGCGGCGGAATCGATCTAAACGGGTGACGGGCGACGGGCGACGAGGGATCGGCGAAGGCGCAGCCGTTACCTCATGGCTCGCCGAGTGCGACGAAGGGTCGGGTGGTTGACGAGATGCCAATGTCGTCGACGACGACAGTTCCTGCGACGAGGCGATCGAAGACGAGACGGATGCTGCGGAGCTGCGTCGGGTCGAAGTTCGGCGCGGTCCGGGCGAATTCGTCGACGGGTAAGACGTAGGTCTGGAGGACCATCTCGAACTGCGTCGGGTAGCGCTGCTGCTCTTCGTCGTGCCGGCGAAGAATGTGGATCTCCAGGGGACGGCGCGGGACGCCGAATCGGCTGAGTGGGAGACGTGCCGTGTGGCCAGCCGCGTCGACGAGCTCCACGGTGAGGTCGACCGGGGTGCTGTCCTTGCCCGGCTTCACGTCGGGTTTTTTCGCCGGCGGCTTGGCGCCTGACTTCTTCGTGCTATCGGCTTTCTTGGTCGTGTCGCGCGCGGGCGCGCGCGGGCCGGGCTTGGCGTCGGTCGGGGCGAGTGAGAGGTAGATCGAGGACTCGCGTCCGACCGAGAGTGCGCCGGCGAGCGAATCGCTCATCGTGATCGTGTATGACGCGGGGCGTCCGAGCTTTGTGGTGTCGTCGCCGCGAATGTGACGGTTCCAGCCGAGGGTCACGGCGTTGGTGTTGAGTGGGTCGTTGCCGTTGCGCAGAGCGAGCGGCGC
>JAICJQ010000232.1 GCA_025928335.1 Gemmatimonadaceae bacterium
ACGTGGTGCTCGACGTCGAGGACGACGGCCCCGGGATTCCTGACGATGTGCAGAGTGAGATCTGGAACCCGTTCTGGACATCGCGAACGGGAGGTGAGGGGACGGGGCTCGGCCTCGTGATCGTGCGCGACATCGTCACCGATCACGGTGGCGCGGTAGAGATGGACGCGAGCGTCCCCGACGTGACACGGTTTTCCGTCAGACTTCCGGCGTGCATCGATTCTTCCGCGACGGAACCGGCGTCGCAGGTATCGCGTCCGCTCGACGTCCTCGTGGTCGACGTCGACGCGACTGAGATGACCTTCGTCGAGCGCTTCTTGTCGGCGCGCGGTCACGCGGTGACGAACGTGAAGAGTGCAGACGCCGCTCTCCAGGCCGCGTCCCATACGTCGTTCGATGCCGTCGTGTGCGACGGAGGGCTGACAAGCCGTGACGGAGCGTCGGTCACGGCGACGTTGCGGGCGCTGCCGGGATGCGCGCGTGCGCGCTTCGTCGGCCGGCCGAGCGACGTCGAAGAACTTCGACGCTTGGTCGAGCGCGATTGAGCCGTAAAGCGACGCGGGCGTCGGTCGTCGCGGCGTTCGCCGCGGTCTACATCGTTTGGGGATCGACGTACCTCGCGATCCGCTACGCCGTACAGACGATGCCGCCGTTGCTGATGGCGGGAGCACGCTTTTCCGTGTCGGGCGCGATGCTGTATGGCTGGGCGCGCATGCGCGGTGCACCGCGGCCGACCGCCGCCGAGTGGCGGGTGGCAGCCCTGACGGGCGTCCTCATGCTGTGCCTGGGCAACGGATCCGTCGGGTGGGCCGAGCAGCGAATTCCGTCGGCGCTCGCCGCGTTGATCGTCGCCGTGGTCCCGCTCTGGATGGTTCTGTTCGACTGGGTGATGCCCGGCGGCGAACGGCCGACGCTCGCCGTGGTGGCCGGCATCGTTGTTGGACTCGCCGGACTCGTGGTGCTCGTCGGTCCCGAGCAGATCGGCGCCGGTGAGCCGGTGGATGTCGTCGGTGCGTTGGTGCTCGTCGCGGCGTCCATGGCGTGGGCGTTTGGCTCCGTCTACAACAAGCGCGGTGAACGGCCTGAATCGGCGACGATGTCTACCGGATTGCAAATGCTCGGCGGAAGCGTCGCTCTGGTTGGCGGCGGGCTGGCGCTCGGCGAGGGACATCAAGCGGCAATCACTCACATCTCCGCGGCGTCCTGGGCGGGTTGGCTCTACCTCGTCACCTTCGGTTCACTGATCGGCTTCACGGCGTACATCTACTTGCTCAAAGAAGTGAGTCCGGCGAAAGCATCGACGTACGCGTACGTGAACCCGGTCGTCGCGCTCTTGCTCGGGTGGGCGATCGCCGGTGAATCGATCACCGCCCGCACGCTCGTAGCGGCGGCGATCATCCTTGGCGGCGTCGCACTCATCACGGTCGCCGGGCAGGCAAAGGCACCCGGTCGCCATGCGCCGGCAAGCGGGCAGCCGGCCGAGTCGCCGTCTCGCGAGTAGCCGAGTCTGCCGGTCAGGGCATACGCTTTGCCCGACAGATTCGCATGGCGACACGCAGACGCGTCACGCGCGAAAAGCCGCTTTCCGAATACAAGCGGAAGCGCGATTTCTCGAAGACCGGAGAACCGTCAGGCGGCGCGGTGAAACGCGGATCGAAACGCAAGCTGCGCTTTGTCGTGCAGAAACATGCCGCCAGCCATCTGCACTTCGATTTTCGTCTCGAGTTGGATGGCGTGATGAAGAGTTGGGCCGTTCCGAAGGGTCCGAGCTACGACCCGTCGGTGCGTCGTCTCGCCATGGAGGTCGAAGACCATCCGATCGAGTACAACACATTCGAAGGGACGATCCCGAAGGGGCAATACGGTGGCGGGACGGTCATGCTGTGGGATCGTGGGACATACGAAGCGGAAGACGGCGGCGAGGAAGCTCTGCGCGAAGGATACGACCGCGGTGATCTCAAATTCGTTCTACACGGCGAGCGGCTCCAGGGCGGCTGGGTCCTGGTGCGAATTCGCCGCGGGGAAGGCGAGCGCCGGCAGTGGCTGCTGATCAAGCACCGCGACGAGATGGCTACGTCGAAGTTCGACGTCGTCGCGGAAGTGGAGACGTCCGTGAAGAGCGGCCGAACGATGGAGGAGATCGCCACGCGGCGCGGGCGGGTGTGGCAGAGCAATCGCGCGGTCGAGAGCGACGAGCCGTCTCCTACTCGCCGGAAAAAGCCGGCATCCGCTTCTCAGAAAAAGCGCGCAGCGCCTCGGCGGCGTCGGCCGACGCGAAGCACGACTTGAGATAGGCGAGCTCGCGCTCCAATTGCGCGGCGAGGGGCGCATCGAAGGTCGACGCAAGCAGGCGCTTGGTCAGGGCAAACGCCAGTGGCGGGCCAGCCGCGAAACGCGCCGCATAGGCGGCCACCTGTTCGCCGAACACATCGTCCGGAAGCACGGCGGCAGCCAGCCCGAGGCGCTCGGCTTCGACAGCATCGATGTCCCGACCGGTGAACAAGATCTCAGTCGCGCGTGACGCACCGACGAGACGCGGGAGGAAATAGGTCACGCCCGCGTCGGGACTGAGTGCTCTACGGACGTAGCCGGCAGTCAATCGCGCACCGGCGGCGATGAGCCGAATATCGGCGGCGAGGGCGAGACCAAACCCGGCCCCCGCGGCAACGCCGTTCACGGCAGCAATCACCGGCTTCTCGCACGCGACGAGCGCAGTTGCCCAGCGCCCCACCCAAGCGAGTGGATCGAGCCGTTCAACGCGCGTCGATTCAGGCAGTCGCGGCGGAGTCGAGATGTCCAATCCGGAGCAGAAACCACGGCCTGCTCCCGTGATGACGACGACGCGCACGTCGTCCGAGCACGCCGCCTCGTCGACCGCGCGCGGAAGCGCCTCGGCGAGCTCCGGGTCGATCGCGTTGAGACGCTCCGGGCGATTGAGCGTGATCGTGCGGACGCCGCCCGCGGAAGTCGTGATGATAGCCGGCATGTCAATCGAGGAGGCTGGCGGGCATGATGCTTTTCGCGCCGAATTTTTCGCGGACGCGATCGACCGTCCTTGCCAGCGTGCGGTCTCGCTCCGTTTCGGCGAGGTGAGTGTCGTTCCGCTCGAAGAGCGTGAGCTGATCAGCGGTCGCGTCAGTAGCGAGCGAGGAGAGCGAGACGCCGACGAGGCGGGCCGGAACGCGACGGGCGCGCCGCAACCGGGCAAGCAGCATTCGCGCCGTCGCGAAGACCACCCGGTCCGACATCACGGGCATGTCGAGGGATCGACTGGCTTGTCGCGTCTTGAAGTCGTGGTCGCGGAGCTTCACGGTCACCGTGCGCGCCGTCAGGCCATCGCCGCGCAGGTCGGCGGCGGCGCGTGTCACGAGCGCGAGAAGCTCGCGCGTTAGCGATGGATCATCGTTGATGTCGGCGGGAAAGGTTTCGTCGCGGCTGATGCTTTTCGCGTCGCCATGCGTCTCGACCTCGCTGGCGTCGAGTCCGCGGACGCGCCGATAGAGCCACTCCGCTTCGCGCGCCCCGAGCCATTGCGTGAGCGTCGGCAATTCGTACTGCAGCACATCGGGGACGCGATGCATTCCCAGGCGGGCCAGCCGCTCCTGGAAGCGCGGGCCGACGAGCGGGATCTCGGCGAGCTCGAACGTCTCGAGGAAGCTTTCTTCGTCTCCCGGCGCGACGACGTGAATGCCGGTGGCGTGTGTCCCCGGCTTGGGCTTGGCGCGTTCGACGGCGAGCTTCGCGACGAGCTTCGAAGTCCCACCACCGATCGAGATCGCCAGCGACGTTTCCGCGCGCACGGCGTCTCGAATGCGGCGCGCGGTGACGGCAAGCGGTTCCTTGTACAGTCCCTCGGTCCCACCGAGGTCCATGTACCACTCGTCGATGCTCGCGCCCTCGACGGCCGGCGCGTATCGCTCGAGCACGGAGCGAATTTCATGGCTCTTCTCGCCGCAGACGCGTCGCGGAACGGCAACGCACATGGCGTCGGGGCAGAGCCGAAGCGCGCGCGAGATAGGCATCGCCGACCGCACTCCGAACTTTCGCGCCTCGTATGACGCGGAACAGACGACGCCACGACTCTCGCGCGTTCCGCCGACGATCAACAGCCGCGCCTTTCCCGCGCCTTCCGGGTCCACCATGCGGGCGATGGCCACGAAGAAGGCGTCCGCGTCGGCGAGAAGAATCCGTCGAGGATTCATCGGACGTGAAGGTCTTCGACGAACCGGGAGCGTTCACTGTAGCGTGTAACGCCGAGCGTTCGCGCCATGATCTCACCGACGACACCGGCGACGTGATCGCGGTATTCGTCGTCGGTCATTCCGTCGGTGGGCGAGCTGTTTTCAACGACATGGTCGATGACGGCGCCCGGCGTCTCCAGATAGCCTTCATTGGCGTCGCCGACCGGAACGCCGAACTCGTCTTCGACCGCGGCGAAGAATTCGTCGAGAGCCCAGCTCACGCCGCGCCTGCCTGATCGGTCGAGATCATGATCGTTTGCAATGTCGTCGCGCCGGTTCCGGCGAGCAACAGTTGCCGCGCGGAGCGCGAACAACCACTATTATTCCCTCTGACATGGCCACGATTCGCAAGCCGGCGTCCCCTTCCCCCCCGCCGCCATCCGGCTCGGCCGCCGGAGATCTGTCTCTCGGCAGTGCCGCCGACGCACCGCACGGCTCTCGACCGGAGCAGGTCTACACCCGCCTGCGCGATCTGATCGTGCAGGGACTGCTGTCCCCGGGAAGCCGAATTGTCGAGACGGAGATTGCGACGCGCCTTGGGGTCAGCCGTACACCGGTTCGAGAGGCCCTCCAGCGGCTCCAGCAGGAAGGATACGTCAACGGATCGCCAGGCGCGCAGCAGTCGCGATTGACCGTCGCTCCCCTCACGCGCGACGACGTGTATGAGCTGCTCAACATCGTCGGAGCGCTGGAAGGCATGGGCGCCCGCGGAGCGGGCCTGCTGCCGTCCGCCGAGCGGCACACCCTCTCACGCGAGCTGCGCAGCCTGAACGCCGAGTTTCAGCGGTCCGGCAAAGCCGTCCCGATCGATCATGGCGTTTTGTACGACGCCGACGAACGTTTTCACCGGCGCATCGTCGAAGCGAGCGCGGGACCGCGTTTGCTCGCGCTGCACGACGCGGTGAAGCCGCAGGCCGAGCGGTATATACGGATGTACATCAGCATGCTCACGGGCGACATACGTACGTCGGTCTACGAGCACGACCTGATCATCGCATCGATCGATGAAGGGCGCGCTGACGACGCCGAGCTCGCGGTGCAGGTCAATTGGCGGCATGCCGCCGACCGCTTGAGCAAGGTGATCGCGATGGCGGGCGAGCGCGGCTCTTGGTAGCCGCGAAAGCAAAGAACTGTTAGCGCCCTGATGCGCGTTCAGCGCTCCTCGTCGAGCTCCGCGAGCAGACGCACGTAGCTGTCGTACCGCTCGGCGTCGATCGCACCGTCGCGAACCGCCGCCCTGACGGCGCAATCCGGCTCCGCGATGTGACGGCAATCGGCGAAGCGACATTGATCTTGCACCGCTCTGATCTCCGGGAAGCACCGGCCAAGCTGCTCGCCGGGGACCGACCAAAGGCCGATCTCGCGGAGGCCGGGCGTGTCGATCACGTAGCCGTCGCTCTCGGAAACGAGTGGAAGCATCGCGGCTCCCACGGTCGTGTGGCGGCCCTTGTTCACCGATTCGCTGATCGCCCCGACGCGCAGGTTCGACCCCGGGAAAAGCGCGTTGAGCA
>JAICJQ010000255.1 GCA_025928335.1 Gemmatimonadaceae bacterium
CGAACCAGCTCGGGGTCTCCCCTCTCCACTCTCCGCTCTCCCCTCTCGGCCCATGCGCCCCCTCCACGTTCTCGCGCCGGCGGCTCTGCTCGCGCTCGCGGCCCCGCTCCACGCCCAGATCGACGCCCGCATGCTGCGCGAACCAGCGGTGTCGGCTACCCAGATCGCCTTCATCTACGGCGGCGACATCTGGATCATGCCGAAATCCGGGGGCACCGCGCAACGGCTGACCACCGCGCTCGGGGAAGAGAGCTTCCCGCACTTCTCGCCCGACGGCAAGACGCTCGCGTTCACCGGCGACTACGACGGCAATCAGGACGTGTATACGATCCCGGTCGAAGGCGGCGAGCCGTTCCGGGTGACGTACCATCCAGGGGTCGACCGCGTCGTCGCCTGGTATCCCGACGGTCAGTCCTTGCTGATCGCGTCGTCGCGCACCAGCGAGACCAACCGCTACAACAAGTTGTTCAAGATCTCGAAAACCGGCGGCCTGCCGTCGCAGCTGCCGATGCCCTACGGCGAGTTCGCCTCGTTCTCGCCCGACGGCCACACGCTCGCCTATCTCCCCGAAGCCGTCGACGCGCGGACGTGGAAGCGCTATCGCGGCGGGTGGGCGCCGGACATCTGGACGTTCGATCTCACCACCGGCGCGGCGAAGAACCTCACGCACGACAATGCGAATGATGCGCAGCCGATGTGGCACGGCTCGACGCTGTACTTCCTCACCGATCGCGATGAGCACATGCGCGGCAACATCTGGGCGTATGACACCCAGAAGCAGACCTTCCGCGAGCTGACGCACTTCACCGATTTCGACGTCAAGTATCCGTCGCTCGGGCCGACCGACATCGTCTTCCAGGCCGGCGACCGCATGTATCTGCTCGACCTCGCGACCGAGAAGATGCACGAGGTGCCCGTCACGGTCGTCACCGATCGCTCGACGCTGCGGCCCCACGTCGAGATCGTCGGCAATCAGATCGCCGACGCGATGATCTCGCCCACCGGCAAGCGCGCCGGCTTCCAGGCGCACGGCGACATCTTCACGGTGCCCGCCGAGAACGGGATGATTCACGATCTCACGCAGACGTCGGGCTCCGCGGAGCGCACGCCCGCCTGGTCGCCCGACGGCAAGTACGTCGCATACTGGAGCGACAAGACGGGCGAGTATCAGCTCACGATCCGCAACGCCGACGGCTCCGGCGACGAGCGCACCGTGACGAAGCTCGGGCCCGGCTTCCGCTACTCGCCCTTCTGGTCGCCCGACAGCAAGAAGATCGCGTTCATCGATCAGGCCGAGCGCATCCACGTCGTCGACGTCGCCACCGGCGCGGTGAGCGATGTCGACAAGGCGCTCAACTGGCAGCACGGCGCACTGAGCGGCTTCGCCGTGAGCTGGTCGCCGGACAGCCGCTGGATGGCGTACTCGCGCGATCTGATGAACGGGCAGGACGCGATCTTCATCTACGACGCACGCTCTGGCGGCGCGCCGCATCAGGTGACGAGCGGCTATTACGACGATCGCAGCCCGTCGTTCGACCCCAGCGGCAAGTATTTGTATTTCCTGTCGGGCCGCACGATGAATCCCTCGTACAGCGATCTCGATAACAGCTGGATCTACGCCAACAGCACCAACGTCGTCGTCGCCACGCTGCGTAAGGACGAACCTTCGCCGATCGGCCCGCGGAACGACGAGGAGCCGTCGGCGAGCGACAAGACGCCGCCGGATCTGCAGAAGATGGATTCGACGCAGCGCAAGGCGAAGGAGACGCTTGCCGCCGCCGGCGAAGCTCCGGCGAAGCCGCCGGTCAAGGATGTCGGCATCGACTTCGACAACTTCGAGCGTCGCGTCGTGGTGCTGCCCGTCGCACCGGGCAACTACAACGATCTCACGGCGATCGACGGCAAGGTGCTGTATCGCCGCAACGTGCGCACCGGCGCCGCGCGCGGCGCCACGCCGCTCGTGTACTTCGATCTCAACGATCGCGACGAGAAGACCGTCGCCGACAACGTCACCGGAGTCGCCATATCAGCCAATGGCAAGAAGGCGCTCGTCCAGAGCCAGCGCGCGTTCTACATCGTCGACATCAAGCCCGAGCAGAAGCTGACGAAGAAGCTCGAGACCGATTCGCTGAGCATGACGGTCGATCCGATGGCCGAGTGGCATCAGGAGTTCAACGACGCGTGGCGGGTCGAGCGCGACTACTTCTACGATCCCGGCATGCACGGCGTCGACTGGAACCTGATGCGGCAGCGTTATGGTTCTCTGATCGATGACGCCGTGTCACGATGGGACGTGACGTACGTGATCGGCGAGCTGATCTCCGAGCTGAACTCGTCGCACACCTACGTGCAGGGTGGCCAGTTCGAGAACGGGCCGCGCCGCGGCGTCGGCCTGCTGGGCGCCGACTACGCGCTGGAGAACGGCGCGTATCGCATCACGAACATCGTCGACGGCGGCCAGTGGGACAGCGAGGTGCGCTCGCCGCTGATGGGAGACGGTGTCAACGTGAAAGTCGGCGACTATCTGCTCGCCGTGAACGGCAAACCGGTCGACGTCACGAAGGAGCCGGCCGCCGCATTCGACGGCATGGCGAACGAAGTCGTCGCGATCACCGTGAACGACAAGCCGACGCTCGCCGGCTCGCGCGTCGTCCTCGTGAAGACACTCGGCGACGAGGGGCGGCTGCGCAACCTCGCGTGGATCGAGAAGAATCGAAAGCACGTCGAGGAGGAGACGCACGGCCGTGTCGGGTACGTCTACGTGCCGAACACCGGCGTCGACGGGCAGACGGAGCTCGTGCGCCAGTACCGCGCGCAGATCGACAAGGACGGCATGATCATCGACGAGCGGTTCAACAGCGGCGGCCAGATTCCCGATCGCTTCGTCGAGCTGCTGAATCGCCCGGTGACGAACTACTGGAAAACGCGCTACGGCATCGACCAGCAGTGGCCGCCCGTTGCGCAGCCCGGCCCGAAGGTGATGCTGATCAACGGCTGGAGCGGTTCGGGCGGCGACGCGTTCCCATACTACTTCCGTGAAGCGGGCCTCGGTCCGCTGATCGGCCGCCGCACGTGGGGCGGGTTGATCGGCATCAGCGGCACGCCGACGTTCGTCGACGGCGGCAGCGTGACGGCGCCGGACTTTGCGATCTTCCGCGACGGCAAGTGGATCATCGAAGGGCACGGTGTCGATCCGGACATCGATGTGGTCGACGATCCGTCGCAGATGGCGAAGGGGGTCGACCCGCAGCTCGAGGCGGCGATCAAGGAAGTGATGACGCGCGTGGAGAAGGCACCGAAGCGCGCGCCGGCGCCGCCGTATACGAAGCGGATTGCGCCGCCGAAGTGATTCTGCGAGGCGCCGCGCTTACGCGAGGATCTCTGCGACGAGCGGACAGGCTTCTACCTGTCCTCCGAATCTGAGGGTGTAGATCGAATGACCTAAGCGGACGGCGTCGTCAGGATCCTTCCGAGATTCCTTCGGCAGTCACGCGAACATCGCGGCAACTTTCGTCGTGTCGAGCGAGAGTTGACCAAGGCGTCGCGCAGCCATCCGCCTCAGGTGTGACGAACGCGGGACGCCGACTAGACTGGTCGTTTGAAACAGTATGCGAGCTGATTCCGCGACTTGTCGTCAACGCGCGCCCGGAATGTGCGCCGCATGCGTCGCAATCGCTTCGTGCGTTCTGTGCAGCACGGCTTCGCCATCGAAATGATCGTCGGCGCGAATGACGTGGCGTCGGCCGTCGTGCAGCCGAACGGCAAGTTCCCCGCGATCGTGCTCGACGGCGGCGACATCCGTCCACGTCGTCGACCACGCACCGTTGAGACCCGCCAGATACCTTATGCCACTCGGCGTGATACTGACGTGGAAGTTCCGTCGCCCGCGGCGCGGTGAGACGGGACGGTTTCGCAGGAAGCCGACGATGAGCGAGGCCACCGCGCCCACGACTTCCGGACTCCCGAGCTTGAAATGATGGTGGAGGTGCGCGCTCCACGCCTCCGTGAAGCCGAGCGCGGCGGCCGCGAGACTGGGATAGTCGATGAGCGGCTTCTTGTGCGAGCCCGCAGACCCGTTGCCATGCGCAGCATCCGCGTGCTCGTTGTGCTTGCCGAACAGATGTCGCGCCTCGAATCCAATCGCGACGAGCACCGCGGCGCCGGCGAGCAGCTCCACGGCGGCGAGCACGATACCGGCGCCTTCGTGCTCTCCTTGCACGGCACTCGCGGCGGA
>JAICJQ010000218.1 GCA_025928335.1 Gemmatimonadaceae bacterium
ACTGGGCGACTGGGCGACTGGGCGACTGGGCGACTAGGCGGTTGGGCAACTAGGCGGTTGAGGGACTAGGCGGTTGGGCAACTAGGCGGTTGAGGGACTAGGCGGTTGGGCGATCGAGCGTCCGTTCTACGGCTTTACGCCCATTCGCCCAATCGCCCACTTCGCCCAATCGCCCACTTCGCCCAATCGCCCACTTCGCCCAATCGCCCACTTCGCCCACTTCGCCCATCGCGGGTGATTCGACCAGATTCAGCGCGTCGCGCTGGTCGCTGGTCGACTCTGCCCGCATTCGATGCTCGACGCCCACATCGTTTCGCACACCCATTGGGACCGCGAGTGGTACCACCCTGTCGAGCGCTTTCGACAGCGACTAGTCGCGCTGATCGATGAGCTGATCGACGATCCGCCGCGCGCCGGCGAGAGCTTCCTCCTCGACGGCCAGGCGATCGTCGTCGAGGATTATCTCGCGGTTCGGCCCGAACGTGGCCCCGCGCTCGCGAGCCTCCTCGACGACGGAAGCCTCGAGGCCGGCCCGTGGTACGTCCTCGCCGACGAGCTGATTCCCGGCGGCGAAGCCATCGTTCGCAACCTGCTCGCCGGACGCAGATTCCTCGCGCGTCTCGGCGCATCGGCGCCCCCGGTTCTGTATTGCCCTGATTCCTTCGGACACCCCGCGGCGTTGCCGACGATCGCCGAGGGTTTCGGACTTCCACTCATCATCCTGTGGCGGGGATACGGAAGCTCGCGCTGGCCGGCGGGTGACACCTTTCGTTGGAGAGCGCCGTCGGGAGACGAAGCGCTCGTCTACCACCTGCCGCGCGATGGCTATGAATTCGGCTCGCACCTTCCCAGCGACGCCGCCGCCGCTGCGGCGCGCTGGGAACGTATCCGCGACGAGCTCGAGTCCCGGTCGACGACCGGTGCGGTCCTCGTGCCGAATGGCGCCGACCACCATGCCCGTCAGCGCGACTATCGCGATGCGATCGACGCCCTCTGTCGCGCCGCCGTCCCGGACCGCGCGCATCGAAGCTCGCTCCGCGCCTTCGCCGCGGCCATCGTCTCGCGGGCCGACGGAAAGCTCCCCGTTGTCGACGGTGAGCTCCGTGACTCATACGGCTTCACCTGGACGCTCCAGGGGACGTTTGCCACGCGCGCCCACGAGAAGCGGAGCAATGCTGGCGTCGAACGCGCTCTGATTCGCGACGCCGAGCCGTGGGCAGCGCTCGCGGCTCGAACGGGCTACGACGCGCGGCCGTTGACACATCACGCATGGCAAACGCTTCTCCAGGCCCATCCGCACGACACGCTGTGCGGTTGTTCGATCGACGCCGTCGCGGTCGCGATGGAGCAACGGCTTTATTCGGCGTCGAATCAGGCGAGCGGCATCCGTCAGGCGGCGATCGCCGCATTGATCGGACACGACGCGGATCGCGCTCACGCGAGCAACGCGAACTGGCGGCCCACCGTGTTGGTCAGAAATCGAGCGGCACGTCGTCGATCTGGCGTCGCGCACATCGAGATCGAGGAGTTTCTGTCACACATTCCCGTCGGCCCGGGATCCGCTCCCAACGCCGGCGCCCGGCGCAGCGCGTTACCGCGACGACTTCCGAAGGTGGCGACGCTCGGTCAACTCCAGGTGCTGTCGCGGGACATCGGATACTCGCGGACTGAATCGGCCCGACACTACCCGGACAACGACTTGGTCGCCGTGACCCACGCGCTCGCGTGGGTGGACGACGCCGCACCGTACGGCATCGAAGCCCACGCCCTCGCCGATGGTGAATCGCGCGCCGCCGCACGCGACGTCGTGCTGGTCGAGCGAACGACGATGAAAAATGAGCAGCTCGAGATCAATGTCGCTGAGCATGGTGCGATCACGCTGCGCGATGCGAAGAGTGGCCGCGCGATCTCCGACCTGCTCTCGTTCAACGACGAATCCGATGCCGGCGATCTCTACACGCCGGCGCCGCGTCCGCGAAACTACGACGTGCAATTTCTCGGCGTGCGACCCGCGCATCGTGGACCATTGCGCGGCGAGCTTGCGCTCCGCTTCCGGGTCCGCGATCTCTCACGCAAACGAGCGCAGCTCGTCGCGAACCTCACCGTCAGCGTCTCTCTCGACGCCGGTGCTTCGTTCGCACGGGTATCGATCGAGGGAGACAACCAGGCTCGCGACCACCGCCTTCGAGTGCTCATCCGTCACGACGCTCCCGGCGGCGAGACCTGGGCGGACGCCGCGTTCGGACCCGTTCGGCGTGTGCCCATCCTCCCGAGTGAAGAGGAACGCGCGATGGAAGCGGCGCCGCCGACGGCGCCCTTGCACCGCTACGTCACTGTCACCGATCACGCGCGAGGCGTGACGGTGGTAAGCGACGGCCTCGCCGAGTACGAGTCACGCGACGATGCCATTGCGGTGACGCTGCTTCGCGCCGTCGGTGAACTGTCGCGAAATGACATCCCCGAGCGCCCGGGACACGCCGGATGGCCTGCGCCGACGCCGGCCGCTCAATGCCTCGGATCTTTCGCCGCGGAATTGGCCGTATATCTGCACGGCGCGCGCGACGCGGCCACCATCGACGCAATAGAACACGTCGCCGAAGACGTGCTGCTGCCGCTCCGCGGAGAAACGCTCCGATCGGCGCTTGGCGTGCCGTCGCCGGTGGTCGGACCGGCTCTCGAGGGGCAAGGCCTCGCGGTAAGCGCCATCAAGCAAAGCGAAGGCGGCCCCTGGCTGGTCTTGAGGTGCGTCAACCTCACGGAAGAGACGGTGCACGGTCTGTGGCGTCTGCCGTTTGTACCCGTCGCCGCATGCCTCGCCCGTCTCGACGAGACTCCGACAGAACAGATCAGAGCGGCCGCGGCCGGCGTCGCGTTCGTCGCGACGCCTCGTGCAACGGTGACGATTCTCGTTTCCTGATCCGTCGCTAGGCACGGTCGCGCAGGGTCGACGCCGTCTCTCCGGCGAGCCGATCGCGCATCGCGTCGCCGAGGAGAGTGCAGGCGAGCACGGTTGCGATCAGCGCCAATCCAGGCGCAACGGCGACCCAAGGCGCCACGACGATGAGATCTCGACCACCCGCGATCATATTCCCCCAACTTGGCCGCGGCGGCTGAATTCCCAAACCGAGGAAAGAAAGACCGCTCTCGAGCAGAATTGCGTTGCCGACGCCGAGCGTCGTCGCGACGATCGCCGGTCCCCCCGCATTGGGAAGCGCGTGTCGCCACAACACTCGGCCCGATGACGCGCCGAGTGCCGTCGCAGCGTCGATGAACGGCCGCGTTCTGATCCCGAGAAGTTCCGCTCGCACCAAACGGGCGACGCCCATCCAGCCCGTGAGCACGAGGACGACCATCACCGTCAACAGGCCCGGCTTCCAGAGCGCGGCACAGACGAGTAACAGCACGAGCCGTGGGAGTGCGAGCAGCGCATCGCAGATCGCCATCGATACGCGATCGAACACTCCGCCGAGCCATGCCGATGCCGCGCCGACGATTGTTCCGACCGCGCTCGCGAAGAGCGATCCGACGATCCCTACGGCGAGCGAGATTCGCCCGGCGAGCATCATGCGCACGAACAGATCGCGCCCGAATCGGTCGGTGCCGAGCAAGTGGAAGGTTCCGGTGTGATCGCGCGAAAATGGGGGCAGCAAGCGAAGTGAAAGCACATCGCCGATCGCGATCGGATCTTGTCCCGAAAGCAGCGGAACCAGTGTGACCGCGGTCGCGAGAAGTATCAGGAGCCCCGTCGACAGAGCGACGATTCGCGAGTTGCGCGAAGCGCTCATGCGCGGCGCCTCGGGTCGATGAGCGGAAGGGCAAGGTCGCCCGCCAGATTCGCCAGGAGGACGATTGCGGCGTACACCGCGGCCGCGCCCATCACGAGTGGATAGTCGCGGGCGACGATCGCACCGACCATGAGGCGCCCCATTCCCGGCCACGCGAACACGGCTTCCACGAAAATGGATCCCGCGACCAACCCCGGCAGCGACAGCGCGAATAGAACGACGAGCGCCGGCAGTACGGTGGCCAAGACGTGCCGGAAGTAGACGCGCGGCGCGTGCGCTCCTTTCGCCCAGGCACTGCGGACGAAATCCTGTCCGAGGACGTCGGCAATGCTCGACCGCGCGTACCGCGCGATACCCGCCGCGCCGACGACGGTCAGGATCGTCACGGGCAGGATCGCGTGACGCACGAGATCACCGAAGGCGACGATGCCGTGAAGCTCGAGACCTGGCGCGCGGAGACCGAAAGCGGGGAGTCGCACCGGTGGCGGCAATCCCCAGGAAGCGGCCCCGTAAGTGAACACCGCGACGAGTGCCAGGGCGAGCCAGAAGCTCGGTGCGGCGTACGCCAGTGTCGTCACCACGGTGAGCGACGTATCGAGCGCGCCGCCTCGTCGCACGGCCTGCAGCATTCCGATCGGTACGCCGATCAGGAAGGTCAGGGCCAGGGATGCTGCTCCCAAACCAATCGACACCGGCAACGCGTCGGCGAGCGCGCCCACTACCGGCTGGTGCAGCGAGAAACTTTCTCCCAGATCGCCGCGCAGCAACCGCATCGCCCATCGCGCATATTGCACGACGATCGGGTCGTCCAAACCGAGCTCCGCGCGCAACCGCGCGGCATCGGCCGGCGTCGCCGAGGGCGGAACGAGAAACGTCGCGGGATCACCCGGAGCAAGTCGGATGAGCGCGAAGGTGAGCGTGAGCACCAGCCAGAGCAGCAGCAACGCGCCGGCGAGCCGACGAAGCACGGCGGGAGGATGCACGCGTTGAACCTGCATGGCTCGATGCGCGTGTCAACTCTCGTCGCCGTTGCGTGCGGCACGCTCACTGCTTGCTGGAGCGCGCCGCGGCCGGCCGACGTCGCGATCTACGCCTCCGGCACCGATCTCGAATCCGGCAATCCGCTGGTCACCATTCATTCGCTTTCCCGCCAGCTTCAGCGCTATGCGTTGTTCGTGACACTTGCCAAATACGACGCCGAGCTGCGGCCGGTGCCGTACGCCGCGCGTGCATGGGACTGGTCGACAGATCGGCGGGCGCTCACGTTCCGCCTCGCATCCGGTCTTCGATGGCACGACGGCCAGCCGACGACCGCGCGCGACGTCGCGTTCACCATCGACGCCGCGCGCGATCCCGCAACCGGCTTTTGGCGCGCGGCGGATCTCGCCGCCATCGACAGCGTTCACGTGTCGGACGACACGACGGCAATCATCGCCTTTCGCACGCCGCAACCTGCGTTTCCGGCGGTACTCTGCGAGTTGCCGATCGTACCGGTGCATCTCTTGAGCAGCATTCCGCACGCTGAGATGAAGCGAGCCGCCTTCAACCTCGCGCCCGTGGGCAATGGCCCGTTCCGCTTTGCCGAACGCCGCGCCGGTTCGAGTTGGGTATTTCGTCGCAACGACGATTTTCCGCCCGCGCTTGGTGGGCCGCCCCGCCTCGCCGGCTTAGTCATCACTGTGGTCGACGAGCCGACGACCAAGTTCGCTGGACTGGCCAGCGGTGAGCTCGACGTCGCCGGCATCGCGCCGACCATGGCGCATCTCGTCGCCCGCGATCCGTCGCTGCGGGTGCTGGACTATCCGATTCTGTTCACCACCGGGATTGTCTTCAACGTTCACAAGTCGCCGTTCGACGACGCCCGCGTTCGGCGCGCGGTGTCGCAGTCGATCGATCGCGATCGCATCGTGCGCGCGGCGCTCGCGGGCTTCGGCCGCGCCGCCGTCGGTCCGGTCCCTCCGGAGAGCCCGCTCGCCGACGGATCGGTATCGACGCGGGACACCGCCGCCGCCGACAAGCTCCTCGATGCGGCGGGATGGACGCGCCAGGCGAACGGCCGGCGCGCGCGTTCGGGTCACCCGCTCGAGTTCGATCTCCTGACCGTCGGTAGCGGCGACAACGCCCTCGAGCAGCTCGTGCAGGCCGATCTCGCGGCACGCGGCATTCAAGTCAACATCCGCCAGGTGGAGCTCGGGGCTTTCCTGACCGAGGCGCGCGCGGCCGAAAAGAAATTCGACGCGCTCGTCGCCGGCGTGCCCGGCGACGTGTCACTCGCCTTTCTCGCGTCGATGTTCGAGAGCCGTCAGCGCGGCGGTGCACTCGACTATGCCGGCTTTCACTCACCGGCACTCGACACGCTCTTCGTTCGAGCGCGCGACGCCAGCGACGATTCCTCGCGCACCGCTACGTGGCGGCGAATTCAGCAAATGC
>JAICJQ010000159.1 GCA_025928335.1 Gemmatimonadaceae bacterium
AACACCGCGGCCGCCCGCCTCGAGCTCCACCGCACGCAGATCGAGCGGCTGAACAACCTGACGCGCGCGGTTGGCGAGCGACACGAAGAAGGGAACATGGCCAGGATCGAGCGCTGATTTCGCGTCTTCCTTGCACGTCATGTATCCCTCGTAGCGAAGCCATCGGATACAGAACCCAACGCGACCGCACTCAGCGATACCTAACGCCCCAGCCTTGCAAGCGATATCTATTGCGCAATTTATACTATATGATATAATTACGCGTCGACGACCGGAGAGATGAGTGCGGCGGCAGTGGTTCTATATCCTCCTTTCACTCGCGGAGCGCGACCGGCACGGGTCGGCCGTCATGCGCGACGTCGTGGAGTTGACGGATGGTGAGCTGAAACTCTGGCCGGTGACGCTCTACGGCTCACTTGATGAGCTCCGTGAGCAAGGTCTCATTCGCGAGCTCGACCGGGCTCCCGAGGATGCCGACAAGGGCGGCCACAAACGCTGGTTCCGGATCACGGCAGCCGGTCGCCGCGCCTTGAGCGCCGAGGCACGACGCCTCGAGGCCATCGCGCGCGTCGCAAATCGGCGCCTCGCGTCCGAGGACGCGTGAGCGTCGCACACGAACTCTATCGTCGACTGCTCGGTCTCCTGCCGCGCGAGATGCGCGAGCAACACGGAGCCGAGATGGAAGAGCTCTTCGCCCAGGAGCTCGCCGCCGCGCCGGCGCAAGCGCCGATCGCCCGCGCGCGAATCGTTGCGCGGGCCGTCGGCGACCTGCTTCGGCGTGCACCGTACGAACACTGGCGGCGGCGCGGCCGCGGCCATTACGGCCATAAGGAGTCTCTCGTGTCCTTCTTCTTCGCCGACCTCCGATTCGCGCTGCGCACCTTTGCGCGCCAGCCCGGCGCGACGGCCCTCATCGTCGTCACCCTGACGCTCGCCATCGCGGCCAACACGGCGGTCTTTGCTGTCGTCGACGCCGTCTTCTTCCGCTCCCTGCCCTATCCGAACGCCTCCCGCCTCGCCGACCTCAACGAGACCGCACCGAAGTGGGATCTCGAATTTACCAGCATCAACTATCCGGACTTCGTCGCTTGGCGCGAACGCGCCCACCTGTTCGAGAGCATGGGCCTCTGGGCGAACGAGACGTTCAACGCCTATGACGGTACCAGCCCGGCGAGGCTCGAAGGTCAGCAGGTGACCTACGACCTCGCCCGTACGCTCGGCGTTCGGCCTGTCGTCGGTCGAGCTTTCACTCGCGAAGAGGATGCGCCGAAGGGCCCGAACGTCGTCATGCTCGGCTACTCGCTCTGGCAGTCGCGTTACGCCGGCTCGCGCGATGTCGTCGGCAAGACGCTGCGTCTTCGCGGCGAGCCGTGGACGATCATCGGTGTACTCCCGTCGAACGTCACGCTCGACGGCCCGAGCGAGCTCTGGGTCCCGCTTCGGGGCGATCCCAAGCAGCAAGGTGAGTCCTATTCGTATGAAGGTGTCGGCCGGCTGAAGCCGGGCGTGACCATTGATCAGGCGCGCAAGGATCTGTACGCGGCGCACGAGGTGGTTTGGCGAGCGTCCGATACCTCGCGTGTCGTGTCGCCTCGCATCATGCCGCTCCGCGACCGGTTCGTTGACAACTTCAGAACGTTGGGCGGCGCGCTCGGCGCCGGAGTCGCGCTGGTGCTGCTCATTGCCTGCGCTAACACCGCGAGCACGATGCTCGCCCGATCGGTCTTTCGCCGGCGTGAGATGGGTATTCGGCTTGCACTCGGCGCAAGCAGCGGACGGCTGACACGACAGTTCCTTACCGAGTCGCTCGCCCTCGCGGCGATTGCCGGCGTGTTCGGAGCGCTAATCGGCCGAGCGGGCGTTCACCTGCTCACGAGCGGTATTCAGTCGACGCCACCCTGGCTCCATCTCGCTGTCGACTTGCGCGCCATGAGCTTCTCGGTGTCGATCGTCCTCGTCACAACGCTCCTCTTTGGCCTCGTACCAACGCTGAGCCTTCGACGACAGAAAGTCGCCGACGCCATCGGCGGCGGTGCAACCCGCGTTGCGGGCTCGCTGCCCGAGCGCCGCATGCTGAGTGCTCTCGTCGTCGTCGAGGTCGCGCTCGCCGCGATCCTTCTCGCCACCGGCGGGCTGTTGCTGCGCGCGCATCGGAACTTGCGCAACGTCGATCCCGGCTTTCGCGCCGACGGTGTCGCCAGCTTCCGTCTGACCCTCACGGGCGATCGCTATCGCGATGGACTGGCCGACAAGCGCTTCTACGACCAGCTCATCGAGCGTCTTCGCGCCCTGCCCGGCGTCGACGCGGCGGGTATCGTCACTTGTCCTCCCTTCTCTTGCCACTGGGGAAGTTTCTTCACGGCCGAGGGCGCGGCCAAGAAGAGCACCAAAGAGATCGACCCGGTCGTGTTGCTCCGCCTCGCGTCGCCTGACTACTTCAAAACGATGGGCATTCGTCTCGTGCGCGGGCGCTTCTACGCGCCGAACGAAGGAAACCCAAAGGGCCCGCGCTTCGCCGTCATCAACGAGGAGCTCGCGAAACAGCTCTGGCCCGACGGGCGCGATCCGGTCGGCAAACGATTCATCTATCGCGGCGACACGTCGACACGCGATTGGATGACGGTGACCGGTGTCGTGCACGATGTGCGACACTACGGTTTGTCGCGCCCGATGATCGGGGGCCTCTACCTGTCCACCACCGCGATCGATAGCGCGAACGCCTTCCCGGGCTTTGCCGTCGTCGCGCACACGACCGGCGATCCGTCGACGCTGTTCGCCGCCCTGCGAGGTGTGGTGCACGATCTCGACCCGGAGCTGCCGATGTACGCCGTCCAAACGATGCGCGTGGCACTCGATCATTCGTTGGCGTCGCACCGCGCCCTCACCCTCTGGCTCGGCTTATTCGCGGCGATTGCGCTCACCCTGGCTGTCGGCGGGATCTACGCGATGTTGTCATACGCCGTCGGACGCCGTCGTCACGAGATTGGTATTCGCATCGCCCTCGGCGCGCGAACCGGGCAGGTTCTCCGGCTCATCGTGACCCAGGGCTTGCGGCTTGTCGCGATCGGCGTGTTGATCGGCCTGCCCGCTTCGTTCGCCGCGGCGCGTCTTCTCTCGAGCCAACTCGTTGGAGTGACCGCGAAGGATCCGCTCACCTACGCCGCCGCGGTGGCCGCCCTGGCCATTACCGGCGCCGTCGCGTCGTTCGTCCCGGCACGACGCGCGGCGCGCGTCGATCCGAAAATCGCATTCACCCAGGGGACCTGACGTGAGTCATCCCGCTGTACCCGATCGCGGCCGGTCGATGAGCGTGACCGGACGCCCGAACTGATATTGGCTGTGCTCCCGCTGCTCTTTCGGCACCGAGAGCATCGACTTGAACAGCGGGATCAGCTCGCGCTGCGACGGCGTCACGATCGAGTCCGCGATCTCGGGCTGCTCCCAGAAGATCTTCCAGTACAACTTCTGCGTCGCCTGCACGCTGTCGAGCTCCGCCTTTCCCGCGCCGCCGTGGCCCTGCGCCAGGTACTGCCCGAGTGGGATATAGATCGCGCGCACACGGGCCGAATACACTGAATCCGCGCGGCGGAGCGCCCTCATTTGTGCCTCGCTCAGGAACAACGAATCCGACTCGGCCATGAGCACTTTGTGAATGTCCGACGTGTTCGACAGATAGAACGCCGCCAGGGAGTCGGCGCCGCGCCGAATCCATCCTTCCGGTCCTTTCACCGGTTCCACAGCTCGCCGGAGCTGCTGTAAGTCGTAATCGACTGAGAAATCCATCGAGAAGTCGAGTACGAGCCGGAAGGGATCGCGGAACAGCGTGTGGCCGGGCCGCGTGTCGGCAAAGCGGGCGTTCACATCGTATTTGAATCGCCCTGACGCGGCGTCGAATCCGCGCGGCACGAGCAGCGTTGGATCGGGCGTCGCCGGAGATCCCCAACCGCGCAGATCATCCACCCCGTGCACCAGTTGGTCCACGCCGGCCAACACGTTCTGCAGGTAGAGATTCGCGTGCACCCGCCGCGATACTTTCGACGGCAACTGCGGCGTCCACTGCACGCTGAACGACTGCGTCCACGGCCCGCGGCATCCGTTGCGATCGGCGGCGCGGCCGAGGTTCGCGACAATGCACTCCCTCGCCGCGTCCGACCCGTTCTCGATCAGCGCATTGAGCTGCGACGCCAGCGAGGGATCGCCCGCCAGCGCCGGGTTCGGAATGAACGCGCGGTCCCCCGAACGCCCATCTCCATTGATGTCGCCCTGCACGATCGGGGTAAACGGCAGCCCCGACTGAATCCGCGAAAACCCAGTGATCGTCCCGACGTGCGGCGCCGAGAATCCGCCGCTCAGCACGAAGATGTGCCGTGCGTCTTGCGGACCGGGCGCCCATTCCATCGTTCGCGGATCGCCGAACGCGGCGCCGTCGAACCCGCGATACTGCCGCCGCGTCTCCTGAATCGTGTAGCCGAACGACGTGAAGAGTGAGTATTTCGCGCGAAACTTGAACGGATCCGGCGAGACACCGAGCGTGAATTGTCCACCGTATCCTTTGAGATCGCTCACTCGCTCGGCGACGCGCCCGTACGCCGGCGATCGACGTGCCTCCGTCGCCGAGACGGCGCCGGTGTTGGGATCGATCCCCGCCTGCGAGACGAACACCGGCCGGTTCCCTTCCCCGCTCAGCGTCAACTTGGACACGCCCGTGAAATTCGCGTCGACCACTCCCGGCAGCGAGAGATCATACGACCCCAACGTGTTGGCTCGAATCACCCAGTTGCGAATGCTCGTCGTCCAGTCGAGCGACCCGCGCCAGCTGCGCGGAACGTCGTAGCCGGGGTCGATCAACGTCACCGACGGCGCACGCTCGGCGAGCACGCCACTTCCGTCGAGGCATTGCCCGGGGATCGTCGTCGGATCGCCGGCGAAGCGCGTCCAATCGGGGAGCGGCACGGCCGCCCCGACGCACGAGAGCGACAACGTTCCGCCCGACAGACCGGTGGCCGCCGACGCGTCGGCGAGCACGTTCGGGCGCAGCAGATCGCGGAACTCGCCGACGCCGCCGCGCAACGTCCCGGTCAGACTGCGGAAGTAGTGCCCAACCGGCGTGAAGCTCGCCCCCGATCCATTGTCCCGGTCGCGATTGTACGTGTATGAAAATCCTAATCGCGGGCTCACGTGGAACATCGTCGGCGCCACGCCCGTGCGTACACCCAACGCCTCCTCGAGCGCCGGGTTCACCGGCGGCTTGCTTCCAAAACCGTTCGCCTCGACTCGTGCGCCGTAGATGAGGCTGAAGAATCGCGTCGGCAACCACTGGTGCGAGAAGGCCGCCGCTCCGTTCCATGAGCTACCCGACGCATCCGGCTGGAAGAGGGTACGCGAGAAGCTGCTCGGCCGATTGCCCGCGAAGTCGGCCACGGAGTTGAAGCTGAACGTCCCCAACCGATTTCCGCTGCCCACTTGATGCAGGCCGTCGGCGCGCCCCCACAGCAGCGTCTTGAAGCGGTGTCGCCTGCCGCCCGCGTTCCAGATCGTCTCGTTCGCTCCCTCCGCCGTCCAACGGGACTCCTCGTTTGCCAGAAAGGACGCGCCGCCTAGTGTGATGCCGGTAACGTCGCTCACCCCGCCCCCGCCCACGTCCGCGGTGCGAAGGAGAATCGACGCACCCGGAACGTTGCTGTAGGGCGTCGTCTGATTGCGCACCGCGCTCACGCCGAACCGCGTCTCCGTCAGCACACGCTGGCCAGGTCCCACGAAGTTGTCGAGCGTGAGCTGCGCGCCGAGCGTGCGTGAGGTTCTCTCACCGGAGGCCGAGGGCGCCGCAAGCGGCGTGAAGTTGAGCGCGCCATCCGTCGTGTAGCCGATGTAGGTCGTGAGTGTGCGGCCCGTCAGCGAATCGCGCGTGTCGTCCAACCGTCCGAGCCAGGTGATGGCGTTGTGCTGCCGGTTGGACGGAATCGCCGGGCCAGATACAAGGCCGAGCGGCGTGGACAGCGCGATGATCCGCGCCACCGAATCAGGCGACGCGCCGGCGCGGAGGAGCGACTGCGCATCGGCGTCGAGCAACGTCGCGGGATCCGCCGTGCTTCGCGCCACGTCGATCGCGACGTTGTAGGTGAGCGCGCGGCGAATCAGCTCGCCGTCGGCACCGAAGCTCGCCCGCGCACCGCCGCTCGTCGTGCCCAGCGACCGCGTCGTCGGGTCGGTGTATTGGAGCGATCGCGGATCGAACGTGACGTAGCCGTTCTGGCGCTGGTAGCTCCGGCTGCCAGGACCCAATCGCACGTCGACGTTCGCGCCGGTGAACCCGCCACGCGTCGCGTCGTAGGTCGTCCCCGTGACGCGCGTCTCGGTGCGCGCGGCGCGCGGGATCGAGCCGCCCGGCAGATTCATGCCGTTCAGCGTCGTGAGCGTCGACGCCGGGTCCGATCCGAGAATCGAGATCCCACTCGGCGTCAGGGTGACATTGGGCAGCGTCGCGGCAAGCGCGTTCAGATCGCCGGCGATCGTCGGCGAGATCGCGCCGTTCACGCCGTCGCTGAACTTCTCCGACGATCCCGTTTCCGGCTGCGTCGGCGCGACGTTGTTCGACGCACGTACGGGCCGGTCGGCGGTCACCTTCTGCGCCGCGAGCTGCGCGATGTCCACCGCGAGAACGAAGTTGGCAACGAGCTCCCGGTCGTTCCCCTGCCGCTGGACACGACGCCTGGCGGACTTGAGCCCTGTAAAGGCGACGTAAACGAGGTAGTCGCCTGTCCCCGGATCGAACCGCACGCTGTAATTGCCGGCGCTATCCGTCGTCGTGTTCTGCGACAAGCGGTCGGGGCCGCGGGTCACGACCACTGTGGCGCCCTTCACGACTTTCCCGGAATCCGTCGTGACCCGGCCACGAACCACTTCGGCCGTGTTCTGGGCGACCGCTGGGCGTGCGGCAAGGCAGAGCACGAGGGCCAAGGCGGCGACAACGATAGTGACGGTCTTCATCATCTTCTTCTATAGAAGGGAGAGGCTCGACGTCCGAGGCACGTCCGTAGTTAGACCGCCGGTAGGCGGAAACGGTTGACTAGCGGTTGGTGGCAGCGATTGACAGGACCCCGTCCGACCACGATGTTCTCGTCGTGCTGTAGGGCGCAACGGCCTTCGGGCCGGACGGGCTACGCCCGCCTACGCGAGTCTCACCGTAGAGCGCCTCAGATGCCAAATATCGAATACCTGAAGAAGCGGGCAAAACTCTACCTTCGCTGGCACCGCGAGCAGTATTACCCGGTCGCCGCGCGAATCCGAGCAATATTGCCACGCTACGGCCATTTGTCCGACTGCGAAATTCTGGCTGCACCGTTCAGGCTGGCTGACGCACAGGAACTCGTCGCGAGGACGGCCGGCTTCGAGAGTTGGGAAGCCCTACGCCGGGCCGTTCCCGTCGAGCCCAACTCTCTCTCGAGTATTCAGCCTAAGACGACGCTCCTTGCTGCCGAGCCGCAGCTCTTCGTTCGAGACATCGCGGCATCCCTCGAGTTCTATGCGCTGAAGCTTGGCTTTCAGGTCGCATTCAGCTACGGAGAGCCGCCGTTCTATGCGCAGGTGTATCGCGACGGAGCGCGATTGAATCTTCGCTTTGTCGATTCGCCTGTGCTGGACACGGGACGCGGTGAGTCCGAAAAGCTGCTCGCCGCGACGGTAGTCCTCGATGATGCGAAGCCACTCTATCTCGAATACCAGGCGGCGGACGTCGACTTCGATCAGTCGCTCCGAAGCGAACCGTGGGGCGCTCGCACCTTCATCGTTCGGGATCCGGACGGCAATTTCATTCTGTTCGCGGGGCGCGATGAATGACCGCGCGGCAAGCCGTGGCGATTGACGTGAGACCGATTTGATCCTATCTATGCCAAGTGGTTCAGGGCGCACCCGTCCGAAGGGCACCGCGCTCTGGAGCGCCGTAACGGACCGGAACCGCGAGCTCGTGGCCCTGCTGCTCGCGCAGGGTGCAGATCCCAACGCCAACATTGATTCATGCGGCACGCCGATGCGGCAGGCCGAAGCGGATGCGGAGCTCACTGCGCTGCTCACGAAGCACGGTGGACGGCGGCCCGCGGCAGACCCCCTGAAAGAGGAAGTGCAACAACTGGTGAGGAAGCAACGCTTCGACGAGGCGGAGCGATTGCTTCGCGCGAATCCGCGATTGATCGACTTCAATGGGGCAGGTTGGGGCGATGGCGTTCTCGCCGGTCCGGCGCGCGATGGCAATCTCGACCTGATCGCGATGCTGATGCGGCTCGGAGCGACGGTACCCACGGTGACGAAGTGGGCGCCGTATTACTACTTCAAACATGAGAAAACGGCGGAATACCTGCTCGAGCACGGAATGGACGCGAACCACATGAACTGGCACCGGTTCACGCTGCTCCACCACATGGCGGCGACGGGCGAACTGGCGAAGGCCCGGCTGCTTCTCACACACGGCGCGGACATCGACGCGATCGACGACGAGTACCGATCAACCCCTCTCGGCGTCGCCGCGCGGAACGGACGGTTGGAGATGGTGAATTGCTTACTCGAACAGGGCGCTGACCCAAGAGCGGCAGGTGCGGCGTGGTCCGTTCCTCTCGCCTGGGCGCAGAGGAAAGGCCATGCACATGTCGCTGATGTGTTGCGAATGAGGAACGTTTCCAGTTAGACCAACCGTCACACGCATATAGCTGCGAAAGAGCGTACAAGCCCGGCAGTGGGTCGACCGAAGTGCGTATCAGTTTCGGCGTGAGTAGTTCGCCCCGCTCATCTCGTTCGCTTTTCCCGGTCGGATGCGCACACCGCCGATGATCTCGGCCAGCAAAGCTTCCAAGCGGCTGGCGACCCAATCGGCGGTCGCGTCCCAATAGTGGGTGTGAGCGCCGGGCCCGATGCAGGCATCGCCATTCAACGGCGGTGCAGGGTTCTGATTCGGAGTGTACTCGGCCTTTCCTTGCTTCGAGTTGCCCCAAAGTCGTCGCCCAACGTAGTCCGCGCTCCGATAAGCATTCGTCCACTTCTCTACTCCGAGGAGACTCGAGGCGTTGGGTCCTGTGGCCGCGCCCGTCCCCGCGCATACCCATCCGTACAGGTGCGGAAAGCGTTGGGCATACAACTGACGCAGTGGCGATCCCATGGTGAACATGAACACCGGCAGCGGCTTTACGCCGGCCACACGACGAATTCGCTTCAGCTTCGGCTCCCAGTCACGAGGGGCCTTCCCCTCCACCCGCCGCTGCTCGGCTTCCTGGTCCGCGTTCTTCGCTTCCTTCTCGAGATACCGGAGCAAGTCAGCGGTTATCACCGTGCCCTGGCTGTGCGCTACGATCACGACCGCGTCGTAGCTCGACTGAGGATCGGCCGCGTCACCGCGCCACTCACAGACATAGCGCAGGAGCGACGTGTAACGCTCCACCATTCGTGCGCGGGGTGTGCGGTCGCGCGGCAGCTCGCGCAGGTAGTTGTCCACGTCGGCGGCGATCCCCAGCGCCGGCCGCAGTCCGCTGCTCCCGCTCGACAACACGCGAATCACGGCGAGAATGCTCAACGTCGACGCGCCGCCCAACAGGAAGCCACCATAGTCGGAGAATCCGATGCCGAATTGTGCCGTTGCGGCTGGCTGGAGCCTCGATGCGAGCTCTGACAGGTTACTGGCCGGCATCGGGAAAACCGCCAGCAGTCCCACGAACCCGATCAGGCAGGAAAGGGCGAGCAGTTCTCCGGAGATCCTCGCTGCTCCAAAGCCGAAATTCAGCCAATACCCCAGCCGCACGCTGCGCCCCGCGAACCGGTCGGCGTGTGCGAGCGGCGGCGTGCGCGGGGATTTTATCTCGGTCCAAATCACCGGGAAGAGCACGACGACAACGATCAGGACCGCGAGCAGCGTCACTGCGCTCCCCCAGACTCCATACGGAGTGTCGAGCGCGCCGGCGAAGGTGCGAATGAAATACGCCGGCGCGCAGCGAACCGTCTCCCGACCCGGGGCGCCGGCGACCGCACAGCCCTTCGTCGTGTCTCCGGACCCAAATTTGTGCTGCTCCTCGTCGTGCCTCACGTGCGCGATCAACGATGGATATCGAAAGACCGGCGTGTACGCGCGCTCTTTGTTGAACGCCGTGTTCGATTCCGCCGTGACGAGCATGCCCCACACGAGAAGCGTCGCCGTCGAGAATGCCACCGCGGGCAGCGCCAGCGCGAAACGCGACGTATAGACGGCGCGGTTGAGCTTCGACCGCGCCGTTTGGTCGGTCGCGCTCCTGTCGGCGAACGCCGCGATCGTTAACAGCCCACCGGCGACGATCAGTACCAAGAATGCCGCGCCAAAAACAACCCAGGCGATCGAGAGTCCGAGGTACTGCCACTCGAGGACGGGCAAGACGACCGTGGTCAACGAGCCGTCCGCTCCCGGCGTGTAGCGCAGGAGGAGAACGACCGTCGCCGCGATCAGCGCCAAACCCACGGGCAGCGCGCCCGGGCGGTTCTTCTGGAACACGACGAGCACGGCAATCAGCGCGAGCGCCGTCACCACCCACGCCTCGTACAACAGCCAAACCCGCGGATTGGCGATCGCCGGCAACCATTTGATGATCGCGCCACCAGCCAACAGTGGTAGCGCGATGAAGATCCCGCGCCAGCGCAGCGTCGACCGATACATCGCCGCCGCGGCCAGCACCAAGGCCGTTGCCGCGACAAACCCGATGGCGACGGGCGCCTCCGACGTCTCCGGCACGTGTCGGACGAGG
>JAICJQ010000267.1 GCA_025928335.1 Gemmatimonadaceae bacterium
CCGGCGATTGGGATCTCGTGGCGATTGTGCGAGTTGCGCAGTACGACCAGATCGCGCACGTCGTGACCGAAGTGTTCCCAACCATTCCGGGCATTCAACGCACACAAACGCTCACCGCGTTCCGCGCTTACTCGCGAAAGGATTTGCAGCAGGCCTGGGACATCGGCGTCGAATAGCATGGCTGACCGCGCGGGGGATTACATCGTCGGGTTGTTCGGCGCCGAGGACGAGTTGCTTGCGTCGCTGCGCGAGGAGGCGGACCGCACAGGGCTGCCACCGATCGCGATCTCGGCGGACGAAGGGCGTCTGCTACAGGTTCTGCTCACGGCCATCGGCGCACGGCGCGTCCTCGAAGTCGGTACCCTCGGCGGCTACTCGGCGATTTGCATGGCACGGGCGCTGCCGCCGGACGGTCGGCTCCTCTCGATCGACATCGAGGAGAAGCACGCCGCATTCGCGCGCCGGTACATCACGCGCGCCGGGCTCGCGGATCGAATCGAAGTTCGTGTCGGTCGTGCGCTCGATGTGCTCCCCGCGCTCGACGGTGAACGGTTCGACGCGATCTTTCTCGACGCCGACAAGGAGCCGCTGCCCACGTATTTCGAGTGGGCGCTTCGATTGGTGCGGCCCGGAGGGCTCCTCATCGGCGACAATGCACTCTGGGGCGGACGCGTCTACGACGGCGACGAATCGGACGAGCGGACGAAGGGCGTTCGCGAATTCAACCGGCGCATGGCGACCGACCCGCGAGTGCTCGGGATCATCGTGCCGACGCACGACGGGGTCGCGGTCGCGGTCGTGCGGTGACGCCGTCGCCCGAGGTGCGGGGCGATCATTTCTCGGGCGTTTCGTCGGGCTACGCTGAGTTCCGTCCACGCTACCCACGCGCGCTGTACGAATTCATCACAACCGTCGCTCCTGCTCACGATCGGGTCTGGGACTGCGGCGCAGGGAGCGGCCAAGCGTCAGTCGATCTCGCCGAGTCGTTTCGCCACGTCGTTGCTTCCGATCTAAGCGCCGAGCAACTCACGCATGGTCCGGAGCACCCACAGATCTCCTGGGTGGCGGCAGCGGCCGAAGCGGCACCGATTCTCGGCAAATCAATCGACGCGGTCACCGTCGCCCAGGCGCTGCACTGGTTCGATCACCCGAAGTTTTACGACGAGGTCCGACGGGTTTCGAGGCCGGGTGCCTTGATCATTGCATGGACGTACTTGCCGTCGCAGATGGAAGGGAAGGCGGGCGCGATTCACGACCGACTCATGTTTGAGACCCTTCGCGATTACTGGCCTCCCGAGCGCCGGCACGTCGAAGCCGGTTATCGAGGAATTCCGTTCCCTTTCGAGCGCCTGGAAGTTCCGGAGCTTCGACTCGAGGAATGCTGGCCGCTCATCCAACTCACGGGATACATGCGCACTTGGTCCGCGAGCGCTCGCTACAGAAAGCTGCATGGAGTCGACCCGGTTGTCGAAGTGGAACGCGAGCTGAGCGCAGTTTGGGGCAATCCCGAGGATCGCCGCGCGATCAGCTGGCCACTGGTGGTTTTGGCTGGCAGGGTTTGACGCCGGCTCGCCGTTTTGCTTGTCCCCCTCACGTACAGAGGTTAGAGTGCTCGCGATGTCCGCGATCCAGCCGTCATCGCCCACTCAAGCCGACGCGTCGTTCCGCGCGGCGGTGCGGCTGTTCGCGAGCCTCCTGCCCGACGCGGCGATCGCGACCGGATCGGAGCCGCCGCTCGAATCGTTGGCCCAGGCCACCGAGCCGTCGCGGACCGTCGACGCAATCCTCATCGAAGACTCGGGGATGCGTGCGCATCGCGTGTTCGAGCCACCGATCGCGGAGTTCGCCGCGTTCCTCGACGGCACGCAGGCGAGCCGGACGCTGTACTCGTGCGACGATGGCACTCCCATCGTCCATGGCACGGCCGCGGCGGTCATCCGCGAGCGACGCAACAAGCGCCTGTACACGCGGCGGCATATCGTCGCGCATCGGCTGTACGCCAATCGTCGTCGTGTCCCCGGTTGGTTGTGGACCCGCCTGCTGGAAAGCGGCATGGAGCTCCGTGACACGGGCGAGGAGGACGGTCGAGACGGACCGCACCCGTTCGCTTCGCGCGACGCGGCGATTCATCGTCTCCAGCGCGACCGCGAGCACGCCGAGCATACCCTCGCAGAAGAATGGTGTCGTCGGGAAGATCGCCCGCTCCTGATTGATGGGGGAATCAGTGGGGTGGAACCGGTCGCGCGATCATCGTGCGCCGTTGGGGTGATCAAAAGCCATCGAACGTTGTACGCCGAGGGAGAGGCACTCGTGACAATATTTGCGATGCGACGTGGCGAGCGATCGAGTGTGTTTCGCGTCGCGTCCGACTGGCGAACGGCGGTGGCGAGTTGGTACCTCCGATTGCGCGATCGCGCGGGCACTGACCCGATGTGGGGACTGGTGCGCGTCGAAATCGCGCATCCCGACCGTGTGGACGATCATGCGATAGGTGCACGGGCCGACGAAGTGTCGCGCTGGATTCTCGCGGAGGCGACGCCGGTCTCGCTTCCCGACGGGCGATGGGACAAGATGGTATACGGCGTCCGCGACTGTGAGGAATTCCTGAGAGCCGTGCTTTGATGACCGAGACTGTGAACGTCGGGCTTACCGGGGGTGCACCGCTCGGTCGCGTCGTCGCGACGGAGCGTAAGCCGAACACGCCGCACGAATTTCACTTCTGGACGGCACTCGATTCGCCCGTCGGCATCGGAACGATCGTTCGCGTCGAGGGCGACCAACCGGTCAACGGCCAGATCCCGCAGATCTACGGCATCGTCGTGGAAGGATTCAGCTACACCGATTTGGCGACACCACTCCACGATGTCCTCGGTCACGACGGCACGCCGGGCGGCGCGTCGCTTGCCGCAACGCACCGCGCCGAGATCCGGCTGTATACCGCTGCCGTGCTCCGGCAAATGCCGGAAGAGCCGCTACAGCCCGTTCCGATGGGACGGGTCTACCTCGCGGCGGACGAAGATGTCGCCGTCGCGTTGCGAATGGACGGCTATCTCCGCGGCGAGAACAACACTGGCATTCCCGTCGGCGTCTATCGAGCCGGTGGCACCGACGCGCCGATTTACCTGGATGCCGATTTTCTCATCGGGCCGGAGGCGGCGCACCTCAACATCACCGG
>JAICJQ010000099.1 GCA_025928335.1 Gemmatimonadaceae bacterium
AGGTGATTGCCCGCGAGGTCGGCTACGAGAGTGCTTCGCAGTTCAGTCGAGAGTACGCGCGTCTCTTTGGCCAGCCGCCGCGCCGTGACGCTCAGCGCCTGCGTCACGACCTCGAGAGAGGCGATGCCTAACCAGGCGGCTGAAGCCGGCGCCGCTCTTAGGAGCGTTGTGAGTTGCGCGTTTGGGTCGGGCCCGGCAGCATCGAATCGATGCGTCCGTATCGCGCGGCGCAGCTTATTAGTCGCAATTCCTTAGGGCTATCTTGCATCGCGTCAAATTGAGGGAGCGGAGGTACGGATGAAGTACAAGATTTCGCTGCACCACGACGAAGAAGGCGTGAGCGTCTCCGTGCCTGGTCTCCCGGGGTGCTGGTCGCAGGGCGCGACCGAAGTGGAAGCGATCAACAATATCGCCGACGCAATTCGCGAGTATCTCGCGGCTCGCGAGGACCTCACGCGCGGCACACGCGCGATCGCCGGATCATCGGTGACGCGCAGCAGCGCCCGTCGCTCGTGTTTCAGCGCGCGAATCCGCGTCGTGTACGCCTGCACGGTCTCCCATTCGCGCTCGAGGCGCGCACACAGGAGCGGCGGCAGGGGCGTGCCATCCCAGCGCCGGGCGATCCTCAGATGCGTCGGGAACTCGCGGAGCGTCGTCAACGGCACGCCTTGGCCGGCGAGCAATGTCGGATGGCGCGGGCTGGGCCCGCGCTTTTATTTGACTCGTTCGCCGTAACTCGGCGTTAGGCGGACATACAATCCTCGACATTGTCTTCATTGATGCGCCTCGCGTTGAACGTCCTAGGCATTGCATGTCTGCTCGTGGGATGTGTCTGGATTCTTCAGGGAATCAACGTCCTCCCCGGCAGCTTTATGACGGGCCAAACGAAGTGGGCCGTCTACGGCGTGCTCGTAGCGACGATCGGCATTGGCCTGTTGATCTCCGCCAATCGTCGCCGAGTTTGACGGAAGCGCCGGCGCCGGGTGATCCCATGCCAACAGCGCACTCCCACCCTCCGTGCGCGCTGCTGCCTACGATCGTTGAAGCAGACGGGCGATTTGCGGATTGCTCGCTTCGCTCGTTTTATTTTGACCCGGCCGGAACTTCACTCGGGTGTTAGATCGCACCCATGGAGATCCATCATGTTCAGGCGAGCCATTCCCGTGCTTCATGTAAAGGACTCGGCCGCTGCGGAACAGTACTACTCCCGTGGTCTCGGCTTCAGACAGCGGTTCGCCTACCGCCCCGAAGAACCCAAGTCGGATCCATGCTATATGGGCCTCGAGCGCGACGGCGTCGTCATTCACATCTCGTCGTTTATTGGTGATGGCGTATCTGGCGGCGTCGCAACGTTCATTGTCGACGACCTCGACGGCCTGCATGCGGAGCTGACGGAGCGCAGAGTGGTGATCGAGGTCGAGCCTACAGACCAGAGCTGGGACAATCGCGAGATGTACGTGCGGGATCCCGACGGCAACAGCATTCGCTTCGTGCAGGGCAAGAGCGGCTGACTGGTTCCGGTGAGGCCGTCGGCTGAATTGGCCGCGAGCCTCCGGACCGTACTCGCCTCGAGCCAGTTACGTCACGTGGCGCAGCATTGGCGACACGGCGCTGTCGCGGCGTTCTTCGTTGCCGCCGCTCTTTTTGCGGCGCTGCAGCGGTGGCCGCTCATCGTCGTCGGCGTTCCGCGTTCAGGCTCGCCGCGCGTGTTGTCGTCATTCTCGACGCAACGCATTTGTGGCTTTGGGAATCATAGTTTGTCGTGCATTTCGTAAATCCGCGTGCACGTGAGCTTGCGCGTTAGCTGGCTACGAGTATTCTGTGACGGATAACCCGTCCAGCCGCGACCGATCCCGAACGGAGCAGCTGCTGACGGGCCTTGTGGTCGGCAGCGCCAGCGCGCTGATGCTCGCCGCAATGGGGCGCGCCGTCGTTCTGCTTGTCGTCGCCCTGGCCATTTAAGCCGAGGGGTATTTTCCAGGCCTGTACACCGCGCCGTTCGCGCTCGTCGTCGGCATCATCTTGCTCCTACGCCATCGCCCGGTCGGGAAGCGCGTCGTGGCGGCCATCTAGCGAAAGTTGCGGTTGAACTAGAGCGTTAACGTTGACACATGCTTCGCTGAGGTTCCGCATGATTCTCCAGCGCATTCGAGGCATCCTCCGCACAACGATCGCGACAACGGTTCCGTGGACCGCACTGGGTCTTCTCACCGGAATCGTCCTTCGATTTGGTCTCGTGCCCGGCGTCGTGGTCTCCTTGAGTAGCCCCATCCTTGGTGGACTCGTCGGCGCTTTCACACTCGTAGGCATCATGGTTGGCGTCGTCAACGGACTGACGCTCTCAGTGCTGGTACTCGCGACGGAGCGCGGTAAGAATTTGGCAGAGCTCCGTGCATCGCGGTTCGCCGCGTGGGGCGCCCTTGCGACCGCCGGAACGCTCGGCCTCTTCTTTCAGAGTCCTCGTGCCGCTGCTGTCGGCGTCGTCGTCGGCGCCGGCGCTGCAATCGCCGCCCTCTCGGCTGCGCGTCGCGCCGGTCCGCCGCACGAACGTGGCGCCGCCCCGGCGCTCGGCGACTAAACATCCTGGTGTTGTCAGCCGTTGTACGCTGAAACGAGGTCCTGACGGATGAACCGATTCGCGCTTCTCGCGGTCATCTCTTTCGGATTGACGACGCTCCTCGTCTACGAAAGTGGGGTCTCGGCCGTTCACGGCCTTGCGACGGTCATCGGCATTGGGGTGCCGCGTCTCGTTACGCCAGGCCTCCTTCAGCTTGGGCTAGCCATTTTGTTGCTGAATCTTTCCTGGTTAACGTTTCGGGGTGCGCGTCAAATGCTGACGATCGCTCGGCTCATAAGGACCCGCGATCGCGACCGGCGGCGGCATGAGCACGCCAGCCGGTGAAATGTTCGACGCTCGCTCGCACCACCTAACGTGGCGTTGCGACTAACGGGCCGAGCATGGCAACAGCACTGGATGCCTTATCGCCGCTCGCGGCTACCACTCTCGACACGGAGGGGTTTGTCGTTCTGCCCGGCCCATTCGCCTCGATCGGCACACTGCAACTGGCGTATGACGCCGCGGCCGTCACCGCCGCACGTGAGGATGTCCGCCGCGGTTCCACGTCGACGCGCATCACCGACTTCGTCAATCGCGATGCACTCTTCGAGCGTATCTACACGTGGCCGCCCGCGCTGGACGCGGCTCGCCGCGTCGTCCGCCAGCCGTTTCGGCTCAGCGCATTCCACGCACGAACGTTACATGCGGATGCCCCGGCTCAAGAGCTGCACGTCGACGTGCCGCAAACCTCGGACGCATGGCCGATGCTTGGGCTCATCCTCATGGTGGATGACTTCCGGGCTGATAACGGCGCCACGCGATTCATACCCGGGTCCCATCGGCGAGCCGAATCGCCGGTCGTTGCGCCCGGCGATGCGTTCGCCCGACAGTCCAACGAAGTCCTCGCATGCGGGGCGGCCGGGTCGGTCATCCTGTTCAACGCTTCCACGTGGCACGGGCATACGGCCAATTCCTCCGCATCGCCTCGTCGCTCACTCCAAGCGACGTTCATCCCGTCCACCGGTCGGCCCGTGACGGATTTCCGCTCGCGCATGCACGCGGAAGTGCTCGCGCGTCTCAGCCCGACCGCTCGCGCGGCCGACTTCGATGACGTTGGTCCCCGCCGCGTGGAGTACGAATGTCCAAATCCAAGTCGCGGGTCATGTGCGCACAAAGCAAGAATTTCAGCATCGTAGGGCGGGCGGATGTAGCGACCACGAGTATTCTTTAACGAGAGTACGGCTGAGTCCCGCGAACGCCGGAGAGCCTATCGGGATTGCCTGAGAGACGGCATCATCGCGGAGGCTTTCGATGCACTTGCATTCAACACACCTTGCCGCCGTGACGGCGGCGGCGACGGCCATCCTGCTCGGCGCGTGTTCCGACCAGGAGGGAGTTCCAACGAGCCCACCGGCCGGACCAGCGACAACCGACCGATCGCCGCATCAGGTGGCATGCGCAGCGGACAACGCGCACCTGACCCTTCCGCCCGGGTTCTGCGCGGTCGTCGTCGCCGATCTGACCGAGAACGGCGTGGTCGCGCCTGCGCGGCATCTCGCGGTGACACCGGCCGGTGACGTCTTCGTCGCGATCAACGCACCGGGGAATCGGCAGCCGGCGTTCGGCATCATCGGACTTCGGGACCGGGACGGCGACGGAACGGCCGACGAACAGACGCAATTCAGCGCGGGATTGGGCGGCAGTGGCCTCGCGTATCGAAACGGCACCCTCTTCTTCGGCGCGAACGATCGTGTGTTGCGCTACCGTTTGTCGGCGGGACGGCTGATCCCAGAGAGTGGTGCTGACGTCGTCATTTCCGGTTTGCCAACTACCGGTGACCACATCAGCAAGGACCTCGCGTTGGGGGAGGGGAACCAATTGTTCGTCAACCTGGGGTCGGCGAGCAACTCCTGTCAGGTGCAGAATCGTGTCCTCGAGTCGCCGGGCGTATTCCCGTGTCCCGAGTTGCCGATTCGCGCGGGTCTGTGGTTGTTCGACGCGGGCGGCATGAACCAGATGGAATCGAATGGCGTGCATTGGGGCACGGGATATCGCAATCTCGTTTCGATCACCGTCAATCCGCGCACCGGCCAGCCGTACGCGGTGCAGCAAGGGCGCGACATGTTGCACGACAATTGGCCGGCGCTGTTCACCGCGGAACAGCAGGCCGTGCTCCCGGCCGAGGAAATGGTTCGCATCGGAAGTGGCAGCAACAACGGCTGGCCGTACTGCTATTTCGACGCTGAGTTCGAGCACAAGAAAGTGCTGGCGCCGGAGTACGGCGGGGATGGGCACATCGTGCGCGGAACGCAGGGAATCGATTGCGCGAGCTACAATCAACCGCTGGCGTCGTTCGGCGCGCACACGTCACCGGAGAGCATGCTCTTCTACACTGGTGATCAATTCCCGTCGCATTATCGCGGCGGGGCGTTCATCGCGTTCCATGGTGGCTTCAACCGAGCACCGTTGCCGAACGAAGCAGGTAACGTGCAGTTCGTCCCGTTTAACGGCGATGGAACGCCATCGGGACCCGCCGAGATCTTCGCGGACGGATTTGCCGAGAACGACGGTGCGCTCCCCGGTTCGGCCAAGCACCGGCCGGTGGGTCTTGCGCAAGGGCCGGACGGATCGTTGTACGTCTCGGACGATCGGGGCGGCCGGATCTATCGCATCGTTTTCCGTGGGGGAGAACACGAGCAGTAGTTCACCACGCGAGTCGTGGTGCAGTCGCCAAACGCCCGGTGTCCTAAGTCGATCAGGCACCGGGCGCTTTGATCTTCAGCTCATGTCATCCGCGTTCTTACCCGCGACGCACCCTTGACCCACTCCGTCACCACCGCCTAGTATTACGCCATACGTACTACGCGAGGCGTAATAATGGCGCGTGACGAACGTGGCTACTACTCTGATCCGCCGCTCCTCGTTCTGGCGAGCCTGGCCGAAGGCCCAAAGCACGGCTACCTCATGATCACGGACATCGAGGAGATGTCCGGAACGAGGCTCGGACCGGGCGCGCTTTATGGAGCGATCACGCGCCTCGAGCGGCAAGGGCTCATCGCCCGGCTCGACGAACGAGAGCGCCGTCAGCCCTATCGGATCACACCAGAAGGGCGTCGAGTCCTCCGCGCCAAGCTCGAGACACTTCGCGCCTTCAGCCATCTGGGTCTCAAGCGGTTGGGAGCGACGTGACCCCGCGCAGCGCGCGACGACTTCTCTCGCTTTACCCAGCTGCCTGGCGCGATCGCTACGGCGTCGAGTTCCTCGCCCTCCTCGAGGAGAGCCGGCTGACCTGGAGGATTCTCGTCGACGTCATCGCCGGCGCCGGTCGTGAGTGGATTCGCGCCGGCGGGGCGCTATCACGAAGCATCACGGTCGACGTCGTCCAGGACGCTCGCGTGGGCGCTCGTTCGCTGTCCCGCACGCCGGTCCTCACCGCGATGGCCTGCCTCACACTCGGCATCGGCGTCGGCGCGAACACCGCCATCTTCGCTGTCGTCGACGCCATCCTCATTCGCGCCCTCCCCGTGGATCGACCGCGGGAGCTCGTCGCGATCGGAAAGATGACGGCCGTCGACGGTCACACCACGGGCGCGACGCGCGCGGATCTGTTCTCCTTTCCGTTGTACCGGGACCTTCGCGCCCGGCTCGAGACGGACAGGCGAGCCGTCACCGGGCTTGCCGCCTCGGGGACCGCGGGCCCCGTCGACGTCCAATTCGGTAACACGGCTCCCGGCGACGCCGAGCACCCGAACGCTCGTTTCGTGTCATCGAACTACTTCTCGGTGCTCGGGATCAAAGCGCAGCGCGGCCGTGTCTTCGCGCCAAACGGTGATTCACCGTCCAGCGCCGAGCCCATCGTCGTGATAAGCGATTCCTATTGGCGGCGGCGCTTCGATCGCGCGAACGACGTGATCGGTCGCCGTCTCAAGATCGACGACGCCGACGTAACGATCGCCGGCGTGGCGGCGCGGTCCTTCGACGGCGAGATCATCGAGCGCCCCACCGACATCTGGCTTCCGCTCGCCCTCCAGCCGATCGTTCAACCGCGCCTCGCTTCCATTGCCAATCGCGGCACGTCATGGCTGCTCTTCCTTGGCCGGCTCGCGCCCGGCGTGACGCTCGATCGAGCCCGCGCCGCGATCGCCGTAGCTGTTCGCGCCGAGCTCGTCGCGCATGCCACGTTGCCGGGCGAGGGGGCTCGCCTGGCCAAGTTGCGCGTGCCCGTCGCGAGCGGCCGACAAGGATTGTCCGGGGTGCGCCCAAAATTTCAAGCCGCCCTCGTGACGCTCCAAGCTGCCGTCGGCCTCTTGCTGCTCATCGTCTGCGCGAATCTCGCCAATCTCCTTGGAGGTCGCGCGGCGGTGCGCCGGATGGAGATGAGTGTCAGGCTCGCGCTCGGCGCCGCGCGCGGACGCCTGGTGCGGCAGTTGCTGACCGAGACGGCGCTCATTGCGCTGTGCGGCTCCGTGCTCGGTGTCGCCCTCGCGTCGTGGGGAAGCCGCGCACTGCAGGTGGCGGCAATGAGCGCGGAGGCCAGTCAAGCAGCCGGCGGCGGCATCGACCTGCCAGTCTTCGTCTTCACGTTGCTCGTCGGCGTGGTCACGCTGTTTGGGACCGGCCTCGCCCCGGCGGTGACCGGCTCTCGCGCTGACCTCGCGTCGACGATGCGCGCTGGCGCCCGTGGGCTGAGCGCGAGTGGCGGGCGGCGCGCGCGAATTCCAGTCGGCGCGTGGTTGGTGCCGGCGCAAGTCACCCTGTGCTTCGTACTGCTGACCGGAGCTGCGCTCCTCGCGCGCAGCTTGAGAAAACTCGAATCCGACGCGCCCGGTTTCGACCGCGACCATCTCGTCGTCGCGAAAGTCGACGTGCAACGTCGAGGAATCGTCGGGCCCGGGTTCATGGCGCTCGCCAACCAGCTATCGGCGCGCCTCGCCGCCCTGCCCGGCGTCGTCGCGGCCACGTATTCCCAGAATGGGTTCTTCCTCAGCACCGATGCCGATGCCATCGTCGCCGTGCCCGGCTTCGCGGGGCGCACCTCCGACGACAGCCTCGTCACCTACGACCTCGTCGGACCCGGCTACGTTCGCGCCATCGGCGGTACCCTTCTTCGCGGGCGCGACATCGAAGCTGGCGATCGAGCGAGCTCGCCGAGCGTCGTCGTTCTGAACGAGTCCGCGGCGCGATTCTTCTTCGGCGACAGGGAAGCGATCGGGCGAACGATGTATTTCGACGTCGGCGTCCCAACGACCGTCGTCGGTGTCGTCGCCGACGTGCACGATCATTCTCTCACGACCGCTGTCGAGCGACGCGCCTATGCGCCGTACGTCCAGCAGATCTCTGGCGAGACTCACCCCTCGCTCACGCTCTCGGTTCGAACCGCCGGCGACCCCGCGTCGATCGTCTCGCTCGTTCGTTCGGCGATCGTGGCGACGGATCCGACCTTGCCGCAGATGGTCGTCGCTCCCCTCGAATCGCTCGTCAGCAACACCATCCGCGAGCAGCGACTGGTCGCGACATTGGCGAGCGTGTTCGGCGGTGTGGCGCTTCTCCTCGCTGGAATTGGTTTGTACGGCGTGATGTCCTACGCCGTCACTCGCCGCACCGCGGAGATCGGCATCCGCGCCGCACTCGGCGCCGACCGTTCCGACATGCTGCGGCTCGTGATGGCGGACGGGCTACGACTCGTCGCTTTCGGCCTCGCGGCAGGTCTCCCAATCACGGTATGGGTGGCGCACGCTCTACGCACGCAACTCTACGGCATGCCGATCCTCGACCCGATTGCGGTCACCCTTCCCATCGCGTCCGTCCTGGGCTGCGCGTTCGTCGGCATTCTAATCCCGGCTGTCCGTGCGACTCGTGTCTCCCCAACCACCGCACTGAAACAAGCCGGCTAAGGCGCACGAGCCGCTCAGCGCGAGCACCCGAGTACTCGGCGCCTCTCAGTCGGATCGCAACGCTTCGGCCGGATCGACCGCGGCCGCATGCCGAGCAGGTAGCAGCGTGGAGAGTAAGGCCGTTGCGACGAGGACCCCGGCGGCGGCAGCGACGGACAATGGATCGGTTGCGGTCACACCGAACAAGAGCGAGCGGAGAGAGCGAGCCGCGATCGTGAACAGGCCGGTTCCGACGAGCACGCCAACGCCGGCGATGACAAGTCCCTCGCGCGCCGTGGCGGCCGCGACCGCGGTTGGCGTCGCCCCGAGGGCGATTCGTATTCCGAGCTCGCGCCGACGCAACGATACCACATAGGCGAGCACGCCATACAGCCCGAGGGCGCCGAGCAGCAGCGTAACGAGCGCCGCGGCCGCCAACATGATGACGGTGAGCCGGAGCCGATTCGTGGAGGCACTCACGGCGACGCTCATCGGCTGAACGTCGAACACAGGCAAGGCGGGATCGAGATCGTGAACGGCGCGCTGGACGGATGCCGTGTACGAGATGGGATCGCCCGTGACGTCGAGGACGACAGCCATCGTCCTCGTGGTCTGACGCTGCGCGGGATCGGTGTAGATGGTTTCGGGAAAGTAAACGGTGGGCGATGCACGGATCGCGAGCGACGAGTCGTGGGCGTCCGTAACGACACCGACGATGGTGTACCAGCGGCTGGTCGGCAGGACGCGGAACCGTTTCCCGACGACGCTTCGGCCGGTGGAATCGTGCCAGAACATCTCCGCCGTGTGGCGGGAAACGATCGCGTCGCCCTCGCGCTGGACGACCATTGGATCGAAGTATTTGCCACTGAGCAGTGGAATGCCGATGGCGCGGAAATAATCGCCGCCGACGGTGGTGAAGAGTTGCAGGGGAGGAAGCTTGCTGTCGGCGGTTACTGCGCCCTCCGGATACAGTGGATTGTCGTTGAATCCGCGAGGGACGAGAGGCAATCGTGACGTCAAGCCGGCGGCGGAAACGCCGGGAATGGCGCGAACGTGGTCGAGAAGATTCTCATAAAAGCGCACGATCGCGCTGTCGCCGGCGTAGCGGGCAGGCGGGAGTGAAACCCACGCGGTGGCGACCCGCCGCGCGTCAAACCCGGGACGTACGGCCTGGAGGCGTTGAAAGGAGCGGAACAACAATGCGGAGCCGGCGAGCACCACGAGGGCGAAGGCAACCTGCGCGCCGACGAGCACGCGGCGCGTACGATTGTCACGCCGACTCGCCGTCGCACCTCGGCTGGCTTCTCTAAGCGCGAGATGTCCGCGCAGCAGACGCAAAACGGGAATGGAGCCGGACAAGACAACGGCGAGCGCGCCGAGCAGAAGGCCGGGAAGCATCGCGCGAGCGTCGAACCGCAGCTCGGCGAGACGCGGGATATCAGCCGGGCCCTTGTTGACGAGGAGTCGCAATGCAAAGAACTGAATGAGGAGCGCGGCAAACGTAGCCAGCGCGGCAGCGAGTGCCAGCTCCGTGACGTAGCACCGAGCAACGCGCCCCGCGGATGCGCCGAGTGCCTGCCGCAGACCGAGCTCTCGCCGGCGGGCGTCGAAACGAACGAGCGCGAGATTGCCGACGTTCACGCACGCGACGAGGAAGACGATGACCGCGGCAGCGCACATGACCCACAAAGTGCGTGCGACGCCACCGGTGACGTCGTCGCTCAAGTGGGTGAGAAAGGGCTGGGGTCTCGTCTGGTCCATGATCTCGCGCATCGTGATGCCGGGAACGAACCGCGTGAAGAGATCGGTGACGCGCGGTAGCACGGCGGCAAAATCACGTTCGGCATCGGAAATGGCGACGCCGGCCTTGAGGCGCGCAATGCCGGTGTAGGTGAAGGCACTCGCGGGCGGGTTTGCCCGGTCAAGATTCAAAGGAATCCAAAGAGCGGTTCGCGCCGACGGAAGTTGGAGCGAGGTTGGCATGACGCCGACGATCTGTCGTGTCACCCCGTTCACGTCGAGCATGCGTCCGACGGCATTCGGATCGCCGCCGAGGCTGAAGCGCCAAAAGTCGTCGCTGATGACGACCACGGGCGGTCCGCCGGGCCGGTCTTCTTCCTCGGAGAAGGCGCGACCGATCTTCGCTTGCACACCGAGCACGGTGAACAGCGACGCGGTGCACGAGGCGATCGTCAACCGTTTTGGGTCGGTGGCATCGCCGGGGACCGACACATTCGCCGAGGCTTCGCGATAAAGCCCGATCCCTTCGATGGAATGGGCGAGCGTTCGGTATGTGAAATAGGTCTGAACGGCCTGGGGCGCGCGCGGCAGATTGACGCGCGGCATGTTGTGCCAGGCGCCGACCAGACGCTGGGGATCGCGATAGGGAAGTGGGCGAAGAAGGACGGTGTCGACGAGTGAGAAGATCGATGCCGCCGCGCCGATTCCCAGCGTAAACGTGAGGACCGCGGCGAGCGCGAAGCCCGGGTTCCGGCGGAGCGAGCGAAGCGCGTGACCGAGGTCCAGGCCGAGCCCATTGAACAGCGCCCCATTGCGTACACGCCGGCGGCGATCGCGATCGATCGCGGCGAGCTCGCGCCGCGATTCGTCCACGTTGCCGTATTCGGCGGACGCGACGCGTTGCGCGTCCTCGGCCGAATAGCCGGCGGCGCGCAGCTCATCGATGCGGCTCTGCATGTGAAAGGCGATTTCATCACTGACGGCGTCGTCGATCGATCGCCGCCCAAGATCGACGACGCGGCGAATGCCGTTGATGCGCGGCGGCTCGCGCATCATGGCGTTTCCCAACTCGAAGCGTTCAAAACTCGAAAGAGTCCGTCGGCGTAGCGCGCGAGCCGTTTGGCCTCGGCACGGAGCTCGGCGCGGCCGAGGGATGTGAGTTGATAGAAGCGCGCCCGGCGGTTGTTTTCAGAAAGCCCCCAATCACTCTCGACGAGTCCGCGATCCTCGAGGCGGTGGAGGGCGAGGTACAGGGCACGATCTTCGACGACGAGAGCATCGCCGGATGTCTGCTTGATCCAGCGGGCGACGCCGTAGCCGTGTTGCGGGCCCCAGCTCAACGTCTTGAGGATGAGTGCGTCGAGCGTACCGCGGAGCAAGTCGTCTGGCTCTTTCGGCGGTCGGGCCATTGGCGGGCAACCCCGGAGATAATCCGGGGAGCATTATAGGCCCGCGCGGCGGCTGGCGCAAGCCGGGGGACGCAGCTCAACACGCGGACGGCGAACGGTCCGATTCGGTCGCTCGGTCACGCAACGCCGCGGGCAGCGTCGCCAGCGTGAGCAGGAAGCAGCGCGGCCCGCGCGTATATGACTATTCCGATCGCAGCGCGATTTGCGGATCCACGCTTGCCGCCCGGCGCGCGGGGAGAGCGCTCGCCGCCGCGGCGACGCCGAGGAGGATTAACGGCACTACAACGAAGACCAGTGGGTCGTAGGCGCTCACGCCATAGAGCTGCGTCGCGATCAATCGCGTCACACCCAAGGCGACGACGACGCCGGCGACGAGACCCACGCCGACGAGACGCAGCCCTTGGCCGATGACGGAGCCGAGGACGCGGCTGCTCGTAGCGCCGAGGGCGAGGCGGATGCCGATTTCGCGGCGACGCATGCTCACGATGAAGGCGAGTACACCGTACAAGCCGACGAGGGTCAGTACAAGCGCGGCGACGCCGAATACGGTGAGGACGGACGACGCAAACCGGCTGCTCGCCGTCTGCCGCGCGATGAGTGACTCGAGCGACGTAATGCCAAACAGGGCAATCCCGGGATCGATCGACGCGACCTCACGGCGTAGCGCGCTCAAGGTGACCTCACTTGGCGCGCTCGATCGGACCGCGACGCCGAAGTTACCAGTTGGTCGCTGTGCAATGGGGAAGTAGACGTCGGGCTCGCTGGTAGCGAGCGGCGTGGTAAGATCGCGGTAGCGTACGTCGCCAACAACGCCAACGATCGTTGCTTCCGGTCCTTTTTCGTCGCCGAGGCGAACGCGCTTGCCGACGGCGGTGGCACTCGGCCAAAAGCGTCTTGCCATGGATTCGTTGATGACGACGACGGCCGGTGCGCTATCGCGATCGGCGGCCGTGAATACGCGTCCGCCGACGAGACGTACGCCGAGGGCGGAGAAAAAGTCTGGCGTGACCGAGTGGCGGTAGAAGCGGACCGACTGATTGGCGTCGACGATGTGGATGAACCCCGCGCTACTTGCTGACCCAAGCGGCAAGTCGGAACCAACCGCTATTCCATGAACGGCCGGGAGGGAGGCGAGCCGATCGTGCAACTGCGTCACAAGCTGTTGCAGCTGCGGCCGCGCGTAGCGCTGCGGAACGTTCAACCTGACGGCGACGACGTCGCGGGCGTTGAATCCGACGTCGACTGCCAACTGACGTTGCAAGCTTCGCACATAGAGCCCCGCGCCTACGAGGAGCACTAACGCAACCGCGGTTTCGCCGACGACGAGCAGTTGCTGCAAATTCGCCTTGGTCCCGGAACCGGAGCCTGCCGACGAACCCCGACTTCCCGCCTTGAGGGAATCGACTACGTCGACGCGTGAACCACGGAGCGCCGGGACGAGCCCGAGCACGACACCGGCGCCGATGGCGATGAGGAGGGTGAAGCCCAAGACCCACAGGTTGATCGACGGAGCGGCGTACGGCGGTAAGACACCGGCGGGGGCGAGCATGACGAGTCCCTGAAGGCCCCAATAGGCGACGAGGACGCCGACGACGGCGGATGCGAGGCCGAGCAAGAGGCCTTCGACGATCAGCTGCTGAACGAGTCGCATACGATCGGCGCCGAGTGCGATGCGTAGCGCGATCTCGCGACCTCGACCGGCGGCGCGCACAAGCTGCAAGCTCGTGACATTGGCGCATGCGATGAGAAGCAACAGGCCAACGGCAGCGAAGACGGCCAACACCATGGTACGCGTGGAACCGAGGTAGTTGTCACGCAGGGTGAAAAGCTGGACGCCGCGATCCTTGTTGCTCCCGGGGAAGTCGCGGGCGAGCTGCGCGGCGACGGCGTCGATATCCCGTTGTGCCTGCTCGAGAGTCACACCGCTCTTCAAACGACCGATGGCGCCGAGCCATCGGCTTCCGCGCGAGGTGAGATCCTGCGGGGCGCCGTTGGCGTGCGCCATCGCGGCGGGGAACCAGACGTCAGTGTCGAAAGAGATGCCCTTGAAGCCGGGCGGAAGGACGCCGACGACCTCGAACGGCTTGTCGTTGAAGGTGAGCGTGCGGCCGACGATCGCTGGATCACCGCCGAAGCGCGTCTTCCACATCCCGTCGGAAATCACGACGAGAGGATTGGCATCAGGGACTCGATCTTCGTCAGCGGTGAACAGCCGGCCGCGTGCCGCGGTGACGCCAAGCATCGGGAAGTATGACGCGGAGACCATCTCGGCTTCGACTCGCTCGGAGCCTTGCGTTGTTCGAAGGTTGAGCGAAGTCTCATCGTAGATCGCGACGTTCTCGAAGGATCGATTGAGGCGCGCCCAGTCCTGGACTTCGATGATGGAGCCGCCTCGGATAGACCGCTGCGGTCCAGCGACGCCCCAGAGGAAAGCGAGACGGCTGGGGGTGCGGAAGGGAAGCGGTCGCAGCAGAGTGGTCTCGACGACGCTGAAGATTGCCGTGGCGGCCCCGATGGCAAGCGCGAGCGTGGCGATGGCTGTGATGGTGAAGGACGGCTGCTTGCGAACCGAGCGCAGCGCAAACCGCAGATCCTTCAGCAGGTTTTCCATTGACGCCTCAGTGGCGAGTGTAGCAAAGTGAAAAACCAATCCCACAAACGAACAGAATGATACTACCAAACGAGCAGAGGATCTCTGAAGTTCGTAGTCGCATGAGGATCTGCGCGAAGGCGACGTCTTCGGCGGTTACGCCGCGCGGATCGCCATTCCGCGCTTGCAGAAGGTTCGATCGTTGCCCGTGGTGTCTGACGTGGGGTAGAACAACGGCGAGCCGATCGCTGCTTCGACGTCGCGCGGCCTGCCAGAAGGCGACCGAGTCGCGAGGCGAGATCGCCGGTCCGAGGTCGTGGCGCAGGACGACGCCAAGAGGAAAACTCGCCTCGTCCCACGCGACGACGTGATGCGCGGCGACGCGTCCGAAGCTGCCGCGATCGTTGGTGCGGCGAAGGGCGTCGCTGAGCTCGGGCTTCACCGTCGTGCCGGCGTAGCACCCATGGAGAATCGTCCACCGGCGCGGGATGACGAGGATGCGAAGCTCATCGAAATCGGCGAGGCGATCGAGGTCGACGGTGTCGGGCGCGAAGCTCGACACGGCATTACGCGACCACTGCACGACGACGCGGAGCCCGGTGGCGGGCTCTCCGTCGGCGGTAAGAACCTGGCCGAAGAGAAAGGCGAAGCAGGCAGCGGTCAACACTCCGGCATCACCTCGTGCCGAGTGGGAGACGCATGAGATCGACGAGTTGAATCGTGCGCGATCCGAAGTTCGTCAGCACGAGAGTGCGGCCGTCCGGCGTGACACGAAGCTCTCGCGGAAATGCTCCTGCCGGGATCGAACCGCTCACCGCCGTGGCGCCATCCGAGACTTTGGCGGCGTCGATGATGGTCAGGTTCTGAGCATCGTTCGCGGCACCGGCGAAGCGGTTGGAGTTGGTGACGATGATCTGGCGGCCATCGTTCACGACGGCGACGCCCACGGGCGACGAGCCAACCGGGACGCGGCCGATGACCGCGGCGCGTGGATCGGTGAGCAGTTTCTTCGTGTCGAAGACCAGCAGCGTGTTCGAGTTCCGCGCCGAGACGTAGGCACGGGAGCCGTCCGGTGAGAGGACGAGGCGCACGGGGCTGCACCCCGCCGGAATGCTAGCGAGGATCGCATTGGCCGGATCTCGTTCGGCGCGCGCGAGGTCGACGACGTGGACCGCGCCGGCGGGACTCACCGGAGTAAGGTCATTCGCGGCGTTGTTCGCTTCGCGCTTGCACTCGATGGGCCAACCATAGCTCGGCGGCGCGTGTTGGCTCGTGATGTAGGCGAGCTTCCGATCGGGGGAGAAGACCATGGCGATCGGCGCGCTGCCCGTCGGGATCTTTCCAACGGTGGATGATGCATGGAAACCGGACGCGCGCGCTTTGACGAGGTCGATGACACTCACGGTCGCCGAATTCTCGTCGGCAATGAACGCGAAGTTGTCGTCGGGGGTGACGCTCGCGTAGACGCGGCCCTTTGCCGCGGGATCGATCAGATAGCCGAGCACCGCGCCGCCGTGACCCGTGACGAAGCGATCGGTGTCGATGAAGGCGACGCGATCGTTGTCGGAAACGACGAGAAGCTTTCCGTCGGCGGTGAGAGCCATGCCGGCCGGTGAGCCGGCGATGCGCAGCTCGCGCGTTCGCCGAAGCGTGCCTTGCGAGCGTCGATAGGCGGCGACGGCCCCGCTCTGGTTCGCGCCGCGAGTGATGGAGACGAAGACCCAGCAGCCGTCGACGCTCGGCAACGCTTGAAACGGATTGCCTGGCGTCGACTCGGTGACCGAAGCGGCGCGCGGCGGCGCGTTGCAATCGGTAGCGGTCGACGGAATGGTGGTCGCGGTGGGCCGAGCGCAAGTCGTGGCCGCGACGAGGGCGAGTAGCGTTCCCGAACGGAGCATGAGCGCGTTCATACTCCGTAGTTTGCCGTGCCGGCGAGCCTGCCGCTACTCCAACCGCAGGGCCTCGAGCGGCCCGACCTTGGCCGCTCGCCTTGCCGGCACGTAGCTGGCCACGAGGGCCGTCGCCA
>JAICJQ010000239.1 GCA_025928335.1 Gemmatimonadaceae bacterium
CCCGCCGCGAGCCGCGGCGCCGCCTTCATTTCGTCGACGACCTGAATGGCGCCTTCAGGCGAGACGTCGGCGACGATCTGTCGGATCGAGTTCGACCCAATGTCGATCGCGGCGACCCGACGATATCCCGGCGCGATCGTTCCGCGCGGTCCTTGGTCTCGATTCAGAGGAATGATCGTGGACATCTCAGGCCTCCGAGAGCAGTCACAGACAATCTAAGTGCTCGCTCGTGGCTCGCGTTGGACCATTGGTACTATGGGCCGACCTCGCATTGGTGAAGCTCGCGGGCTAACGCGGACACGCGCGGGCTAACGTGGGTATCCGGCTGGCTCCGTCGTGCCACGAGCCCGGATTTTTTGGGAACGACCTCAGGACGCTTCGGCGGATAGAGCATCCCGAGGTTGTCAAAAAAAGACCCTAACTATCGCCGCGCGCCAATCGTCCAACGCTAAGCACTGGCATTCCTCGTTGGGTGACGTCACACCGCCGCCCGGGCGTTCGCGAGGCGGCGCTGGATCTTCGCGACGATCATCTCGATCGCGATGGCGTTGTGGCCTCCACGCGGCACGATCACGTCTGCGTAGCGTTTGGTTGGCTCGACGAATTGCAGGTGCATCGGTTGGACGGTCGTGAGATACTGATCCAGCACTTCTTCAAGGGGACGTCCCCGCTTGGTGATATCGCGTCGGATTCGCCGAATGAGGCGGATGTCCGCGTCGGCATCGACGAAGACTTTGACGTCGCAGAGGTCACGCACGCGTGGATCGCTGAACAGCAGGATTCCGTCGATCACGACCACGTCCGCCGGTGGCACGGAGACGATGTTCGGACTCCGCGTGTGCGTCACGTAGTCGTATACGGGTTTATCGACCGCTTCCCCGGCGGCCAGTCGTTCGAGCTGCTCGACGAGCAACGGCCAATCGAATGCCTCGGGATGGTCCCAGTTGATCTTCCGGCGTTCGTCGATCGGCAGGTGCGCGAAGTTCAGGTAGTACGCGTCCATGTCGATGAACGCGACCGACTCGGTTCGCAGTGCCTGCGCGACATTCCGCGCGACGGTCGATTTTCCGGAGCCCGACCCGCCGGCGATGCCGATGATGAGAGGCTTCATCGCGTCGCGCGGGGCCGGGCCGGGGTCATTCGCGTCATATTCTCGCGGTCTTTACACTAATTGTGAAGGCGGCCCACGTCACAATCTGGTATCGAACGGAGGCCGTCGGCTAGCTTTGAAATATGCGATTCTTCAGCCGACGTCGGGCGTCGGTTCTCGCCCTCGCGGCGACGTGGTCGTGCGGCGGTCAACCGGTGCTCCAGACCGGTGGCGGCACGATGGATTTGGTCGTCGCGGCGACCACCGACGTGCACGGCCGCGCCCGCGGCTGGGACTACTACACGAACGTCGCCGACACGACGCGCGGGCTGGCCCGCGTCGGCTCGATCATCGATTCGCTGCGCCGCGCTCCGGTGCTGCCTGTCGTCGTCGACGCGGGCGACATCATCCAGGGTACTCCGCTCGCCTACGTCGCGGCGCGCGTCGATACAACGATGCTCAATCCGGTGATCGCGGCGATGAACGCGATCCAATACGACGCCGCGGCGATTGGAAATCACGAATTCAACTACGGCCTCCCCACGCTCCAGCGGGCGATTCGTCAGGCAGAGTTCCCGCTGCTCGCCGCCAACGCCTACACGACGACCGGCCAACGGGCATTCCGGCCGTGGGCCATCTCGACGCGCCACGGCGTGAAGATTGGCATCGTCGGCGCAACGACGCCCGGCTCGATGGTATGGGACCGCGACAACCTCGCCGGAAAGATCGTCGTCCGCGACATCGTTCCCGAGGTGGCGCTGGCGGTGCGAGAAGTACGCGCCACCGGAGCCGCGGTGGTGATTGTCGCGGTGCATTCCGGCCTCAACGAGCCTTCGAGCTACGACACCGTCGCGACGCCGGTTGGCAGTGAGAACGTCGCGGCGCGCATCGCGTATGAGGTGCCGGGGATCGACCTAATCGTATACGGCCACTCACACAAAGAGATGGCCGACACGGTGATCAACGGCACGCTGCTGATGCAGCCGCGCAACTGGGCGACGAGCGTCGCCATCGCGCACCTCGGCCTCGTGCGCCGCGATGGACGGTGGCACGTCGCGTCGCGGCGGAGCAGCATTGTGCCGGTCGTTGGCCACCGCGAGAGCCCGGCCGTGGTCGCGGTGACACAGGAAGGGCATCGCGCCACCATTCGATACGCAACGACTCCAATCGGCACCACGCCAGTGGCTTGGCGTGCCGACTCGGCGCGCGTCGTCGACACGCCGCTCATCGACTTCATTCTCGAGGTCGAGCGGAACGCGGCGGGCGCGCAACTGGCATCGACGGCGGCGTTCTCGACCGACGCGTCGCTGGCGGCCGGACCGATCACGTTGGCGCGGCTATCGGCGCTGTATCCTTACGACAACACGCTCCGCGCGGTAAAGATCTCGGGCGAGCAGCTCCGCGCCTACCTCGAGCAAAGCGCCCGATATTTCCAGCACACCGCCGACGGCCGATTCGGCGTCGATCGGTCGATTCCCGGCTACAACTACGACATGGTGTCGGGCGTCGACTACACGATCGACGTCTCGCGACCGGTCGGAGAGCGTATCACAACGCTGACCTACGAAGGTCGCGCCGTCACGCCGGCCGACAGCTTCACGATGGCGCTCAACAACTATCGGCAGACCGGTGGCGGCGGCTTCTCGATGCTGCGCGACGCGCCCGTCGTATACGACCGCCAACTCGAGATCCGTCAGTTGCTCATCGACGAGGTCCGACGAAAGGGCACGATCACGCCAAGCGATTATTTTCATCCGAACTGGCGGATCGTTCCGGCATCCGCGATCGGCAATCTTCTGACTGGCTCAAAGTGACAGATCGGTTGGTTCGTGTTTTTGTGAACGCGGCGGGCGTCGACGTCCCATCCGGCTCGACCGCGCTCGACGCCGTGCGCGCATACGACGCCGGCGCGGCGTCCGACGTCGAGGGCGGCCGTCGCCTGATTACGGACAGTCGCGGGCTCCCCCTCGACGCGTCGGCCGCGATGAGTGCCGGCTCGATCATCCGCCTGGTCGCAAAGCGCGATCGCGCGCCCGCAGACGATTCCGCCGAATGACGGGATGCCGCTGATTCACTCCGAGCTGCTCCGGCGGCTCCCCAAAGCCGAACTGCATTGTCACCTCGACGGCTCCGTCCGCCCGGAGACGCTGCTCGAGCTGGCTCGCGAATACCGGCAGCCGATTCCGCGCGACGACGCCGACGCGCTACGCGAGTACATGCGCGTGGACGACGCGCGCAGTCTCGAGGACTACCTCGCTCGCTTCGACGTGACGCTCGGCGTGATGCAGACGGCCGAGGCGCTGGAGCGCATTGCGTACGAGCTGGCGATGGACGCAGCGCGCGACGGCGTCTGGTACATCGAGATCCGCTATTCACCTGCGCTCAACGTGCGGCGTGGCCTTTCGCTCGGCGACGTAATCGAAGCCCCGTTGCGCGGTCTCGAGCGCGCGCAGCAGGATGGCGGCGCGATCGGCCGCGTCATCATCTGCGGCTTGCGGCATCTGTCACCCGGCGTGTCCATGGAGTTGGCCAAGCTCGCGGTGGCCTACAAGGATCGCGGAGTCGTCGCGTTCGACCTTGCCGGTGGCGAGCTCGGGAACCCGGCAGCGCCGCACGCCGCGGCCTTTGCCTATGCGCGCGAGCATGACCTCGCCTGCACGTGCCACGCGGGCGAAGGCGCCGGTGCGTCGTACGTCCGTGAGGCCGTGCACGTCTGCGGAGCAGACCGAATCGGCCACGCGACGCGCCTCATCGAGGACGAGTCGCTGACGCAGTACGTGAACGACCGCCGCATCGCGCTCGAGATCTGTCTGACGAGCAACGTTCAGACGCACGCCGTCGAGTCATACGAGGAACACCCGGTTCGCCGATACTTCGATCGAGGAATGAACGTCGTCCTCAACACCGACAATCGGCTGATGAGCGGCACCACGCTCACCGACGAGTACACGTGGGCGGCTAAGTCGCTCGGCTTCACCTTCGACGAGCTCGCCGACATCGCCGTGAATGGTTTCGCCAGCGCGTTCCTGCCGTGGCAGGAACGTGAGGCGCTGGTCGAGCGCGCGACAGCCGAGATTGCCGCGTTGCGAAACAACGGCGGCAAGCGGTGACGCCGTGACCGAGCAGGGCGAGACCTTCGGAACGCGCGCCGCCGGCACGGCTGCCGACTTCCTTCGCTCGAGAGTTGGCCGTACCGGTGCGCCGATCGCCATCGTCCTCGGCTCGGGGCTCGGTGGACTCGCCGAGCGCATTGAATCGCCGACGAGAGTGCCCTTCCGCGAGATTCCCGGCTTTCCTGAATCGACGGTCGTCGGTCACGCGGGGGCGTTGATCATCGGCAACCTCGGCGGAAAAGCGGTTCTGGCGCTGGCGGGTCGTTTCCATGTCTACGAGGGCCACGACGCACGACTCGCCGGCTTCCCGGTGCGTGTGCTCCACGCGCTCGGCGCGCGGACGTTGATCGTCTCGAACGCGGCCGGCGGCGTTAATCGACTATGGCAACCGGGCGATTTGATGCTGATCCGCGATCACATCAACCTGACGTTCAGGAATCCGCTGATCGGCGCCGTCGAGGAAGGCGACCTTCGCTTTCCCGACATGTCGGAGCCGTACGACTCGTCGCTTGCCGACCTGGCGCATCGCGTCGCGGCGGAGCAGGGTATCACGCTGCGCGACGGTGTATACGCGGGACTCCTCGGCCCGGCGTACGAGACGCCGGCCGAGGTGCGCATGCTCGAGCGGCTCGGGGCGGATGCGGTCGGGATGTCCACGGTGCCCGAAGTGATCGTCGCTCGCGCGAGAGGGATGCGCGTGCTCGGGATCAGCTGCATTACGAACATGGCGTGCGGCATTTCGAGCTCGCCGCTATCGCATGCCGAGGTGCTCGAGACGACGCAGAGGGTCGGACAAAAATTCGCGGGGCTGGTGAGTGGAATAGTCGCCGCTATCTAGCTGGTGGAGCGGCGAGCGCAGGTGCCGAATAGCGCGGCTGCCAGCAAGCGCGGCTGCCGAGGAGCGAAAACTCGAGGGGCGAGGAAGACGCAAAGAAAAACGGCGACGCTGAATTCCGCGTCGCCGTTTCGCATTCCAGGGTTGCACGGTCCTCGCATTCTTGCTGTTGCGACCGTCTGGCAGCCGCGCCGTTCGGCAGCCGCGCCGTTCGGCAGCCGCGCCGTTCGGCAGCCGCGCCGTTC